>CAYPJO010000001.1:0-9251 GCA_964411065.1 uncultured Thermodesulfovibrio sp.
GCAATGGGGAAGAAAACCATTAAAGGAATTTACACAGAAGTATTGACATTACCGTCTTAGAATAGACCTTTGCATCGTTAGGTTTCCAGAGAGCTAAAAGTAAAGGAGCTAGAATTTAAGACAATACTTGGAGCTCTTTAAATTAAAAAAAATTAAATCTGTAAAAATTTTAAAAGAGGGGATTAGCTCGCTCAACAAAGTATTCAAAAATTCTGTTAATTCCTAATGATTAAATAGAGCTTTGAGCTAATCAGTAAATAGTTCTACAAACTTGAAAAGCTCTACATCGAATAGTCCCTTATCGCTGATTTTCAATGTTGGTATTACTGTTAAAGCCATAAAAGAGAGAGTCATAAAGGGAGACTCAAGAGTTGAGCCTAAAATTTTCTTAGCTTTGCTGCAAATCTCAGCATATTTATGGGCTGTTTGATAATAATCCAAATCGCTCATTAAACCTGCAACTGGAAGAGGAAGAAAAAAATCTTCATCCTCTGAGACAACACTCATGCCTCCATTAGCTTTTATAACAAGATTTATAGCTCGACATAGTTCCTCATCCGTCACACCTAAGGCAATTATATTATGGGAATCATGGGCAATACTTGAAGCCATAGCTCCTTTTTTCAAGTTAAACCCCTTTACAAAACCTAAGGAAGGTTTAACATTTTGATGATAACGATTGATTACCACTATCTTTAGAATATCTCTATCGATATCCGAAATAGCATATCCTTTGAAAGTTTTAGGTTTCAAAATAACCCTATTTGTAATGAGTTGACCATCTAAGGCTTCAATAACCTTTATCCTACTTCCCTTTACAGGTATAAGAAAATCATTTGGGTTTCTATAATCGGCCTGAAAATTATTTATCAATCTGGGAGATTGCCGCTGAAGAGTAGTGACACCCTTAGAGGCTATTAATCTCCCACGGCTATAAGTTTCAAGGATATTTAGGTTTACTAAATCATCAACAACTATAAAATCAGCAGGATCACCTTTTTGTAATAGCCCCACATCAAGATTGTAGTGCAAAACTGGATTCACACAGGCAACTCTTAGGACCTTCATTAAATCAATTCCATATTCTAATGCTCTTTTAACCAATAAATTAATATGACCTTTCAGCAAATCCTTAGGATTAATGTCATCGGTGCAAAACATACAATCGTAAGGATAATCTTCGATTATAGTAACAAATTCATCGAAATTCCTTGCTGCTGAGCCCTTTCTGATCATTATCTTCATCCCTAAGTTAATCTTCTCTAAAGCCTCATCTCTGTCCAAAGACTCATGATCTGTAGAAATACCAGCGGAGATATATTGGCTGAGGGGAAGACCTCTTAATTTAGGAGCATGTCCATCGATAGCTTTTTTATATTTCTTTGCCAGTTCAATCTTTTTTATGACTTCCAAGTCTCTATTAATTACAGCGGGGAAATTCATCACCTCCGCTAAATATTTAATCTCCTCTAGCTTAAATAACTCCTCCAGTTCCTCAACTCCAATGACGGCACCACCTGTCTCAAATTCTGAAGCAGGGACGCAGGGTGGAGCACCAAAATAGAACCTCACCGGGACCCTCTTTGAATCCTCCAACATATATTTAACTCCTTCTGTACCTAAAACATTAGTAATCTCATGTGGATCTGAAACAATGGCGATTGTCCCATGAACCGAGACTATACGAGCGAGTTCAGAAGGAACGAGTAGAGTGCTCTCAACATGAAGATGGGAATCAACAAAGCCTGGGAGAATATAGTGAGAACTTCTTTCATAATTTTTTTGTATATCTACTATCCTTTCACCATCTATCACGAGAGTTCCAGGAAAAATTTCATTCCTTAAAACATCAACAATGTTTCCAGAAATAAGTTTATAATTATAATCTTGTTTCATCCTAATATTTTGATAAATTCAGCCAAATATCTGAACAGGGGTCTTCTCCAAATAATAAATCAGTTCTTTTAAATTACTATCTTCATTGATAAAGAAAACTCTCCCACCGTGCATCTCACCAAGCCTCTTAATATTTGGTATCCGAAGATAACCTAAATCTTTTGAAGCTAAATAACCAGTTATATAATCGGGATCATCGGAAATACATACTTCTGCAACGATGTCTTTATGATGGGCAACTTTTGAAGCTAAAGTTAAGGCTTCTATAACCCTTCTTTTATCAACATTCAATTCTGACATCTCTTTTTCTATCCTATATCTTGTTTCATTATCAATACCCAGCCTTGAAACTCTCACCCCTCTATGGTGATCAGGAACACTTAAAGTACCAGTATTACTCTTTATTAAAGCGGCACCTCTCATTATAGTGGAAGAAAGAAGAATTCCTAAGCCTGCTTCAATAGCCCTTTGTGAGATACCCAAAGATAGCAGTTTATTTGTTATCAACTCCTTTGCTTCCTCAGGTGAGTTGCAAATAAGAGTACGAACTGGAAGAGGTGGGACTTTAATAATAGCTTCATTAATTTTCTCTAAGGTAAAAAAAATTTTGTCTGGTTTACCCCTTGAATGGTTCAAAGCTCTAATCAAATATTGCTCTAATAGTTTCAAAATCTCTTCTTCATTCCATAGACCCTCTGCTCCTGAGATATGTACTTCCTCTACTTCCCCATTCCCGCTGCCTTCAGCTAAAATAGATTTTGAAGCCCTCATTCTAATGCTCCACATCTCAAAATCATCCTTCTATAGATAATATTGTGTTGCTAAAAGGGTCATCTTTATCCTGAGCAAATACCCGAGAGAGGATTCACAAATCATGATTTACCCTTAGTCTCTTTTTGAAAAAACTACTCCTTTGTTGCACTAACAATATAAAGAGGATCAGACAAAAAAGTATAACCAAAGTATTTGTCATCTTTTGGGCGGTCATAGCCTCTATAGGAAAAAGTCTTGAAGTTTTGAAATCCTCCGTTTCTTAATAAAAGCTCTAAAACATATCCTAACCTCTCAAACTCATGTAGATCAATCCAGATCTTGATAACTTTAGGAGGAAAATATCTATTAGAGAAACTGAAGGTTACAATACCTTTAGTTTTCAATACTCTTTTGATCTCCGAAATCAACTTGAAAGGTTTTGTTACATATTCAATTCCAAGATCACAAACTATGATATCGAACTCCTCTTTCTCAAATGGTAAGCAAGGATCTTTATTTAAGTCGTGAACTATGAATTTATTAAGTTTTTTATTATTCCTCATTTCCTCAGAGTTAAGCCCTAATCCTATTACATAATATTCTCTATCAGTTGGTATATGAGATTGATAGCTACTCATAAGATCAAGAAGCTTACCACTTGGAGGTAATATTCTTTCATAGGTCTTAACCAAATTTTCGTGACATTTAGAATCTATATGAGCAGTTAGTCTTGGCTTATTATAAAAAATCGAATCATCCTCTTCATTATCTCTTTGAAAGCTCTCAAAATTATTGAATTCGAAATCTGTGGGGGTATTATTAAATCGTACCTGCATGCCGGGACCATTCTCTAACAAAATTGATAACCAATTTTTATATTCACTATTTGTATCTACTGGCTTACTAATAATTTTCTCGATGCTAACATTTAAAGTTACGTCATATCTTGAAATAGGCACATTTGCATCAATAGATATTTCTGATAGACCTTCTTTAATATCAATAACTCTTACAGGTTTAATGTTTGAAGAGATAATCTTAGTTACACCTTTAAAAAACCATAAGGGGTAGAATCTACCTAAAAGTGGTTTTTTATTCCTGAATTTTGTGGGTGGTGAGAACTTGCTTACTGCCAAAGTGGTTATATTATCAGTAGAATAGTCAAAAAGCTCGCCACTCTTGAAAAGAACACTAAAACCCTCTCCTTCTTCTTTAAGAATAAATTGTTCCGAAAATTTCTTTGGAAAAGAATTTAACTCTCTTAGGTCATTAATTTTACAAAAATGATTCTCCTCGTGTTCTATTATCTGGGAATTCCACTTTGCAGTTATTATAGCCTCAATCTTTTTTCTATTATCGATCACTCTTTTAGGCCGCCTTTGGATACTAAATTTTTTTAGCCATAGTTATATCTCTAATACAATAATATTATAAACATAAAAATCAAAGTACATTAAACAGTCAATTTTAATAGTCTATATCCCTTGTATTTATTATTTTTACTCTGATAAACTTTAAAATATTCTCATCCAAAGGAGAACAGAGAAATGGTAACCAAAAAGCGTATCGGGGTTCTTGCTGGAGGCATTTCAGCCGAAAGAGAAGTATCTTTAAGGAGTGGTAAAGCTATTTTTAATGCTCTAAAGAATAAGGGTTATGAAGTGATCCTACTTGATGTTAAAGATAATGTTTATGAGACAATTAAATCCCACAATATAGAAGTAGCCTTTTTAGCTTTACATGGTGGTTGGGGAGAGAATGGAGGGATTCAAGGTCTTTTGGAGGTAATGAATATACCATATACTGGCTCAAAGGTTTTAGCTTCTGCATTAGCCATGGATAAAGAAGCTTCTAAGAAGATGTTTCTTCATCATGGGTTAAAGGTTCCAGAGTTTGTTGTTCTTCAAAAAAAGATATTTCACCCTAACAGATTTCTGAAGGATAACTTGTTTCAATCTATTAAAGTCAAAATTAGCTTTCCCCTCCCATGGGTTGTAAAACCCGTTACTGAAGGCTCAAGCATAGGAGTTAGCATAATTAGAGAACCATCTGATTTAGGTAATGCCTTAGAGACTGCCTTCCAGTATGGTGAAAGGGTAATAGTCGAAAAGTATATAAAGGGTAAAGAGATACAGATAGGAATTCTTGGAGATACCGTTTTAGGTGGGGTAGAGGTAAGACCATCATTAGAATTTTATAGTTATCAAGCAAAATATACACCTGGATTGACTGAATACATATTGCCTCCGGCTGTTGATAATGCTATTTATGAAAAACTCAAGATTGCTGGGTTACAAGCACATCAGGCATTAGGTTGTGAAGGTGCTTCAAGAGTTGACCTTATTCTTGATGATAAAAATGAAATTTATGTTTTTGAAGTTAACACAATCCCTGGGATGACAGAGACTAGTCTTTTGCCCAAAATTGCAAACCTCTATGGATTAGATTTTACTGCCCTTGTAGAAGAAATACTTAAGCTTTCTTTAAGTTAAAGAGAGTATAGGTTATGACATAAAAACTTTACTATGATTTATAAATACAGAACTGAGCAAAAAAGAAAAAGAATCAAAAAACTAATTTTTTTAAGCACCTTTTTGATTCTAATTTTGACCACTCTATCACTATTATTATATACATATCTGCAAAAGACCTTAAAAGTTACAGAAATTATTTTTATAGGCAACCAACATCTAAATAGAACAGATCTTAAGAATCTTATGAGAGTCTCTGAAAATGATCCTTTACTGAGCATCTCAACCAAAGAGATTTATAAGAATATAAAACAATCCCCATGGGTAAAAGATGTAAGAGTCAGAAAAGAACTATCAGGGAAAATAATTATTCAAGTGTTTGAGACCACTCCAACAGCTATTCTTTTTTTATCAAAAAGACCTTATTTCATAGACAGCGAAGGGACAATACTTGAAGAGGTTATAGACCATTCGATGATTTTTTTGCCAATAATTAGAGAGATAGATCCCCTTAATAATTCTGATCTCTATAGAGAGGCAATAACACTTGTGAATCTCTTTAAAGAAAAAAAGATTATGATTAGTTCGGGGCAAGTTGAGATATTCGGAAATAGCACTGATGATTTAACCTTGAAGATAGATGATTTAGTTATAAAAGTCGGTTCCGGTGATTATGAAAAAAAGTTTAAAAGATTAGAAAAAGTTAAAGATGATATAATGCAAAGGTATACTTCTATTGAATATGTTGACCTCAGATTTTCTGAACAAGTTATAGTCAAACAACTTAAAAAATAAACCATTTTAAGAGCTTATCTATTCTCTTGTGTTATGTTTTTTCATGGCTAAAATTTCTATCAAAGAATTGAATAGGTTGCCACAACTATTACATCGTTAGAGACATAGCATAGTTAAACCTTACTCTTAATACTAAAAAGATCAATAATAATTACCATGAGCAAGCTATTTATCTATTGCTAATCCTGTGAAAGAAAAACCTCGAGCTTTTAAAAATCCAATATTCCTGTGATATAATGGATACTAAGGTTAGATTACACAAATTGATTTTAAAAAAATTAATATAAGGGGGCCTTGATGCCTATATATGAGTATAAATGTTATGACTGTGAAGTTGAATTCGAAAAATTAGTCTTTGGACAACAAAAAATTTGTTGTCCAAATTGCCAATCAGGAAATGTTCAGAAAAAATTTTCTCTTTTTGCCATGAGCGGTGTCAAAAGTGCTTCTTCAGGGTGCACTTCATGTAGTTCCAGTTCCTGTAGTTCATGCAAATGAAGACCCTTTGTATAGCCGAAAATTAATTCTGAAGGCTTTCAAAGCATTATAAAATTTGTTAGCCAAAAGGAGTTAACAATGGCAGTAAAGACAAAAATCTTAGAAAGAGTTGAGACTGATACCTCACAAAGGACTAAAAAACCAGATCTTTACAAAGTGATTCTTTTAAACGACGATTACACTACGATGGACTTTGTGGTTAAAATTTTGGAGTCAATTTTTAATAAATCACCTGTTGAAGCTGTTCAAATAATGCTACATGTTCATAAAAATGGCTCAGGTGTCGCAGGTATTTACACTAAAGATATAGCAGAAACAAAGATAAACATTGTTCATGATCTTGCCCGCAAAAATCAATATCCTCTTAGATGTATAATGGTTAAGGAATGATTAACAAAGAATTAGAATTAATAATAGAAGCCACTATTAAAGATGCTAAACAAAGAAATCACGAGTTTTTGACTGTTGAGCATCTTTTGTTTGCTGTCCTCCATGATGATTGGGGGAGTGATATTATCCTTAACTGTGGTGGAAATATTGAGAGATTAAAGAAGTATATTGAAGAATACTTTGAAGAGTATATTCCAAAGGTCCCCCACAGAGTAGATGAACAGCCACGTATGACAATCGGTTTTCAGAGAGTGCTTCAAAGAGCTCTCAATCATGTCAAGTCATCAGGGAAATCTGAAGCTGATGCAGGAGACATAATAAGCGCTATATTCTTAGAGGAAGGTTCTCATTCTGTCTATTTCTTAAATTTAGAGGGTATAACAAGACTCGATGTACTAAACTATATCTCCCATGGCATATCAAAAATAGCAGATCGCATCGATAAAGAGTATTTAAAAGAAGGTATATACCAAGAAGAAACTAAAAAAGAAAGAGACCCCTTAAAACTCTTTTCAGTAAATTTATTAGAAAAAGCTAAGAAAGGTTTGATAGACCCCTTAATTGGTAGGCAGTCAGAAATAGAAAGAACAATACAAGTTCTTTGTAGAAGAAGAAAAAATAATATAGTCTTAGTAGGTGAGCCTGGAGTAGGTAAAACAGCTATCGTTGAGGGTTTAGCTTTAAAGATTTACAAACAGGAAGTTCCTTCAGTCCTACAGAACACTCAGATATATATGTTGGATATGGGAGCTATCCTTGCAGGAACTAAATATAGAGGAGATTTTGAGTCAAGACTGAAGGCTATTCTAAAGAAACTCGAGAGTATTCCTAATGCTATTCTTTTTATTGATGAGATTCATACTATAGTTGGCGCAGGAGCAACAAATAGGGGCTCAATGGATGCGTCTAATATCTTAAAACCTGTTATTATCTCTGGTTCTTTAAGATGTATCGGCGCAACTACCTATGAGGAATACAAAAACTATTTTGAAAAAGATCGAGCTCTTAGTAGGCGATTCCAGAAATTAGAGATCTATGAACCTTCAACAAAAGAGACTTTGAAAATAATCGAGGGTTTGAAATCTTACTATGAAGACTTTCACAAAGTAAGATATACAAAAAAAGCTTTGCGAGCCGCGGTGGAGCTCTCTGCAAAATACATAAATGATAGGTTCTTGCCCGATAAAGCAATAGATGTGATAGATGAAGCTGGTGCAGCACTTAGACTTTCCTCTTCTAATAAAAAAACGGTAGGAGTCTCTGATATTGAGCGGATTGTTGCGAAAATTGCAAGAATCCCTCCTCAAACAATTACAGCCTCTGAAACAGAGAGACTCAAAAACCTTGAAAAGGAAATAAAGAGTAAAATTTTTGGTCAGGATATAGCCATCGACACAGTAGTAAGCGCCATTAAAAGAGCTAAAGCAGGAATGGGTTCGCCCAATAAACCCTTAGGGTCTTTCCTCTTAATTGGTCCAACAGGAGTAGGTAAAACAGAGCTTTGTAAACAGTTGGCATTAGCTTTAGGAATAAAGTTTATTAGGTTTGATATGAGTGAATATATGGAAAAACATGCTGTCTCAAGACTGATTGGTGCACCTCCAGGTTATGTGGGTTTTGAGCAAGGAGGTCTTCTTACCGATGAAATTAGAAAAAATCCTCACAGTGTTCTACTCCTTGATGAAATTGAGAAGGCCCATCCAGACCTTTTTAACATTCTCTTGCAAGTCATGGATTACGCTACCTTAACCGATAATAACGGAAAGAAGGCTGATTTCAGAAATGTAATTATAGTAATGACTTCCAATGCTGGTGCAAAAGATATGAACAAAGGGGTTATTGGTTTTGGCGACAGGGTTAAAGATGCTCAGGCTAAAAGCAGAGATGCTGTAAACAGACTTTTTAACCCTGAATTTAGAAACAGGCTTGACGCTATAGTTACATTCAACCCCCTTACCAATGAGATTATGAAAAATGTAGTTGATAAATTCATCAATGAGATGAAAGAACAATTAAGACATAAAAAAGTAGAGATCTCTATTTCTGAAAAGGCAAAAGAATTGCTCTCTCAAAAAGGTTATGACCCCCTATATGGAGCTCGCCCACTCTCAAGAGTCATTCAAGAAGAGATTAAGGCAGTTTTATCAGATGAGATACTCTTTGGCAGATTGAAAAAGGGCGGAAATGTTTTCGTTGATGTAGATAAAGACAAAGAAAGTTTTTCTTTTAAATATAGCTTTAAAGAAAAAAGCTCAAAAACTCAATTTAATATAAGGGAGTAAAAGATTGCTCTTACCCTCAAATATTTCTATCTTCTGTCGGGTCTCATTGTGGTTTAAGTATTTAAAATTAAATATAATTTCAACTCTTCCCTTTATAAAGGGAAAAGTCCCTTAAAAATTAAATAATAGACTTTATTAGATTCTACAAAAAACTAAACATCCTTTT
>CAYPJO010000001.1:9351-69312 GCA_964411065.1 uncultured Thermodesulfovibrio sp.
TTAAAAATTAAATAATAGACTTTATTAGATTCTACAAAAAACTAAACATCCTTTTAATTTAGTGAAAGCTAACAGATGGAAGGGGCCTGAATAGAAATGGTTGTGGTTAATGACTTGAGGGTAATTTTTACTATTGACTCATATAAATCGTTTTAGCTCAGTAAATAATGAAATCATCTTCAGAATTCCTTAGTC
Organism: uncultured Thermodesulfovibrio sp.; assembly: GCA_964411065.1. GTDB lineage: Bacteria > Nitrospirota > Thermodesulfovibrionia > Thermodesulfovibrionales > Dissulfurispiraceae > DYHD01. Next base: position 9,547 of record CAYPJO010000001.1, read on the forward strand.
ATCAAATCGGTAAGGTACTGTAATCATAGTTTTTCATTACAAATTAGATACTTTTAGTAAAAAAGAGTAATTCAATTAATTAATAAAATCTGGAGGTAAGAAGATGGCAACCTCAGGAAGAAGTTGTTATGAGTCAATGATAGAGCATCTAACTTATTCCCTTGCAAAGGATATATATTCTGCAACTGAGAGGGATAAATTTCATGCTATTGTTCTTTCTGTTAGGGATCATCTTGTCCAGAACTGGATGAGAACTCAGCAATATTATTATGAAATTAATGCGAAAAGGGTATATTATTTATCTCTTGAATTTCTATTAGGAAGGTTACTTGATAGTTATATTAACAACTTAGGCTTGACAGAGGAGTACAACAAAACTGTTTCATGTTTTGGTTTAACCTATGAGGATTTACTGGAACTTGAATGGGATGCAGGATTAGGAAACGGAGGTTTAGGAAGACTGGCTGCTTGCTTTTTAGATTCCCTTGCTACCCTTCAATATCCTGCCTATGGCTATGGAATCAGATATGAATATGGTATCTTTACCCAAAAAATTAAAAATGGTTATCAAATAGAAACACCTGATAATTGGCTTAGATATGGCAATCCATGGGAATTTCCACGCCCAGAAGTCCTATATCCTATCTATTTTCATGGTTGGGTGGAAACGGTCACCTGTGGTAGTAGAATGCATATGGTGTGGAAGGATGCTGACGAAGTAATGGCAATGGCTTATGATTATCCTGTCCCTGGTTATAGAAATAAAACTGTAAATACCCTGAGACTATGGGCGGCAAAATCTAGCAGAGAATTTGACCTCGAATACTTCAATAACGGCGATTATGTCAAAGCTATGGAGAATAAAAACTACAGCGAGACTATATCAAAAGTATTATACCCAGATGATCAGTCTTTAGCAGGGAAGGAGTTGCGTCTGAAACAACAATACTTTTTCGTATCAGCTACTTTAAAAGATATTGTAAGAAGGTATAAAAAATTTAATAGAACCTTTCACGAATTCTCCGATAAAGTCGCTATTCAGTTGAACGACACTCATCCCTCCATAGCAATAGCAGAACTAATGAGGATCTTAGTTGATGAAGAAGGAATGCCCTGGGAAACTTCCTGGGAGATTACTCAAAAAGTCTTCTCCTATACTAACCATACTGTTTTACCTGAAGCTCTTGAAGTATGGTCAGAGGGACTCTTTGCATATTTACTTCCAAGGCATCTTCAGATAATTCGTGAGATTGATCGAAGATTTTTAATAGAAGTAAAAGAAAAGTTTCCTGACTCAAACATGATTCCAAAGGTAGCAATAATTACAGGAGAGGGTGAACAGCATATTAACATGGCTCGACTTGCCATTGTAGGGAGTCATAAAATAAATGGGGTCTCTGAATTGCATTCTGAGATTATTAAGAATAAGATTTTCCCAGATTTTTATAAATTATACCCTGAAAAATTTATGAGTATTACCAACGGGATAACTCACAGGCGTTGGCTAATAGAATCGAATCCAGCTTTATCAGCCCTTATTTCCGAAGCAATAGGTGAGTCGTGGAAAAAAGATTTTGAGCAGATTAGAAAATTAGAATCTTTTATAGAGGACAAAGAATTTTGTAAAAAATTCATAGCTGTAAAAAAATCTAACAAGGAATCTCTTGCCAAATTTCTTTATTTAACGAATGGAATCTCCTTCAGACCTCATTTCATGCTCGATTGTCAGATTAAAAGATTTCATGAATATAAGCGTCAGCTTCTAAATATTCTACATGTAATAACTTTATACAATAGGATACGAGAGGGCAGAATCAGAGAAAACTTTGCCCCAAGAACAGTACTCTTTGCTGGGAAGTCAGCACCTGGGTATTATATCTGTAAACTTATAATTAAACTTATTCATTCTGTCATTGAGACTATTGATTCTAATACAGGAGTCAAAGATAAATTGCAGGTTATTTTTATCCCTAATTATGGTGTATCCTTAGCTCAAAAAATTATACCTGCAGCAGAACTCTCTGAGCAAATTTCTACTGCAGGATTTGAGGCATCAGGCACCGGCAATATGAAATTTATGATAAATGGAGCCTTAACTATAGGCACTTTAGATGGTGCAAATATTGAAATCAGGCAAGAAGTAGGAGAAGAGAATTTTTTCCACTTTGGTTATACTGCCGATGAGATTTTTGAAATGAGGAGTAATTACAATCCCTATAAATATTACGAAGAAGAACCAGAATTAAGACAGGTTCTAAACCAACTATTAGAGGGACACTTTAGCCCTGAAAATCCATCTCTTTTTATACCTATAGTTAAAACTTTACTTGAAAATGACAGGTTCTTTGTTCTTGCTGATTATAGTTCATATATAAGTTGTCAGGAAAGGGTCTCGAAAGCCTATAATGACGAATTTAAATGGGCGAAAATGGCTATCTTAAATGTTGCACGTTCATCCAGGTTTTCTTCCGATAGAGTTGTAAGGGAATATGCTGAAAAAATTTGGGGCATCAAACCTGCAGATTTCTCAGAAAGGGAGAGGGAATAAAAATATACAAAGAGTTAGTGCAAGAGTCTTTTTAGTTCTAAGGCTCTGTTTAGTATTTCCATCGCGACATCTTCTTTCTTCATGAGGGGTAATTCTTTTTGCTCAATTCTATCTATTATTACAACTTCATTGGTGTCGACATCAAAACCAGAACCTCTTTTTGTAATGTCATTAAAAACGATCATGTCTAAATTTTTCTTGAAAAGCTTCTCCTTAGCTTTATCAATTTTATAACCTGTCTCAGCAGAGAAACCTATCAGGAAAGGTCTATTAGGTAAATGCCCTACCTCATACAATATATCTTTGGTTTGATTTAATTCTAAAATGAGTCTCTCAACCTTCTGAACCTTTTCGCTATAAAAATTAGCAGGTTTAAAGTCTGCCACGGCAGCTGACATTATTAGCATTGTGACAGTAGATATATTAGACATCACTGCATCATACATTTCATCGGAAGAATTAACTTTTATCAATCTGATATTACCATTATCAATCTCTAAGGAAGTAGGACCACTCACCAATAAAACTTCTGCTCCCCGTCTTGAAGCAACCTTAGCAATAGCAAAACCCATTTTGCCCGATGATCTATTAGAAATGAATCTCACAGGATCAATATATTCTCTTGTTGGTCCTGCTGTAACTAAAACTCTCTCATTTAACATATCCTTTGGGGTTAAAGCAGAAATAATAGACTCCAATATTTTATTCGGCTCCGACATTCTCCCTAAACCTTCTTCCCCACAGGCAAGCATGCCTAATTCGGGACCTACTATTTTAATCCCCAAGGTTCTCAAATATTCGAGATTTTTCTGAGTAACAGGGTTTTCATACATTCTCCAGTTCATAGCTGGCGCAAGTAAAACAGGGCCCTTATAAACAAGAAGAGCAGTGCTTAGAAGATCATCAGCTATTCCACTTGCATATTTATTGATAATATTAGCTGTAGCAGGAGCTATAACAAATATTTCCGCTTTACGAGCAAGCTCTATATGAGAAAAGGCATCTCTAAACATATCAAAATAAACTTTACAGCCAGTAGCAGATTCAATACAGAGAGGAGTAACAAACTTGCAGGACGCTTCTGTCATAATCACATCAACAGAAGCTCCTTCTTGCATAAGCGTCCTAATAATGTCTATTGATTTATAAAGAGCTATACTTCCAGTTAAACCAAAGAGTATAGACTTGCCTTTCATTATTTTTATAAATTTTATAAATCTTCTTCTGAGATTTGTCCTTCAGAGTTGTCTAAATCCTTTAGAGTCGATAACTCATTAATTGTCCCAAACATATTGAGCACCTCTTCCTGAGCTTCCCTTTCATGCTCTAAAAGATAGAGCTTTAAGTCCTTCTCGATCTCAGTTATATCAGCTAATGGCTTCTTCTTCTCAGTTACCCATTTTCTATAATCCAGTTTTTCGGCATTTTGTAAAGCAACTCTTGCCTCTTCACCTGTTAAAAACTCAATCTTGCCAGTTAAAGATTCTATAATAGCATTAGTGGTAATCTTTTTGTACTTACTCTGTATCTTTAAATTAGATCCCTTTGAAAGCTCTATTGCCCTTTGTGTAGCAATAGCTACAAGCCTAAATCTGCTATCAATCTTCTTCCTATCAAAAACTATAGGGAGAGATATTATATCCATTTTTCAAGTTCCTCCTATGCTATAAAATTTTTTTTTATCCATTCATGATCAGCTCTAATTACCTTTAGACGCTCTGCACAAATTATCGATCTCAATTGTAACAAAGAGTCTGATAGAATATCATTTACGACAACATAATCATAATAACTATATTCCTTTATTTCTTCTTTTGCTCTGATGAGTCTTTTAGAAATATCTTCCTCACAATCAGTCATTCTGTTTCTAAGTCTTTCTTCTAAGGTTTTTAGGCTTGGTGGTAGTATAAATATTGTCACTGCCTCGGGTATTTTATCTTTTATAATTCTTCCACCCTGCACATCAATATCGAGTAAGACATCAAAGCCTTGAAGAATATAATTATCTATTATATCCCTTGCAGTCCCATATAGATTCCCATGAACCAATGCCCATTCTAAAAAAACATTAGTTTCAATCATCCTCAGAAATTCATCCCAGGTCACAAAAAAATAGTCAATTCCATCGACTTCACTACCCCGAGGTTGCCTTGTAGTGTAGGAAACAGATATTTTGAGCCCTTCACAACTATTGAGGAGTTTATGGCATAAAGTAGTCTTGCCTGCACCTGAAGGCGCCGATATTATAAAGATTATACCTTTTCTCCTTCTTATATACTCTCTCATTAATAAAAAATTACATGGTTAAACTTTCTAAAGACCCTCTTTAACTAAACTCTCCAAACGATTTAATAAAGTATCAACTTGAATGGCCGATAAAACGACATGATCACTATCTGTTATTATAATAGAACGTACTTTTTTTCCTCCAGTTGCATCTATTAGTTTACCTCTATCCTTAGCTTCATCTCTCAGTCTTTTTAAGGCTCGGGATCCTGGATTAAGGATAGCAATAATCCTTCCAGCTGAGATAATGTTTCCAAAACCTATATTTATAAATCCTATCCTCAAATAATTACCTCATTGTAAATTCTGGGCATGTTCCCTTAATTTTTCAACTTCGAGCTTCATCTTTATGACCAAGTACACAATATCAATAAGGTCGGTCTTTGAGGCTATGGTATTGAGCTCTCTCAATATTTCCTGTGATAAAAAGTCAAGTTTCTTTCCCACCAATTCTTCATCATCTTTTTTAAGGAAGATCTTTTCTATCTTCTCTAAATGACTCTTTAACCTTATAAGCTCTTCGTTTATATCGCTTCTTTGAGCAATAAAGGCTATCTCTTGAGAGAGTCTGTTTTCATCGACAGGTAGGGTGGTAATTAATTCGTTTATCTTTTTAATAAGATTATCTCTATGTTCTTTAATTGAATTTTTAAATTGGCTTTCTATCTGATCCCTGGAGACCTTCAAAGTATTCAAAATAATCATAATATCGTTTATAATCTCTTCTGCTTCCTTAACCCTCATCTCATAGACTCTGCAAATAGCCTCCTCAACAGTATTAAATAGTTCTTCAAGATTAAAATCTATGTCCTCGCTTAATAAAATTTCCTTAAAAGTTAATATATGAGTAAGAGAAACAGGATCTTTAAGTGATAACTCTGTCTTAAGGTTTTCAAGGATCTCATATACTAATTTAGCAAGATGAGGATTTATCTTTACTCTATACTTCTCATCTGAGGTAAAAATAATGTTAATATCAAACTTACCCCGTAAAAACCTTTTCTTTATCAGCTGTCTTAAAACCATATCATGCTTAAAAAGCAAAGGAGGTAACTTTAATGATATCTCCAGATGACGATGGTTAAGGGAACGAATCTCTACTCTGAATCCATTTCCTTCGGTAGAACCAAAACCTGTCATACTCTGAATCAATTTAAAACTCCCTATGATTATAAAAAGATCAAGAGATTCTCTAAGACCTATGGATAATTTAAATCAAAAGGGTAGATAAGCTTTTCGTGAAAACTCTTCTGAGTCTGTTTGCAAATTTTTTAATATATTCATTCTTCTTCAGCTACTGACCTGACAAATCCAACTTCTTCTGAATAGTTACAATCCTTTGAGATGCAAAAATGGACCGTTTTACCTGACTTATCAACTTTCTCACATATTAGCCCCTTTTCACACTCAGGGCAGCTTTGAGATATAGGTCTATACCATGTAGCAAAGGTACATTTAGGATAATTACTACAACTCCAAAAAAGCTTTCCCCTCTTTGTTTTCCGTTCCAAAATGTCTCCACCATCTACAGGACATTGAATACCCAAGGGAAAGGGTTTAGTATTTTTACAGTCAGGATATCCTGAACAAGCAAGGAACTTACCAAACTTACCATTTTTAACTATCATTGTTTTGCCACATTTTTCACAATCTTCGTTAGCTATTTCAGGTTCTTTATCATTAGCTCCAATAAAATCATTTATCTGTTTTGTATTTTTACACTTAGGATATCCAGAACAAGCAAAAAACCTCCCATGCTTCCCCCACCTACTAACTATCTTTTGTCCACATTTTTCACAAATTAAATCTGTAGGTATATCAACCGGCTTTACTTTGTCTGTATCTTTTATAGCTTTCTCAAGCTCCTGTTGAAAGGGTATATAAAAATCTCTTACTACCTCTACCCAATTCAGTTTGGAATTCTCTATTTCATCGAGATTATCTTCCATTCTTGCAGTAAAACTCACGTCCATTAGATCAGGAAATTTTGACACTAACAAATCGCTAACTATCATACCGAGTTCAGTAGGGACAAACTTACCTTCCTCCTTTTTAACATATTTCCTATCCTGAATAGTTGCTAAAATAGTTGCATATGTACTTGGTCTGCCTATCCCCTTCTCCTCTAATACTTTAACAAGGGTAGCTTCCGAGTATCTCGGTGGAGGTTGGGTAAAATGCTGGATCGGCTCAATACTTAATAGCTTTAACAAAGAATTTTCTTGCAGTAAAGGCAGAATTCCTTCATCTTCTTCGCTGATCTCATCATTTGCTTCTTTATAAAGGCTCATAAAACCATGAAATCTAATTACTGTTCCTGATGCTCTAAATTCGGTACCCTTCAAATCCAAAGCGGAATCAAAGGGTTCTATTATAAAAACAGTCTGTTCCAGCTGAGCAGGAGACATTTGGCTAGCAATAAACCTGTTCCATATCAAACTATATATGTTATATTGCTCCTTTGTTAAATAGGGTTTGACTTTATCAGGTGACTTGTCAGAATAAGTCGGTCTTATTGCTTCATGAGCTTCTTGCGAGGTCTTTTTATTTTTGTATTGAGGTAATTTATCAGGAACGTATTCCTTACCAAATTCCAGCTTTATATAATCCCTTGCCCACTTTTGAGCTTCTTGAGCTACATTGACTGAATCTGTCCTCATATAGGTTATAAGACCAAAGGAACCCTCGCTCCCTAATTCAATCCCCTCATAAAGTTCTTGAGCTATCTTCATGGTTTTCATAGCAGAATACTTGAATCTTCTTGCTGCTTCCTGTTGTAAAGTACTTGTTATAAAGGGTGGTGAAGGATATTTCTTTTTTTGCTTTGTCTCAACTTTAACAATTCTATACTCTTTATCTTTTAGTAGAGTTAGAATTTCATTGGCTTCTTTTTCATCTCTTATTAAGAATCTCTCCTTTCCTTTCTTATTACGATCGACAATTAATGAATCACGAAATTTATAAAGCCTTGCCTTAAATTGTGAAGGGGAAGTTGCGCTATCGGTCACTGAAGAGCGCTGGAAAAGAGCTTCGATGGTCCAATATTCCTCTTTTATAAACTTTTTAATCTCCCTTTCCCTTTCAACAATGAGTCTTAGGGCAACGGATTGGACTCTACCGGCACTGAGTCCTTTTTTTACCTTTTTCCATAGAAAGGGGCTTAAATTATACCCTACAAGTCTATCGAGGATTCTACGAGCCTGTTGAGCAAATACTTTGTCAAGGTTAACTGAGCCAGGATTCTGAATAGCTTCTTCTACAGCTTTTTTAGTTATTTCATGGAAAGCTATTCTATAGACTGGTTTAGACTTTACCTGTTTTTTTATCTCTTCTGCAATATGATATGCTATTGCCTCTCCTTCTCTATCTGGATCTGTAGCAAGATAGATAGAATCAGCATTTTTTGCTTCCTTTTTTAACTCTCTAATAATCTTTTCTTTACCAGATATAGTCTGATAACGGGGCTTAAAATTATTATTTATATCGACTCCTAAATCATTGAGTGGTAAATCCTTTACATGACCAATTGAAGCTTTTATGTTAAAATTTTTACCTAGTATCTTATTGAGTGTTCTTGCCTTAGCAGGTGATTCAACTATTACGAGAGACTTCAATCTTTTCCTCCTAATTCCATATAATCCGTTTACCACCACAAAAAACAAAAGAATAAATCATATCTATATCAAGATCTGTATCATTTATAAGAATATAAGCGAGAATGACCCTTATGGTATCAAGTTCAAGCCCATCTATCGCATTTTTTAGTTCGAGCTCACGAAGTTCTTCCGTCAATGCTAAAAAGTCCAAATCGATAACGTTCATCTCTTTTAAAGCATAGTCAACATCATATCCATGCTCTAAGAGTTCTCTTGCAAAGACCCTCAGTATGTCTATTAACCTTTTTGCCAAAGCTCACCTCAGTTTTCCATAAATTTTAAGTTAAAACTTTATATTATACAAAATTTTTTACCCTCTACCTGTTTAACAAGACCTTTAATTTCAAGATTGAGCAAAATTGCTAATAATTTGTTGGGTGCAAGCATAAGCTCTCTTGAGAGAGTATCAATATGAACAAGATTACTACCAATAGCATTCAAAACCCTCTTTTCGTCTTCATCTAAATCTATCGTTGTAGCATCTTCTCTAAACCCTTTTGCTAAAGGTCTAAAATTATACAATTCAAGACCTGTTAAATGAGAACGTATTTCATCTAAAATATCTTGAGCGCTCTGAACGAGTTTAGCACCTTTTTTGATCAAGTCGTTTGTTCCCAGAGAATTAGGAGAGGTAATGTTACCTGGAACGGCAAAAACCTCTCTATTTTGTTCAAGAGCATATTTAGCAGTTATCAGAGAACCACTATCTTTGGTAGCTTCAACAATGACTACCCCTAATGACAAACCGCTTATAATTCTATTTCTTCTGGGAAAGTTCTCCTTATTGGGGTGGGTTCCCATGGGGAATTCACTCAACACACATCCTGATTTGGATAGTTCTTTAAAAAGTTCTATATTCTGATATGGATAGGGTCTGTCAACTCCAGAGCCTAATACTGCTATGCTTCTACCCCCAACAGATAAAGCACCTTTGTGAGATACAGTATCTATACCTGTAGCCATACCACTTACAATGGTGAAACCATAACTTGCTAACTCAGATGATATTTTCATTGCAATTTTTCTACCATATTCTGTCATTTTCCTTGAACCAATTATAGCCAATGCATATTTATCCTTTGGTAGCAAATTTCCACGCATATATAGCAAAAGGGGTGGAGAATCTATCTGTCTAAGAAGGTCGGGATATGCTTCATCATTATAAGTTATGACTCTTACTTTTTGATTTTTTATTTTCTCTAATTCCTTTTCAACTCTATCCCATTCGTTAAACTCCACGATATTCTTAGCTTGAGAATTTTTAAGGTTTAAAACCTCATTTAATTCCGATAAAGTTGCTTTGAAAACTTTTTCAGGAGTCTGAAATACAGCCAAAAGACGTCTAAAAGAAACGGGTCCGATATCTTTCACAAAATTCAGAGCTATCCAAAACCTTATTTCTGAGATATCTCTCTCATAGATTGTCATGGGGATAGATTCTACAACATGGACAACCTTCTCGTTTTCAGTCTTAATGCATTCAATTTTATAAAACCCTCAGCGTCTTTTTGATTAAAAAGACTATCTGATTCAAAGGTTGCCAATTGAGGATTATAGAGAGAATTTGGCGATTTTCTTCCAATTACTATACAGTTGCCCTTGTAAAGTTTAAGTTTAACCTTTCCATTAACATCTTTCTGGATATGATCGAAAGCCTTCTGTAACATCTCTCTTTCTGGTGAGAACCAATAACCATAATATATAAGCTCTGCATATTTAGGAATTAATGAGTCTCTTAAGTGCAAAACTTCCCTATCTAAGGTGATAGACTCAATAGCTCTATGAGCCAAATGCAAAACCGTTCCTCCTGGAGTCTCATAAACACCTCTTGATTTTATGCCAACATATCTATTTTCTACAATATCCACTCTCCCTACACCATTTATACCAGCAATCTCATTCAAACTCTCCAACAATTCAACAGGTTTTAGTTCTACACCATTTAAAGCCACAGGATTACCATTACTATAAGTTATTTCTATACAAGTGGGCTTATCAGGTGCACTCTCTGGAGCAGTTGTGATAGTAAACATATCTGCTGGTGGTTCAGCCCATATATCTTCAAGAATTCCCCCCTCGTAACTTATATGGAAAATATTGCGATCAACGCTAAAAGGTTTGTCAACTGTAACAGGAACTGGTATACCGTGTTTTTTTGCATATTCTATCAGGGAACTTCTGGAATTAAAGCCCCACTGACGCCAAGGACTTATAACTTTGATATCTGGTTTAAGAGCATAATAGGTGAGCTCAAACCTAACCTGATCATTACCTTTGCCTGTTGCACCATGGGCAACAGCATCGGCACCCTCTTTTATAGCTATTTCTATCTGCTTTTTTGCAATCAGTGGGCGAGCAATTGATGTGCCAAGAAGATAGGCACCTTCATAAACGGCATTTGCTCTAAGCATAGGGAAAATATAATCATTTACGAATTCTTCCCTAACATCTTCAATATAGACTTTTGAAGCTCCGGTATCTAAAGCCTTTTGCCTTATCATATCGAGATCTTCTCCCTGCCCAAGATCAGCACAAAAGGCTATAACTTCTGAATCATAAGTCTCAATAAGCCATTTTAATATAACAGAGGTATCTAGTCCTCCTGAATAGGCCAAAACAATCTTTTTTATCACGATTTTATCTCCTTACTAAAATTATTCAAAGGAAAGACAAATTAAGAAAGATTATCTAAACTTCAAGAGAGCTGATTTAGCGAGCTCCTTCATTATACTATCTTCGTCCTTTTCAGCAATTTGACTAATATAGGGTATTGCCCTCATGTCTCCTATATCAATCAACGCTTTTAAGGCAGCAAATCTTATAGCAAAACTTTTATCATTCAGTACCCTTGCTAATGGCTCTATAGCTTTAGGATTGCCAATTTTACCTAAGGAAATTATTGAGGATTCTCTGATCAGAAGCTCTGAATCATTAAGACCTTCTATTAAAGCATTAACAACATTCTCATTCTCCCTAAAGTTGCCTAATGCTTTAGCAGTATAGGATTTTATCGATGGGCACTCGCTATGCAAAAAGATATCATTATAGATATCTAATAAAACTGGTATAGCTACTGGATCGGATCTTTCCCCAAGTAATTCGATAGCCCTTATCTTTACAGGCCAATACTCACCTTTTGCACCTGCTACTTCAAGAAGAATTTCAGTCGATTTCGGATTGTTGATCTTCCCTGCTTTCTCTACCCCAGCAAGTCTAACTTGCCAATCCTTGCTATTAACCTCTTTACGAATCTGATCTAAAGTGTATGAGCTTGCTATTTTTGGGAAAAAGAAAAGTCCAGTTAAATAAATCACTATAAAAAACAATGAAAAGTTTTTCTTCTTACTCATTACCATAATATAAACTCCTTTTACAATTTTACTTAAAATCCAACGATATGGATATTTGTTAGTGATTATTATATTCAAAATTCTAAAAATAATTGAAGATTCAGAAAAGAAATCCAAAAAACCATAGCTTTCCTATTATAAGATATTGAAGGTAGACTGTAGTCAAGCAATAGTGCTTGACTACATAGCTGCAACTGCCCAAGGATATAACTTCAGGGGTTAAAGCAGTATTATTAATCATTAATGGCACTGGATATCTCAGATACAAATTTTAAGAGGACTAAATTTAGCAAATCTAATCCCAGCTTTTTCTCGCTAGGATTTTAATTTTTGGGTAAATGGATGATCCATTCTGCCCAGATAATGCTTACTCTCAAAAGAACAAGAATTAGAAAGCCAACATTGATTCCTCTATTTTAATAGACACTAATTTAATAATATACTGTTTTATTCTATTCTATTCTATTCTATTAAATTCTCTACTATTAGTCCATCTAATGTTAATTTTGAAAGTTTAAATTGCATTAAGTCAAATATTTGAAAAGTTTGTTGCGTCTTAAATTACGTTTAGAGGCATGTTTAATAAATTATATCTCTATTTCTGCTTGATAGCTCTTATTTATAAAAGCATTCCTTAACGAAAATGATCTCACTACAATCAGAAAAACTATAAAGATTATCTCAAAACCGGCATCATTTAAGAATTATACATAATATAGTCGAAATAGTCGAAAAAATACCCTATTTAAAGAACAATAAAGTGAGTTCTTACATTCTATCAGCAAACCTTGCCTTAGAAAAGTCAATAACTGGCATAATAGTATCTCTAAGAGAAGATGAATTCACAAACTTTGCATTGAAACGATAGTATTGAACATAACTAACAAGAACTCTCATTACATAGTTGCGTGTCTCCTCATAAGGTATATCTTCTATAAATTCGTCGATGGCTTTATAATTAGAGTTTCTCAACCACTCTCTAACAGCGTGCTCACCTGCGTTGTAGGCAGCAACAGCGATGGGTAGATATTTAAACTCATTCATAAGCTTTTTAAAATAGTATATACCTAATAATATATTAAGATTAGGATCATAAAGATTCGAAAAATCAGTTCCCAATCGGAGCTCACTTTTTAATCTCGATGCTGTTTGCGGCATCAATTGCATAAGTCCTATAGCACCTGCTATAGACTTTGCCTCTTCATCAAATCTCGATTCCTCTCTCATAATTGCAACAACAATGTATGGATCTGTATCATATCTCATTGAAAGATCCTGAATCACTTCCCAATAAGCAAAGGGATAAAAGAGTTCATGAAGGTCTTCTCTGTAAGGGATACGAGACAGGATGCTCATGGAAAATTTAAAACCCTCTAAATCCTTTAATTTGGAGCTGATTAGCAATTTAGTATTCAAATCATTAGTTCTTTTTGAATAATGAATTAATTCCTGAATAGCCTCTTTTTTTGAGCCGATTCTTTTTAATAAATCTACTCTCATCATAGTTAAAGAGTCAGTAAGATTCGATAGTGATAACCTTTTTTCTATACCATTAATAACTCTACCTTCTTTCAAAACCATTAATAGAGAATAAAAATTTCTTGAATCCAAGTCAGCTTTTATATGTCTCTTGGGTGGTTCTCCTTTAGAGCTCAATTCATAAGCCCTTAGTTGCCAGTATGCATATTTTGAATCTTTAAAAGTATCATAGAGTTGTGAGAATATTTCATAAGCTCTCTCAAAATCTCTATTCATATGATAAGTCCATCCTATCGCCCATAGAGATTCTTCTTTTAAAGATGGATAGCGATTGAGAACATCCTTAAAAATTTTTAAGGCTGTAACTACATCTCCATCTCTTCTCATTCTATTACCATAAGAGATAAGAACTTTTCCTATCTTCGGGTCGCTGCTCTTTTTTAACATTGGAAGTTCAGACTCAAAAGTTTTTATATCACCCGATCTCAACAAAGACCTTGCATACCAATAGTTATCTTTAATTTTTTTATATAGTTCAGTCGATTCGCTATACTTTTTTTGTTTAAAAAGAGAATTTGCAAGACCCTTTAACAGATCTTCTTTTATTTTTTTGCTATCTTTTCTGTTTAAAGCTTCTCTAAAGAATTTCTCTGCTTCTTTATGGTTAAAAGCTTTGCTGAGGTTTTCACCCTTTTTCAGTAAATCCTCTGGGGTTATATCTTCAATTGATAATTCTTCCCTTGCAAGATTTGAATAAGATGAATTAGATAAAAATACCTCCTTGAACATCCTTTTTGCTTCTTTTATTTCTCCTTGAGTCTTGAGCCTTTTAGCATACAAAAATTTCATTTCCATGTCTTCTGGATAATCGCTAATGTATTTCCTCAAAAGGACAGAGGAGATCACCTCCTCTAAGGTCAGACTCAATTGCACTTCCTTTTTGCGAACATTTTTAATGTAGGGGAAATCTATAAAATTTTCTCTTACAATTCTTAAATCATTAATAGCAAGTTTTAATTCCCCCTTTTTTTCGTAAGCTTCTGCCCGCCAATATAGAATGTAGTCAGAAAGAAGGGAAAATTTTTCTAAAGATTTAGTCAAAAAATAGATAGCATTATCGTAGTCTTTATTCTCAAAACTTTTCCTGCCAGCGTAAAGTAGATTAACTTCATCGAATGAATAAGCAAAAAGATCTCTATTTATAAGAGAAGAAAGATCTGCAAATGTAAAATAAACAAACAAGATCGAAATTATACAAGCCTTTAAAAAACAGTGCCTCTTCATAATATTCTTCATGAAAAGTTTTAATCTTCTGAGTCTTTACTTAAATGCTAGTATTCCTTTAGATATTGGATATAAGAGTTAAAATTTCTCCTTACCTCTTCAATGTTATCACCACCAAATTTTTCAAGGAAAGCATCAGCAATTACCAGAGATGTCATGGCTTCAGCTATTACTGAAGCAGCAGGGACTGCACAGATATCTGAACGTTCGTAGATTGCTTCAAGTGGTTCCTTAGTAACTATATCAACAGATCTAAGGGGTCTCCTCAGTGTAGGTATTGGTTTCATAACAGCCCTTAAAACTAAGGGCATAGCATTAGTCATGCCTCCCTCAATACCCCCTGCATTGTTGGTTTTTCTATAAAAGGATCTTTTAGAGGAATTATAAAAAATCTCATCCATCACTTCAGACCCTCTCTTATCAGCCATTTGAAATCCTAAGCCTATTTCTACCCCTTTGATAGCTTGTATACTCATAATTGCCTGAGCAAGAAGTCCGTCAAGCCTTTTATCCCACTGTATATGGCTTCCTAATCCTGGTGGGACGCCAATCACAAAGACAACAAAAACTCCACCAAGGGTATCGCCATCTTTTAAAACCTCATCTATTAGAGCTATAATTTTCTCAGTAATCTGACTATCGGGACATCTAACTGGAGATTCTTCTGCTTTTTTGAAAAGTTCCTCAAATTCTGTTGTTGATTCTATAGAACTATCTATCTTTATAGTTCCTATTTGTGTTACATAGCTACCAACTTTGATACCAAACTCAGATAGAAACCGCTTGGCAATAGCCCCTAAAGCCACTCGCATAGCGGTTTCTCTCGCACTCGACCTTTCTAAGACATTCCTTACATCAATGTGACCATATTTAAGCACCCCTGGCAGGTCAGCATGACCAGGTCTTGGTCTTGTGACTGGAGGAATAGCGCCAACATGTTTACCTTCAATCGACATACCTTTTTCCCAATTAACCCAGTCTTTGTTATCTAAAAGAATTGATATAGGAGAACCAAGAGTCTTTCCCCATCTGATACCAGAGATTATAATAGCCTGATCTGACTCTATCTTCATCCTTCCGCCACGCCCGTAACCACCTTGTCTCCTTTTGAGTTCTATATTTATATCTTCAACCGATAAAGTAAGACCTGCAGGAATCCCCTCTAAGATACCTACTAAAGCTCTGCCATGAGACTCCCCTGATGTATAAAATCTCAGTTTTTGCATTTTAGTTTAATTGGAAGCCTTTTCTTTTTTTATAAACTGATATAGCACCTTTTACAGTGGTATGGTTAAAGGCGCTTTTCAATAAATCTATAGTTTTTTCTGAAAGTATCGTATCTTTTTTGATGATAAGGAGTCCCGAGAGACCATAAACGTCTTTTGCTACAATAAACCCTGGCTCTAAATCATTTATTGATATTTCTGCCTCTATGATATCTTCACTGGAAAAAAGGGAGAACTTTAACTCTTGCGCTGCAGACTCAAGGTAAATAAATAACTCTGAATCAAACTCCTTATCCAAAGAATGCCATATAATTTTAAAAGCCTCGTCTATGTCTCTATTTCTGCTAAGTCGCTCAAATCTATCAGCTATTGATAGTATTCTCGAACCAAGCGGTATCTTTCCCCGCTTTAAGTTATCGGGGAAGCCACTGCCATCGAAATTTTCGTGATGGTGTCTAATCAATAGAGCTACATCTTGCAAATAACTTACAACCTTCACTGCCCTCTGACCTAATATTGGGTGCTTAATATATTGTTTGAATTCATCAGATGATAATTCTTGGGGTTCCTTAAAGAGTAACATATCAGAGGTGCCTATTTTACCTATATCATGTAAGCTGCCTGCTACTGATATCGTTTCCACCTCTGCTGTAGTTAATGATAGCCTTTTAGCCATTTCTACAGCAATAAGCGCAACCCTTTTAGAGTGGTTAAAAAGTGCCTTACCTCTTAAGGTTAATATTTCGTCGAAGAGTTCCATTAATTCTTTTTTGTTATTTGTAAGCTTATCTTTTAACGCCTTCAATTCTTTATCTTTTTTTGTTAGGTCTATAGTATGAATCTGAACATAATATTCCAGTTCTTTACTCCAAATTTCTAACTGTTCCTTTTGTTTTTTTGTCAATTCGTTTAGATATATATTCTCCTTTATTAGTCTATATCTGTTTGCTGCTTCCTTAATAATGTGAACAAGTTCTCTATCATTCCATGGTTTTGTGATATATCTATACGCCCCAGCCTCATTTATAGCATCCATAGCCGCATTTATATCAGCGTATCCTGTTAAAATAATCCTCAAAGTATTGGGAGAGAGTTCTTTAGCCCTTAATAAAAATTCTGTCCCTGTCATCTCGGGCATCCGTTGATCAGAGACAATCACAGCGAACTCTTTATCCTGGATAATTTCAAGACCTTCCTTGCCGGACTTTGCAGTATATACATTAAAATTCTCCTCAAGAAAAAGTCTTCTCAAAGCCCTTAGTATGTTTTCCTCGTCATCCACAAAAAGTATATTAAAGCTTGCTTCCATATTTATATTCTCAAAGCCCATTTTATTTGAAATTTTCAATCGTAAGGTAAAAAGGTAATTATAATGCCTTTCTGATTAGAAGTTTCATCGTTGAAAACAGTCCCTATTATTTTTCCACGAGTATTATTTATCACCATTTCTGTAAAGGATGAACAGAGGGTATCTCTGATTTTTACCACAAAATTACAAATATCCTCAGGTAAAAAGCAATAGATATTCTCTCCTAATTTGCTCCACTCAATACCTGCTAAACTAATCCATGCCTCATTACATTGCACCATAACAAAATCGAAATCAACTCCCATAATTCCTATCGGGATAGCATTCAAAATGTTTTGAAAATTTTTGAGTAACCTACTTTTAAACTCAAGAAGTTCGGATTTCTCCCTCAATAACTCTTGTAAATTTTCATTCTTATGAAGTAACTCTTCTGTTAGTTTGCGGTTTCTCTTTGCTAATAAATATCTATCTGTGGCATTAGATAAAGTAGCTTTTACCTCTTCATCATTCCATGGTTTAGGTATAAACTTATATATCCTCCCTTCATTAATCGCTCCAATAATAGCTGAGATATCAGCATAACCTGATATAATAATTCTTACAGAATCTGGTATTCTTAAATAGGCTTTTCTTAAAAAATCTACACCGTTCATATCAGGCATACGATAATCTGAGATAATTATCTGGGGCTCTTCCCTCTGAAGGATCTCAAGTCCTTCTTCTCCTGAAGTTGCTGTTAAAATAGTGTAATTTTCATCCATTAAAAGCCTTCTAAGAGATTTTAGTACTAGTTCTTCATCATCTACAATCAGGACTTTAATCTCTTCCATGTAAAACTTTAATTGATCTAATTTATTACAGGGTTTTTCAATTGAAAAAATTAGAAATTAAAACACTTCTATAACTTTTGAGTCCCATCAGCCTTAATGCAAGCCAAATTTTTGCGTTAAAAAGAATCTTTCCTCTATTGTACTAAATAAAAAAATATACTAATAATTTAAAGGGTAATACTTTTCTTCTCAAAAATACAGGGCTTAAGACTCTGATTGAGTTACAGGAATTTTTACTGTAAAAGTGGTGCCTTCTCCAACCTTACTTCTAACATCTATATTCCCTCTATGCTTACGGATAATATCATAGGCAATGCTTAGTCCCAGCCCTGTCCCTTGCCCCACAGGCTTTGTTGTAAAAAAGGGTTCAAATATCCTATTAATCTTATCTTCTGGTATGCCAACGCCATTGTCAGAGATAGATACATAAATTTTATCAGCTTCATACCATGTCTTTATGTTAATCTCTCCCTTTTTTTCTATTGCCTGAACAGCATTTAATAATAAATTCATAAAAACTTGATTCAATTGCCCAAGATTACAGTACGTCTTTGGTAGTATACCCAACTCTTTTTTTATTGTTGCTTTATACTTGAGTTCATTCCATAAAATATTTATAGTGCTTTCAATACCTTCATTGATATCAGCTAATTTGAATTCTGCTTCATCAATCCTTGAAAAACTCTTTAGATCTTGAACAATCAGCTTTATCCGTTCCGCACCCTCTATTGACTCCTTTACTAAACTCTCCATATCTTCTAACAAATACTCAATTTTTAAAGATTTGCGTTTCCTCTTTAACTCTTCTACAGTCTCCTCTTTTAAAGAAAAACCTTTATGAATTGCAGTTATGATATTATCTTGAAAGGAAATGAATTCTTTGATCCTGCTCGAGTATTTAAGAAGGGTGTTGAGATTACTCATTAAAAACCCTGTAGGATTATTTATCTCATGGGCAATTCCTGATGCAAGTTGTCCAATGGAAGCCATTTTTTCTTGTTGTAATATCTGTGCTTGGGCACTCTTTAACTCAAGGTAAGCCTTCTCCAGTTCAGAGTGTTTAACCTCAAGCATCTTATTACTATTCTCTAATTTTTTTGTAAGTCTCCTAACATTTGTAATATCTTGTAAGACGATAACGGCTGCATTCTTAATGGTCTCATTAAAGTCTTGAAGATAATATATATTGAAGTTGAAATACCTACCCTTTGAATGATGTAACTCTATATCCCCTGAGTCTAACACAACAAAGTTAAAGAGTCCCTTTTTAAGTACATCTTGAAACTTTTTCCCCAAGATGTGTTGGAAATCTGTCTCCATTAGTTCAACCAATCTTTTATTAATCCTTAAAATTGTATCTTTCTGATCAATAAGAATTATGATGTCATTTACACAATCAAATATAGATTCCCACTCCCTTTTAGCGTTTTCGATTAATTTCATAGTTTGAGAAAGAACTACATTTTGAAGCTCTAATTCTTGGTATTTTTTTAAATTTATAAAGTTACGAGTTTTAATTTTAACTTCTAATGAATTGAGAGGTTTCAAAAGGAGGTCGTTAGCACCTGCTTCAAGGCATTTCATTTTAAGGTCTTGCTCAATGGATCTTGTTATAATAATTATAGGAATTGAGGATGTTGTTGGATTATTCTTCAATCTTCTACAAACCTCAAAACCACTTATTTTTAATAAGAATAAATCCAAAAAAACTATATCGGGTTTCATCTCAAAGGCTAACTCTATGATCTCGTTACCATCATTTGTTGTATAACAAATATATCCTTCAGTGGAAAGAACCAGATAAAGATAATCTCGTATATACTTATCATTATCTGCTATTAAAACTACATGATTTTGTCTAACTTCTTGCACTATGAACCTTATTAAAAGTCTTTTTATTGCAAATTATATCAACCCATAATGTAGAAAATAAAGTCTTTTTTGGTCAAAGGGATCATGACATTTTTTATCAGCTAACTTCAAGACAAATCGATTATTCCTAAGTAAACGTCAAAACTAAAAGCCGGGAATGGGATTCGAACCCACGACCTGCTGATTACGAATCAGCTGCACTACCTCTGTGCTATCCCGGCTGAAAAGTATTCTATATTCAATTTAAAAAGAAGCTTAAACGAGTAATATTATAACCAATTTGGCTAAAAATAAAAGCAATGTCGGTGGCAGTTTAATTTCAATATAAGAATCTTTTATATGCTTTATTTAGCCAAAATCTCTAAGGTATCTAACTATCTAATTGAAATATGTACATTTTAGACTCCGTAAAGACTTCAAAAAAAGAAGCCCTTCTACAACCTTTGAATGCCATTTATTTTTATTGTAGATACATAATAAATAAAAAAGTAACAGAAAAAAAGACTCTTAATGGGACAAATAAAAATTAGGAAGATCATAAAAAAGATATCTTCCATATAACTATGTGTTATAATAAAAAATTTCTTATAGTTAAAGGTGGGTTTAAATCCATAAGAATAAATTTCTCAGAGCGGAAAGAACTAACTTAATCTAATAATCTAAACCTGAAACATTGAAAATCGGTTTTTTCGAGAGTTTAAAATTTCTTTCATTATTTTATACTAAAGGGACTTAGTTCTAATCTATAAAGGAGGAGATCTCTAAAAATGGCTGTTAGTAATGTTGCAAATATTAGAAACGTAGCTTTAATTGCTCACAGCGGTGCTGGTAAAACCTCTTTGGTTGAGGCAATTTTATATAATGCAGGTGCAATTGATAGAATGGGTAGTGTTGAAGCAGGGAATACTGTCTCTGATTATGAACCTGAAGAAATCTCAAGAAAAATCAGTATTACATCATCTTTATCTTTTTGTGACTGGCGCGGTTCAAGAATAAACTTAATAGATACACCTGGCTTTATAAACTTTATTGAGGACACACGGGGATGCATTAGGATGGCTGACGGACTCATATTGGTAGTATGCGCTGTCTCCGGCATAAAAGCTGAATCTAAAAAAATATGGAGCTATGCCTCTGAATACAAGATACCTGCAATCGCTTTTGTGAACAAGTTGGATAAAGAAGCTACAAGTTTTAGTTCTTCAATAGATGAGATAAAAAAATCTCTTGGAATCGATCCTGTTCCTCTTCAAATACCTATTGGGCAGGGGGATGAATTTAGAGGAGTTATTGACCTAATAAGCATGAAGGGCTATGTGAATGATAATTGTAAGGCATTAGAAATAGCTATACCAGATGAGTACAAAACCTCCGTTGATGAATATAGAAAAAAACTTATAGAAAAGATTGCAGAAAATGATGATGCCCTTCTTGAAAAATATCTTGAAGGTGAAGAGTTAACAGTCGAAGAATTGATGCAAGGCTTAAAATCAGCATCAATTTCAAGAAAATTTATACCTGTCTTGGGTGGTTCTGCGACTTCTAATATAGCTATTAGACAGCTTTTAGATGCAATATTGCTCTGTCTTCCTTCTCCTGTGGAGAGGGCAACTATCGCACCTATTAAAGCTTTGAATAAAAAGGATAGTAGTGAGCATATACTGAAACCTGTTGCCACAGAACCCTTTATAGCTTATGTTTTTAAGACTATTGCTGATCCCTATGCTGGAAAGCTTTCAGTCTTTAGAGTATTCTCTGGAACTCTCAAAGCTGACTCGAATATTTTTAATGCAACTTCTGAGGCAAAGGAGAGAGTTGGTCAGGTCTTTAATCTTTTAGGTAAAAGGCAAATACCAGCTCAGTCTGCAGGTCCTGGTGAGATAGCCGCAGTTGTCAAATTGAAAGATACAAATGTTGGAGACACTTTATGTGATGAACAACATTCCTTTGTAATTGAAAAGGTTAAATTTGCTGAACCTATAATATCTTATGCTATAGCGCCAAAATCAAAAGGTGACGAGGAAAAAGTCAGCTTAGGTCTCCAGAGAATATTAGAAGAAGACCCCACACTTAAGTTCTCAAGAGATGAAGAGTCAAAGGAGATGATACTTTCAGGCATGGGACAGGTTCACCTTGAGGTTGCTTTAGAGAAACTTAAGAGAAAATTTGGTGTGGATGTTATTATGAAGACCCCTAAGATTCCATACAGAGAGACGATTAGAGCAGCTGCTAAAAGTCAGGGTAAATATAAGAAACAGTCCGGAGGTCGTGGACAATATGGCGATTGTTGGATTGAGATTGAACCTTTGCCTCGAGGTGAAGGTTACGAATTTATCGACAAGATTGTAGGAGGTGCTATCCCTCAACAATACAGGCCTGCTGTAGAAAAAGGAATAATTGAGACCATGAAAGAGGGTATCCTTGCTGGATATCCTATTATAGATATACGTGTCACTTTATTTGATGGCTCATATCATACTGTTGATTCTTCTGAAATGGCTTTTAAAATAGCCGGCTCTATGGCACTTAAGAAAGCCTTCATGGAAGCAAAGCCCGTTTTACTTGAGCCCATTATGAAAGTAGAAGTAATAGTTCCTGAAGATACACTTGGTGCCGTCATTGGTGATTTGAACTCAAAGAGGGGGAAAGTTCAAGGGGTTGATTCCCAGCCAGATGGTTCTCAAAAAATAACTGCTTTGGTTCCTATGGCTGAAATGCTTGTATACGCTAATCAACTGCATAGTATAACCTCTGGAAGAGGGTTATATTCAATGGAATTCTCCCATTATGAAGAAGTCCCTTCACAGATTGCTCAGAAAATAATCGCTGGAAAACAGAAGCACAAAGAAGAAGAACATTAAACAGGAAAACTTCGATCTTCTGAAGGTTACAGATGATTAAAAAACCTTGGTCAGGTAGGTTTAAAGAGAAGACTGCCGATATAGTTGAAGAGTTTACAGAGTCCATCTCTTTTGATAAAAAGCTCTGGAAACAGGATATTAAGGGTAGTATAGCTCACGCCAAGATGTTAGCTAAGCAAGGAATAATTACCAATATTGAACTAAAAAAGATACTCAAAGGCTTAACTGAGATTAATAATGAGATAGAGAAGGGAGAGTTTGAGTTCGATATTAAATTAGAAGACATCCACATGAACATAGAAACAGCCTTAATTAAAAAAATAGGCAAAACAGGCGGAAAACTGCATACAGCAAGATCAAGGAATGATCAGGTCTCACTCGATTTAAGGCTGTATTTAAAGGAAGAAATAGAAGAAATAATTAATTTGCTCGTAAAACTTGAATATGGCTTCATTGAGTTAGCAGAGAAAAACCTTTCAGTCATAATGCCTGGTTATACCCATTTGCAGAGAGCTCAACCTGTTTTATTATCTCACCACTTGCTTGCTTATGCTCATATGTTTGATAGAGACAGGATAAGGTTAAAAGAGAGCCTAAAAAGGGTGGCTGTTTCTCCTCTTGGATCTTGTGCATTAGCAGGTACTTCCTTAAATATAGATAGAAAATTTGTCTCTAAAATCTTGGACTTTAACTCAATATCAGAAAACAGTATCGATTCTGTTTCCGATAGAGATTTTATATTAGAATTTTTGTGTCATTCTTCTATTTTAATGATGCATATCTCCAGACTTGCCGAGGAATTAGTCCTATGGTCAACCCAAGAATTCTCTTTTATTGAATTCTCTGATGCTTTTACTACAGGATCAAGTATAATGCCCCAAAAGAAAAATCCTGATGTAGCTGAACTAATGAGAGGGAAGACAGGTAGAATCTATGGCAATCTAATCAGTTTATTAACAACTATGAAAGGATTGCCTCTCTCTTATAATAGAGACATGCAAGAAGATAAGGAACCTCTTTTTGATACAGTCGACACCGTCAAAAAGACTATTCATGTCACTATCCAACTTTTGCAAAACATTACCTTCAATGCTAAAAGAATGGCAGATGTTGCTGGTGAAGGATTTTCTACAGCTACCGATATTGTAGAATATCTTGTTAAGAAAGGGATGCCTTTTAGAAATGCCCATGAAATAACAGGTAAGATTGTTAAATATTGTATAGATAACAATAAAAAATTAAAAGATCTAAGTCTTGAAGAATACAAAAATTTTTCTGAGCTTTTAGATCTTGATATCTATAATTTTATTGACCCCTTTGATTCTATAAATGCAAAAAAATCTCAGGGAGGGACCTCTAAGGAATCGGTTATTCATCAGATAAGCAAACTCAAGGAAAGATTAAAAAAATGATCAAACATCACAAAGAAAAAGCTGCAACAAGATCTTTAAGATTCCAGGTTAAATAATCCAAAAAAATAGATTTAAAACATTAAAGAATCATTGGTTTAATTAAGAAATATCCCTACCCTCCTTCAAACACAAAAAATATTTTTTAAACTTCTATAAATGACTGAAATATCCTTTAATGAAAATTTATTTTGTTGTGTGAGTTGTTTTTGCAACCTCAGATGAGGATACCTCTGCTTTGGTATTTTGCTTATCAGTAGTAGAGACCTTAGAAGGAGTATACTCTTTTCCGTTAGAACCCCTTTCAGCTTCTAAAGCTTTTTTCCTTTCTGGAGAAGCATAATCGGTGACATACCAACCTGTTCCTTTTAAAATAAAGCTCGTGTTTGATATTAGCTTTTTAACTTCACCCTTACAAATAGGACAACTTTTAGGGCTTTGATCATTGAATCTTAACATAATCTCAAATTGCTCACCACATTTTAGACATTTGTATTCGTATATTGGCATCTCTCAAACCCCTCAAGCAGTTTTATTTAAACTAAAATATATTTTAAAACATTTTAAGTTATTAAGCAAAGTCAAGTTACTATATTGAGTTATCGTAATCTCTAAACTCAAAAAATATCTCTGCTTCTTGATTTCTTTTTATTTTTAATCACATAAATCAAAAGAGATTACTCTTCTATATCTTAGTAATCACTTTCTCACCGCTATGATTGCCTACTAAGATAATAATATCTTTTCTCTAAAGCTCTTGAGTAAGAAATTTCTACTCCATAGTTAGACTTCAAACTACTTCTTAAACTGCTACTTATATGATAAGGCCAATCAATTTCTTAGGTGGATCTGTAATCTGCTTACTTAAGATTTCTTTAGGATCTAAGAGAAAAACTGACCCTTAAAATGAGATTATTCTTTCAACTGGGAAGTCTATTTCTATCCCAACGGTACAGTACTCATGAGATGACACCCAAATGATTTTAAGCCTTTGCTAAAATCTGAATATTATTTTATTGATTGTGTATTCCTCCATCTTCTTATCGGTGAATAGGGGCTAACTACTAAATCAATAGACTTTTGACATTATTTTTAAGTAACATAAAATTTAAAATTCTTCGATCAAAATATAGTCTATAATTTCAAAAGATAGGTATGATATGACTAGACAAAAAATATATGAAACAATAGTGAAGAATTTACCA
The DNA here is from genome assembly GCA_964411065.1 of uncultured Thermodesulfovibrio sp. Taxonomy (GTDB): domain Bacteria; phylum Nitrospirota; class Thermodesulfovibrionia; order Thermodesulfovibrionales; family Dissulfurispiraceae; genus DYHD01. The sequence goes on from CAYPJO010000001.1 coordinate 34,862, forward strand.
ATTGGATTTACCACAGTTGACGAAAATGGTATCACTATCGATTTTAACGAAGCAGCTGAAATGATAACAGGTTACAAAAAAGAAGAGGTGATTGGTAAACCCCATAACTTAATTTTCCACCCAAAGACAGGCATTGAAGCCTGCCCTTTATTCAAACACGCCCTCATTGACAAGGAATCCATAATAGCTCAAGAGAAAAAATTTATAAAAAAAACAGGAGATGTTATCACTCTTTTAGTCAGCGTAGCTCCTCTTTTTGATTCGGAAGGTAAGTTCATTGGTGGTGTGGAAATATTCAGAGATGTTACACATGTTAAACGCCTTGAGAGAGAAAAAAAGAACATCCTCGCAATGTTTGCCCATGATATAAAAAATTCAATTACGAGTTCTATAGGTTTTGCAACAAGAATCCTTGCAGGCAAAGCTTCTAATCCAACTGAAGATTTAAGAGTTATCATTGATGAACTCAAAACCGTAGAATACCTCATCTCGGAATTTCTAGAATTTTCAAAGTTAGAATCAAAGGAAATTACTCCACAACTAAAGGAGTTTGATTTATATAAAATAATCACAAAGCAGATTGATATGATCACTGTTGAGGCTAAGAAAAAGAATTTAACAATTTCCTTTATAACTGATGAAATTCCACCAGTTATGATAATGGCAGATGAAACAATGATTAAAAGAGTCATATCAAATCTTCTTGATAACGCCGTTAAATATAACAATGTCGGTGGTAACATAATAGTTAAATTAAAAAAGAACAAAAAAGAGGTGCTTATTCAGATTGAAGATACAGGAATTGGAATACCTGAGGACAAACTACCCTTCATATTCGATGCTTTTTATCGACTCACTCCTAGCACAAAGGGTTCAGGTCTTGGTTTATCCATAGCCAAACAGATAATAGAGTTGCATGGAGGAAGAATCTGGGCAAAAAGCACTTATATGGAAGGGTCCACTTTTAGCTTTACGATCCCTCTAATTTTGAAACAATAGATATTTTCTCACTTAATTATCAATTTATAGTTCTATGACAATAAATCTTTCAAAAGACTCTTTCTCGTTAGCCTTTCAATTTTTTCATCAGATATTCAATGATTGTTTAGTCCTCAATTGAGCCCCTTCCATTTTCTCTGTCTGGATTATTAAAGGTAAAGCTGAAGCAAAGGGTTTAGCATGCTTCCCTATCTTCTGTTAATTTACTAAAAATCCCTTCGATTGGTGAGCTAATTCTACAAGATCTTCTTTCACAATATGGTCTTTGCTATTTTTATTTATGTAATCTATAATAACTGCAAGGGTTTAAGATATTTAAGATTCTATTCATCTTAAAGTTAAGATAAAAGTTGTTTTAATTCTTTTGATGTATAAATACCCTCTACTTTGGTGAAAGTATAGCCTAGTTGCTTACATTTCTGACACCCTGAGGTATTACAAGAGTCACACTTCTTTGGGGCATACAGATTAATGTAGTAATCTGAGAAATCCTTAGGCGCCGAATCAGTAGTGTAAATAGCTCGATCATAATTAAGATTCGAAAACTTTAAAGAAAAGTAGGGATACCCATAAAGTAGCTTATCACTGTAAATCAAATTCTCATGTTCAGAACATGGCATATCAATAAGAATGGTCTTCGTGGGTAATACTAAACCGTTTAATCCCAAAATGGCTGGATATCTGATATCTTCAATAATATTAATTAAAGGATAAATCGAAAATAATATAGTCTTAAAATTGTCGTGTATTTCATAGGCATAAGGAATTTCAAGCATACCTAATGCCCCAAAAACTTCTTCTTTTTTAAAGGTGGTATCAATTTCTGCAATATTTCTCAGTACCCCGTTCCCATACACATTTATCACACTTTTGTGGTGCTGGATGGCGATATCAACTCTGTAAAAGCCTGTCTCCTTTATCAAATCCAAGGTTTTTTGTAATACAGAAATAATTGTAGGAGATGCATCTTCTTTAAAAAAGTTTATCAAAGTATTCTCAATTTTTTTAGCCTCACCAATAGAGATGTTAACCTTTTTACCCAATACATTTTCAATGAAAGCAAAAGCGTTATAGTTAAATATATCGTCTGTTACGATACATATCTCATCCTCTGTCTCAAATAAGGGTATGACTCTATTCTCTATAAGGAATTTTTTAGTGAATTTTTGTACTAAGTTTTTATCTATATTGACATGATCAACTACTACAAAGGGTACATCATACTGCTTACTAAGAATCCATTGTATATTTGCTTCGTCTACTTTTCCAATCTTTACCAATGTCTCTCCTAATTTAAGACCCATCAATTTTTGTAATTTAAGTCCCTCCACTAAGTCACTCTCTGTTATAAAACCATAACGTATCAGTAATGAACCAATTTTTTCTCTCTCTTTACTCACAAAATGCTCCTAGCTTATCGGTTAAGATTTAGAGATTATTTTAGTCAATATCTCTCACTTTATCTCTTTTATCTTCATAAGAGTATCGAGATAAATCTCCTTCTTATTAGGGTTTAGCTCTAAGGCTTTTTTTGCTAAATACTCTGCTTCCTCTAATTTTTGCTTTTTTAGATAGTATATCCATGCAAGGTTATTATAGGCATCGGAGTTTTCAGGTTTTTCTCTAATAGATTTTTTGTAGTATTTTTCAGCCATATAGAGATCATTTTTAAGAAAATAGGCATTCCCAAGATATAAAAAGGCATCAGGACTCTTTTTAGCTGCCTTGTTATATTGTTTTATAGCTTCGTCTAATAACCCTTTATTTTCATAAGCCAAACCGAGAGCGATATGCTCATGGGGCGTAAGAGGGTCATCAAGTACGATAATTCGGGGCATAGAACAGCCCCCTAAGATAAGAGTTAGCAGGAAAATAATGAGAATATGTTTTTTCATATAAGCATAATTAATAAATCATTCTTTTTTAATCAATAAAGTCCAATAATTGGTCTTTTGCCATATCTTGGTAAAATCTTCAGTCTCTATGAATTTCCTTTGGGAATTATCAGAGTTAAAAAAAATTCCGTAATCATTATATCCTACTACAACTACATAATGATAATGTTTATAAAAAGAAAAACCATAGTCAACTAAAACAATAAGCGGATAACCACTCTCTATATGGAATTTTAAATCACTGAGGCTGCCTGAATAGTGAATCCCTTTAAGTCCCTTCTTCTGTGCATAAAGAACCATGTCGAGGTTAAGGGTTCCTTTAGCAGATTTACTAAATATTTCTGTAGCTACTTCCTCTGGTGAAGTAAAAATGCCGTGATAGCTCAAAACAGCTGCTAACGATGCAGGACCGCACTGAAATTCCCTTTGAGGATAGAAAGGTACATTCTCAATAATTTTAAGATTTCTTCCTTGCTTAATCTGGTGTTGAACGCAAGAAGTGAAAAATAAAAACAAAATTAAGAAAATGAACAGTTTGAAAAGATTTCTACTATACCTAAATTTTTTCATATTTTTATTCACTAAATATCCCTATCATCCATTTTACTCGATATTCTATTTTAAATCTATTAAAATTAAAATGTTAATCACAAAAGAAGAAAAAAAGCACTCTATTGGCTTTTTGTGTTATAAATCAAATTTTGACAAGAATTTTTGAGTGAAGGATTTTTAAAGTTCTGCAAAATGGATGAGATAATTAACAAGATCTGACAGGATCAAAAGAACAGCATAAAAATATAAAATAATGCAAAATTGAAAAACCTTTAGCTTACACTTTTCTACCGTAGAGTGCTCTTAATTGGCCACAACCTGCTTCGATATCCCTACCTTTGCTTTTTCGTATAAAAACGGAAAGATTTTTATCTATCAATCTTTGTTGAAATTCATAAATAGTCTTGTTATCCGAACCTTCCAATATACATCCCTCAAAAGGATTAAAAGATATCAAATTAATTTTTGTTTTTGAAGAGATCCCCCTTAGAAGATTAGCTAACTCTTCAGCGTCAACATGAGAATCATTTATGCCTTTCAACATCACATACTCAAAGGTTATCCTTCTTCTTGGTTTAAGAGAAAATTTGCTACAAGCTTCTATTAATTGACTTAATGGGTATTTCTTGTTAATTGGCATAATATAATCCCTTATATGGTCATTAGGAGCATTTAAAGATACGGCAAGATTCACAGAAGGTGCCTTTTCTACAAGTTCTTTAAACTTAGAGATTATACCAGCAGTCGAGATTGTTATCCTCCGAGGAGAGAACTTTAAATATTCTACAATTCTCCACAGAGCTTCAACTAAATTATCAAAATTAAGCAAAGGCTCACCCATCCCCATAAAGACAATATTTAGTATCTTTTTAGGTGCAATTAACCTTGAAACTGTAATTACTTGATCTACTATTTCATGAGGTTCGAGATTCCTCTCAAATTTCAATTTACCAGTAGCACAAAAAATACACCCCAAAGGACAGCCAACCTGTGAAGATACGCAAAGAGTCAATCTATCATCCTCTTTTATCAAAACGCTCTCAATAGATTTACCATCCTGTAGACCAAAAAGAAATTTCTCGGTACCGTCTTGAGAGAATCTCCTTTCTACTAAAATAAGGTTGCTAATGAAAGCCTTTTCAGAAAATCTCTTTCTGAGTTCCAATGAAAATTCGGTAATTTCAGAGACTGATTGGACGCCTTTCTCATATATCCAATGTATCAGTTGTTTAGTCCTAAACTCAGGCTCATTGAATTCTCTTATTAAATAACTAATCTCTTTTTCAGACAATGATTTAAGGTCGATTAAACTCATACTAATATTTTGTAAAATTCCGTACCAGAAGAGCAATATAATAGCACCGTTATAGGTAGGTGTACTTAATCTCTTTCAGATCTTTATGAACTAAAGTATGAAGACACCACTTGAGAGGATAAAATAGCTTTCAGATGACCCTTCTAAATACTGTCTTTCGCTCTAATATCAGCCACACGAAATCTTTCAGCTATAATCGTATCCATAATCATCTGTACTAAATGATAGATTATACTAGGTATCATTGCCATGGGATAGTGAATAGCAAAATAACCTGCCCAGACTACATAAGATACTGTCAAAGTTTTTTGAGATGTCTGGATTGTAAAAGCAGTGGTAGAGGGACGGTCAAGCCTTATAATTTTAGAGATACCATAATTCATCAAAAGTATTAATAGATGTAGAAATATTGTAAAAACAGCAACTTTTATTAATAAAGTCCCTGCTTCCATAATCTTAGTAGTAGAGCTTGAGAAAGCATTAAATATTATCAAAAGGACTACTACTTGCTGAAAAATTGAGAAAAACTTTTTAAGCTTTGAAATCCTTTCGATCACAAAGGGTCTTAAAATCTGTCCTACCAATATTGGAACTAAAACCATAGTTAGCAGGCTTATAAACATACTGAAGATAGGTAAATTTATCTCACCTTCAAACCCGAGTAAAAGATTCAATGAGATTGGGATTGTGAAAATAGCTAATAGATTCACTATTATACAAATTAATAGAGCAAGTGCCACATTGCCTCTCCCGATAGAGGTCAAAACGACTCCTGAAGCCACAGTAACAGGAGCAACCGCTATTATGCAAACTCCGACCATAAATTCACGAGATAAAGTTATTTCAGCAAGGATTTTAGCTATCAGAGGAAAGAAGAAAAGAGATGAGAGCACCGCAGCTACTAAGGGTCTATAGGAGAGTAGCTGACTCCTTATACCAGTTGTTTCTAAGCTAAGACCTGTTATAAAAAAAGCTAAGAAAATCCCTAAATTTAGAATCTTATACTCTCTAATTAATATCCCAATGTCTGGAAGGACAAAAGAGACTATTATTACTGCTATTACCCCTAAGAAAAACCAATTTTTTAATAAAAACATGCTCTAAAATTGATTATTTATGAGGATCCAAAAGTGAGAGTAATTTTTCACAACATTTATATTTTAATTTAAAAAGTTAGCTCAAATTCAAAAAATTATAATAAAACTGAGATGCTACTATTTCTCTTCTTAATACTTGACAAAGTAGATCTTTATGCTTTATCGTAAGTAAGTGCTTACATAACTATAAGTAATATTTTATGTTTTCAGAGCAATATACAACGAAAGAAAAAATATTACAAAGTGCTCTTAAACTTTTCTCCCAAAAAGGTTATCTTGGAGCCACCACTCGTGAAATAGCAAAAGATGCCGGCGTTGCCGAGGTGACTCTTTTTAGACACTTCAATTCAAAAGAAAAACTACTTGAAGGAGTACTCGAAAATTACTCCTTTCTGCCAGAGCTTAAACAGATCATGCCAGAAATTTTAAATCTAAAATACGAAGAAGCACTTCTCTTAATAGTAAAAACCTTCTTAAGAACTCTTCTAACTAGAAAGGATATTATCAAGATAATAAAAACAGAAATTCTTACTCATCCTGACAAGGTATCTCATTTTTTTCAACCATATCTAATCGAGCTCTATGATACCATCGCCTTTTACTTTAACGAAATGGAGAAAAAAGGTATTTTGAAGGAGTTTGATCATCGAATTGGAGGTAGAGCATTATTAGGAATGGTATTTTCCTATTTTGAGGTTGATGAATTTATATTCCAAAGGGAAGGTTCAGAGGAAGTTTATGAAAAGACCTTAGAGGAATTTGTCAAAATTTTTGTGAGAGGGACTTTGAGATGAACTATGAAGCTTCTACAATTATATTCAAAGAAATTAGAAATTCGATTCTAAAATTTTTCCTTTTCCCCTTATTGTTCTTAATCCTTACCTCTACTATATTAATTCAAAAGGCTAATGCCCAAAAAGAATATACTCTTGAAGATCTCTACAGTATAGCCCTGAAAAATGCTGAAAAAATAATTATAGCTCAAGAGGAACTATACATATCAGAAAGGCAAAAAGACAAAGCTATCTCTCTTTTACTCCCTAAACTCTCTGCCTTTAGTAGTTACACTAAATACAGTGAAGAGAAGTTTTCTCAGGCAGGTAATTTGATACAGCCCAGCAATGCATCCTCTTGGGGGTTAAGATTAGATCAAACCTTTTCTCTAAGCGGTAGAGAGATAATAGCCCTAAGGATATCTGAAAAGGGTATCGAAAAAAGTAAATATGATCTCCACTTCATAAAAGAGTCATATCTTACAAATGTATCCATAGCTTTCTTTAATGTTCTAAAAGCTAAAAGAATGTTAGAAATCGCTACCGCAAATGTGCAAAGACTTACAAAACATCGTGATGCTGCTTTAACAAGGTTAAAAGTTGGAGAAGTGACAAAAACTGCCCTTTTAAGAGCGGAAGCCGAGCTTTCAGGTGCAAAATCTGAACTTGTTAAATCTGAAAATGATTTGAAATTAGCTAAATCAGTGCTTGCCAGAGTAGTTGGATTAAATGAAACCTTTGAAATACAGGATGTATCACTCATAACAGAAGGGGCTGAATTAGATTTTTCTATATCCAGCTGTATTCCATTAGAAATTAACTGTCTCAAAGAGATTGCCTTTTCCGAAAGATCAGACTTAAAAGCATTGGAAGTCCAAAAGAAGATCTCTCAAGACCAAATTACTTACGCAAAAGGAGCTTATTTCCCCTATCTTTCAATTGAGGGTCTCTGGATAAAAAGAGATGAAGAACCTTCGTCCCTCTTTTTAAATAAAGAGAGTTTATATGGAGGGATAAAGATCAATTTTCCCTTCTTCGAAGGAGGATTAAGGCGTGCTGAGGTAAAGGAATCGGAATCAAGAAAAAGACAGGCAGAGTTATTATATGAAGATACAAAAAAGACAATAAGCATTGAAGTAGAAGAAGCTTATCTTGATTTTATTACATTAAAAGGCATAATGAAATCTCTTAAAGACCAACTCTCATTTGCAGAGGACAATTTCAGGTCTGTTACAAAACAGTTTGAATTCGGTCTCGCAAATAGCATTGATGTAATAGATGCCAATACCTTATTAATTGCCTCTGAAAGGCGACTCACAGACGCTTTATATGACTCTCAAATAGCCAAAATAAGGCTACAAAAGGCAGTTGGAGTCTTTCTTAAAACACTAATGAAAAATTTTTAATAGAATAGTTTATGAGCATTTTATATAACAAACACTGGAAGGGAAAATAATATGGAAGTTTTGAGGTCAAAAAAATGAAGAAAGAGCTAAAACTTTATTTTACCGCGCTAATCATACTTATCTTTCCAATTCTGTTTTTAATGAACTGCTCGAAAAAAGAAAATAAAGCCATTGAAGAAAAGGTAATCAATGTTAAAGTTTTGAAAGCTGAAAGAAAGTCTCTTCGACCCTATATTGAGACGATTGGGACTTTAAACCCCTATGAGGAAGTTATAGTAAGCGCTGAAATTGAAGGGATAATAAAAGAAATAAAAGTTGAAGAAGGCTCAGCTGTTTATAAGGGTATGCTTTTAGCGACTATCTCTGATATAGACTACGATCTTGATGTAAAAAGGGCTGAAGCGGCGCTAAAGCAAGCAGAAGCAACTTTTGCTAATACAAAGCTCGAATTTCAAAGAAAAAGCTCTCTCTATAAAGAGCAACTTGTCACCCAACAGCAATTAGATGATGTAACAACAAGGCTATCTCTATCTGAAGCAGAGGTAGAAAAAGCTAAAGCCTCTCTTTCTTTGGCGAAACAAAAACTGCTGAAAACAAAAATATTTAGTCCTATCGATGGTTTTATTAAAGAAAAGAAGACCTCAATCGGCAGTTACGTTCGAAATGGTTCCAATTTATTTGTTGTAATCAAAAATAACCCTCTAAAATTGAATTTCACAATTAGTGAAAAAGATATCTATAAAATAAAAAAAGGGCAAGATATCGTCTTTAAAGTAGATGCTTTCGGTGAAAGAGAGTTTAAGGGCAAGGTAAATACTATCTATCCAAGCTTAGAAGAAAAAACTCGTAGTCTTCAAATTGAAGCCCTTACCCATAACAATGATGGTTTATTAAAACCTGGACTCTTTGCGAAAGTAACTCTTTACACTGGTGAACCCCGTGAAATGGTTTTGATTCCAGCAATCTCTATAATTTATGAAGGTGAAAAGGTGGCAGCTTTTATAGTCCAAGATGGTGTTGCGAAAGTAAGAAATCTCAAGATCGGACAGTTACATAGAATTAAAACCAAGATTAATGGTGAAGAGGTAAAGATTGTAGAGTATGTGGAAGTTATCGAAGGAATCTCTGAAGGCGAGATAGTAGTCATTGTGGGGCAACATAACCTCTCGGAAAACACAAAAATCAAGATAATTAATTAAAGATTTATCTCTATGTGGCTTGCTGACATTTCAATAAAAAGACCTGTTTTTGCAACAATGTTAATTCTATCCCTTGTTGTTTTAGGCATCGTTAGTTATCCAAGCATTGGAGTAGACCTATTTCCAAGAGTTGAATTACCCATTGTAAATATCAGAACTGTACTTAAAGGTGCCAGTCCTGAGATTATCGATATAGATGTAACAGACAAGATAGAAGAGGCAATAAACACAATCAACGGTGTTAAAACTATTAATTCAACAAGTTCTGAGGGTGTCTCTATTGTCACTGTGGAATTTTTCTTAGAGAGGGATATAGATATTGCCGTACAAGATGTAAGGGAAAAAATTGCAGCAATCAGAAACAAACTCCCATCCGACATAGAAGAACCAATTATAGAAAAGGTTGATCCAGACGCTACACCTGTTCTTTGGCTTGCTCTTAGTGGGGAACAATCGGTTCGAGAGATATCAACCTATGCAAATGAGGTTTTGAAGGAACAACTCCAGAAGGTAACAGGAGTTGGTGCAATAAGAATGGTGGGGCAAAGATTGAGGCAGATTAGAATATGGTTAGATCTTGAAAAATTAAATGCTTACAAAATCACTGCCCACGATGTTGTCAGAGCAATCCAAAGAGAGAATATAGAGATGCCCGGCGGGAGAATCGAGAGTGACACCAGAGAGTTTATAGTAAAGATCAAAGGAGAAATGCTCACACTTAATGATTTTAACGAGCTCATAGTTGGATATCATAGAGGTTCTGCCATAAGAATTAAAGATATCGGCAAAGCAGAGGATGGAATAGAAGAAAAAAGAACTATTGCAAGATTTAATGGCTTGCCTGCCGTAGGTTTAGGTATACAAAAGCAGTCAGGCACTAATACAGTAGAGGTAATTGATCGAGTAAAAAGGGAAGTTGAAAAAATTAAGAAAACTCTCCCACCTGGGATGAAGATAGATATTGGTTTTGATCAGTCTTTCTTTATTAAAAGGTCTATTCACGAAGTACAGACACACCTGATTTATGGTGGTTTTTTTGCGGTACTGGCAGTATTAGTTTTTTTAAAAAGTCTTAGACTTACCTTTATAAGTGCCCTTGCGATACCAACCTCCATTATTGCGACTTTTAGCATAATGTATGCTTTTAATTTCACTTTTAATAATATGACGATGCTTGCACTATCATTGTCCATTGGGATTCTCATTGATGATGCAATAATAGTAATTGAAAATATACACAGACATATAAAAAATGGCATGAAACCAATGGAAGCTGCCTCATTTGCTACTGCAGAGATAGGGCTCGCTGTTATGGCAACCACTCTCTCTATTGTAGCAATCTTCCTCCCTGTAGCCTTTATGAAAGGGATAGTTGGACGCTTCTTCTTGCAATTCGCTCTCACTGTCGTATTTGCAGTGATGGTTTCTTTACTTGTGGCTTTTACATTAACTCCGATGCTTTCATCAAGATTACTTAAACCTTATGAGGAAGAAGAAAAAGAACGAAAAACTAAATCTAAATTCATATCCAAGATCAGCTCAAAACTTGATTTTATCTATAATGCTACTGAAAAAAAATATAGAGAGCTATTGATATTTTCTCTTAACCATAAAGCAAAGATAATCATTATTGCTACCTTAATATTCATTTTTAGTCTTCTTCTCACAAGATTCATAGGTAAAGAATTTCTACCTCCAGAGGATCAAGGTAGGTTTATTGTAAGGTTACAAGCTCCTGTTAGTTATTCTATTGACGAGGCAGACAAAATGTTCAGACAAGCTGAAGAGATCGTTAGAAGACTACCCGAAGTCCGAACCGTCTTTTACGCACAAGGAGCAGGATTTACTGGAGAAATCAACAAAGCATCGATGTTCGTTGGCCTTACACCTAAAAGGGAACGAAAAAGAACCCAACAAGAGATTATGAAGGATGTCCGCAAAAGATTTAAGGAAATAACAGGACTTAAAGCTACCGCCGAGGATGTATCCTTAATCGGTGGAGGGATTAGGCAAGTTCCTATACAGTTTAGCATACAGGGGAGAGATCTCTCAGCTCTTGAAGAATATTCAAAGCAAATAATTTCTGAATTTTCAAAATTGCCAGGAATTGTTGATATCGACACTACCTTAGAAGCTGGGAAACCAGAAGTAAGGGTATTCATAAATAGGGATAAGGCAGCAGAGTTAGGGGTTGATATTGCTACCATTGCTGAAGCAATATCCTTCTTAGTAAGCGGTGAGTTTGATGTAGCAAAGTTCAAAGATGAGACAAAAGGCAGAAGATATGATGTCAGAATCAGACTTTACCATGAAGATAGAGAGAAGTTGACTGATCTGCAAAGAATCTATGTAAGAGCTAAAGACGGCAAATTGGTTGAGTTGTCTAATATCATAAGTCTTCAAGAGGCTGGTGGCTCAAGCATAATAAACAGAGTTGACAGGCAAAGAGCTATAATGTTATTTGCAAATCTTGAAGGTAAACCACTCGGGCAGGCTAAGGAAGAACTCAATTCTATTGCCTCAAAAATATTGCCAACTGGTTTCTCTACCTCCTATAAAGGCATGGCTGATATTATGGAGGAGTCCTTTTTCTATTTAATATTTGCTCTTCTCTTAGGGATTGTGATTGCCTATATGATTCTTGCTGCTCAATTTGAGAGTTTTATTCATCCTGTAACCATTCTAATATCGATGCCCCTATCATTCATTGGTGCTTTTAGCGCTTTGCTTATAACAGGCAATACAATCAACATTTTTAGTTTGATTGGTTTAATCCTCTTGATGGGCTTAGTTAAGAAGAATGCAATCTTGTTAGTAGATTACACAAACACTTTGAGGGAAAGAGGGATGGAGAGAAAAGAAGCTCTAATTACCGCTGGTCCTGTCAGATTAAAACCAATTCTAATGACCACCTTTGCGATGATTTTCGGGATGATGCCCATCGCCTTAGGTATAGGCGAAGGAGCTGAGACAAGAGCACCTATGGCTATTGCTACAATTGGTGGGCTCATATCTTCATTATTTTTAACCTTAATAGTGGTGCCAGTGATATACGATATCTTTGATACCATCAAGGAAAAGTTAGCAGCAAAATACAGAAGAAAAAAGTACTCTCAAGGTTGAAACCTAATATACTTCTCCCATATAAAGAATAGTTCCCTTGTTGCTCTTAAATCTCTTACGCAGTACCTTGCAATATCTAAATATTTACCAGCTTTAAAAAGTGCTTTTACATCTTGCCCTGTGACGCCTTCTGCCTTTGGACTCTTGATGTTAAAGGTTTTGCACCATACATCAAGACTAAATCTCCTTTTAACAGCACCAAAAAATGATAAGTGATCCAATAAGTCAATATGGAGATCTGAATATCTATTTAGAATCAAATCTCTTGTAGGCTTTAACTGATGAATTGCTGAACGAATCAAAATAAAAGGGCAATCGAAACTTCTCCCATTGAAGGTGATAAATTTATCGTAAAAGGTGATGGTTTTCCAAAACTCAATGAGAATCTCTCTCTCAGAGGCACTCTGGTATACTATATTTTCTTCCTCAAATCTTTCTATTTCCTGATCAGGAGCTTGAAAGTAAATTTGTCCCCTATTTGTATCTGGATCCAACATGCCAAGAACAATTATCTGTGCTGTATGAGGATATAAAGAGAGGCTTTCCTTTATTCTTTCTTCTTTATTTTTTCTTCTTTCTTCATCCTCCTCCGTTTCAACTCTCTTGAAGAAGTAGTATTGGAAGGAAGAATCTAATGAATCTAAATCTTGCTCTACTGTCTCAATATCGAAAATTATCCTACTCATTAATATATTTATTGATCGATAATTATACTGCCTTCTTCAACATCCTCTCAAAAACTTTCCATGTTTTAAGTATCTCTATTGCCTTCTGTAGTTGCAAATCCGTCTTTTCATCTAATTCAGAAAGTGTCTTTTCTCTTTTTTGATCATCCTTTTCTCCTAATTCACTATGCTCAAGAATCTCTTGTTTTACTATTATGTCAGGAGTTATCCCAACATTATGTATCATAATGCCATTAGGAGTGTAATACTTTGCGGTTGTTAATCTTAGTCCTGAACCATCACTCAGAGGTATAATGCTTTGAACAGAACCCTTCCCAAAGGTTTGTTCACCTACTATTATTGCTCTATTCCAATCCTTCAAAGCTCCTGCTACTATTTCAGAAGCACTGGCACTACCTTTATTCACAAGAACAACCATTGGAATCTCCTCAAAGTAAGGATAGGACTTCTCTGTAAAATACTCGATCTTCTCACCAGCTCTGTTTTTTATATAAACCACTAATTTCTTAGGTGGCAAAAAGACTTCAGCAGTACTGACAGCGATGTTCAATAGCCCTCCCGGGTCATTCCTAAGGTCGAGGATGAGAGATTTCATCCCTTCTTTTTGGAGTTTATTTAAAGCAGATAACAAGTCATTTGCGGTGGGCTCTTGAAACTGTATTAACTTTACATATCCGATACCGTCATCCAACAATCTATGCTTCACGCTTTTGATCTTAATTATATCTCTAACTATAGTAAAGTCTTTAGTTTCTTTCCAGCCTTCTCTGAGTATAGTTAGTGTTACAGTTGTGCCCTTCTGCCCTCTCATTTTTGAGACAGCTTCATGAATCTCCATCTTTTTAGTAGTCTCACCGGAAATCTTTAAAATCTTATCTCCTGCCTTAATACCTGCCTTATACGCTGGTGTATCTTCAATGGGAGCAATGACAGTGAGAACCCCATCCTTAATACCAATTTGGATACCAATGCCACCAAACTCACCCTTCGTCTCAACTTTTAACTCCTTTAAAGCTTCAGGTGTTAGATAGGCTGAATGGGGATCTAAGGAACTAACCATACCTTTCATAGCAGAAATGACGAGATCTTTGACTTTAACTTCTTCGACATAACTCTTTTTAATGATCGATAAAACCTCTGTAAAAACTTTTAATTCTTCATAGCCATTCTGTGCGTCTACAGTTCGTAAAGCGTAGGTTGTCAATAATGAACCAACCACGACCAAACTAAAGAAAATCAATAACTTCAAAAAAACTTTTCTATTATTCTTAAAAATCATTTACTTCCTCCGTTCTTATGTGTTTGGAGATTTAGGGTAAAACAAAATTTACATAAAAAGTAAACTTTTCTTCTTTCTTTTTCCATCTCGTTTATGTTTTTTATCCCCACTCTATCCAATTTTTTTGAGCCAGTGCTCGGGATTCAATGCTCTACCTTTATACCTTATCTCAAAGTATAATCCATATGTCCCGAGTAATTGGGATTCACCTGCTTCACCGATAACCTCTCTTTCTTGTATTATAGCACCGTTTTTTGGAAAAATTCTTGACATATTACCATACAATGTGTGATAGCCTCCACCATGACTTATTATCACAAGTTGACCGAAACCTTTGAAGCTATCGGCAAAAACTACCTTTCCGTCATAGACAGCTCTTATTTGAGAATTAGGGGTCGTTTTAATATGTATGCCACTTCTAAAGACAGGGAGGTTAAATAAGGGATCAGTCTGTGAACCATAAGGTATAGCAACAGTGCCAGTGACCGGCCAATTAAGTCTCCCTTTGAGTTTCGTGAAGGAAATAGCTTCGTGTAAATCTTCATCCTTTACCTCTGGCTTTGGTTCAATTACTCTCCTTTTTTTCTGTTCTTTCTCCTTTTTGTTTGCCTCTTCGATAATCTGCATAATTTTACTTGAAGCTTCTTTAAGATCTCTGATCATATTTTCGTAATAACTCTTTTCTTTTCTAACAGCGACAAGGAGTTTTTCTTTTTGAGCCATCTTCTCTTTATAAGATGCCTTTAACTTTTTGAAATTCTCTTCCTCTTTCTGTAGTTGTGTTTCAAAGGTTTGAAGTTTGTTGATCTTATGTGCAAGTATATCAATAGTTGTTTGATACTTTTTTATTAATGATTTGTCATACTTAGATATATCCTCGAGATATCTAATCATTTTAAGAACTTGATTAGGATCATCTTCACTAAGAATCATTAAAAGTGGTTCATTTTCATAAATCATCCTTTGAATAGCTTTAATCCTTTTTTTGAGTAACCTTGTTTGATGGGAGAGTCTATCTCTTTGAATATTTATATCATCGCGCAGTCCTTGTATATTATTTTGTAATTCTTTTATTTTAGCCCTCTGTTTTTCAAGCATATTATTAATCTCTGTAAGTTCTAAGTGTAATTTTCTCAACTCTTCTATAATATTTTTTTCTGTCTTTCTAACTCTCTCAAGCTTTTTTTTCTGAATTTTCATCTGTTCCTGAATTTTTTTATATTCCTCTTGGGGATTGCGAGCATTTACAGAATCATTAAAAAATAGCCACAAAAGAATAGCTGAAATGACTAAAAAAAGGAGAGAATAACAGGTTGATGAATAACAACCTTTATTATACATCTTTTTTTAAACCTTTATTCTACCAACAGCAATTAGAGAACCTATCGCACCCAAAAATAAACCGAGGATTACTGAGATAGGAACAACCTGCCAAGGGATAATTATTCCTCCAACTATTGGAATAACTGGAGCCACATGATGCTTAAATAAAAAATATATAAAAACAGTAACTATAGCGCTCAAAATTCCACCACAACTACCTAAAATAATTCCCTCCAAAATAAAAGGAGTCCTTATAAAACCGTTGGTAGCACCAAGAAGTTTAAGAATCTCGATTTCGCTTTTTTTGCGATAAAATAGTATCTTTACGGTACTATATGAAATAAACACTACAATTACTGAGACTATTAGAAAAAGGATTATCCCGATACTTTGAGATGATTTTCTTAGAATATAAATTTTTTGGGCTATCCTCTCACCAAAATATAGATCATCGATGCCCTGTATACTCTTGATACTTTCTGAAATCCTCGATAAAGACTCTAAGGACACAAAATCTTTTTTTAATTTGAGCTCCATGTAAGGTGAAAGAGGATTCTCATCAAGACCTTCTAAAATAATATTAGCACCCTTAACAGTTTTCTTGAATTCTTGTAAGGCTTCAGATTTTGAGAAATATTTTATTTCCATTATCTCATCCATCTTTCTTAATTGGTTAATTATTTTTTCGGCTTCTTCCTTTGAAATGCTATCTTTTAAGTATACAACTATAGAAAAAAGTTCTGGTAATCGGTTAGTGGCAAGATGAAAGTTATAAACTAAAACAAAAGTTATCAACAATATCAGAAAGCTCGAAGCAATGGAAAGGACAGAAAGCAAATTAACCCATTTCTCCCTATAGATACTTTTTAAAGCTGTTTTAAGAATATAAGACATATTCTGTATATCAACCCTTCTCTATTAGATTTCCTTCATCTAGCCTCAAAACTCTTCTCCATGTATTTCTAAATAACTCTCTATAATGAGTAGCTATTATCGTTGTTACTCCTTCAATATTTAGCTCTTTTATCAACTGCATTATGGCTGTCGCAGTGTTAGGATCAAGATTTGCTGTAGGTTCATCAGCAAGAATTAGTTCAGGCTTTGAGGCAATGGCTCTTGCTATAACAACCCTCTGCTGTTCACCACCAGAAAGGGAAGGAGGATAAGCATCAACTTTATGTCTCAAATGAACTTTTTTTAATGCATCATAGACTCTTTCTGTTACATTTTTCTCCTTTTTTATTCTCAAACTCAAAGCAACGTTTTCAAATACTGTTAAATTATTTATTAGTTTAAAATCCTGAAATATAATACCTATGTTTCTCCGCAGATAGGGTATTTGAGAACGTCTAAGAGTGGAGAGCTTGAAATCTCCTACAATAATCTCTCCTTCATCAGGCTTTTCAGCCATGTAAATCAGCTTAAGAAGTGTTGTTTTACCTGAACCAGTAGGACCAGTTACATAAACCATTTCACCTTTATTAATTTGAAAGGTAATTTTTCTTAAAACGGTTATATTTTCATAGCTTTTCGTTACATTATTAAATATCACCATCGATCACTCATTGCAGACTATCTAAAGCTACATTGACAATATCATCACTTGTTAATCCAAAAAAATTAAGTAGTTCTTGAGGAGTGCCTGAAAGACCAAAGGAGTCTCTCACTCCAATTCTTCTAATTTTAATGGGATGGTTTTCAGATAAAAACTCAGAAACAGCCCCACCTAAACCACCTATTATTGAGTGCTCTTCGGCGGTAATGATCAATTTTGAGCAGCTGGCAATCTCTAAAAGCACCTCTGTATCGAGGGGTTTCACAGTAGACATATTAATAATCCCAGCATCAATACCCTTACTTCTAAGGATGTCTCTTGCCTTTAGGGCTTCTGATACCATTATTCCGTTTGCTATTATATTAACCACGGATCCAATGTTATATATATGGGCTTTACCAATTTTGAATTCATAATTTTCAGGGCTAACAGAGGGAATCTTAGCTCTCCCTAATCTTACATAAACAGGGCCATGATACTCAGCTACACTTTTAATAACCTGTTCGGTCTCAAAACCATCGGCAGGCACAATAACAGTCATATTAGGTATAACCCTCATTAAAGCGACATCTTCAAGGGATTGATGAGAGGCTCCATCCTCACCAACAGTTAATCCGCCATGGGTGGCAACAATTTTAACATTCAAATAGGAGTAACAAATTGTCTGTCTAATCTGTTCCCATGCTCTTCCTGTTGCAAATATCGCAAAGGTGGAGGCAAAAGGTATTTTCCCTGCTAAAGAAAGTCCTGCTGCAGTACCTATCATATCTTGTTCACTGACCCCGATATTGAAAAACCTATGGGGAAAAAGTGTTGCGAATTTTTTTGTCCTTGTGGATCCAGAAAGATCGGCATCGAGAACTACAACATTTTCATTAATACTTCCAAGCTCAGCAAGGGCTTCACCATAGGCATCCCTTGTGGCTATACTTACTCCGAAAAGACTTTTTTTATTCATCCTATTCGTAAAATCTTGTGCTCTACTACCCATCTTCACCAAGCTCCTTTAAAGCAATTTTAAGCTCCTCTTCAGTTGGTGCTATACCATGATATTCAACTTTGTCCTCAAAAATAGAGACCCCTTTACCTTTAATTGTCTTTGCTATAATAATCGTTGGTTTATTCTTAATACTTTCGGCCCTATCGAGAGCTTCCACTATCTCTTCCATATTATGCCCATTTATTTGAATAACATGCCAACCGAAGGCCTCCCATTTCTTCGCAACAGGCTCAATCCTCATTACATCTGAACATCTACCATCTATTTGTAAATCGTTTAAGTCCACAATAGCGCAAAGATTGTCTATGGAATAATGACTGGCTGTCATTGCTGCCTCCCACACTTGTCCTTCCTGTATTTCTCCGTCTCCTAATAAACAGTATACCCTTGCATTAATCTTATTCAATCTCAAACCCAGTGCGAGACCATTAGCAATAGAAAGACCCTGTCCCAGAGAACCTGTAGAGACTTCCACCCCCTTTAAAAGTTTAGAGGAGGGGTGTCCCTGTAAAGGTGAATTCAGTTTCCTTAAAGTGTTTAGTAATCTCATATCAAAATAACCGGCGAGGGCTAAAGCCGCATATAAAAGAGGAGCTGCATGCCCTTTTGAGAGAATAAACCTATCCCTTTCAGGCCATTCTGGATCATGAGGTTTATGCTTCATCTTATAAAAATAAAGGGCTGTTACAATATCTGCTGAAGATAGAGAACCACCCGTATGACCCGAGCCTGCTTCTGTGAGCATCTTTAAGATAGCTACTCTTACCATGCGAGCCTTCTCTTTTAAAAAATTGGTATCCCTGCTTTGAATTAAAGTAGACATAGTACTCTCACCTTCTAATTTTTACTCCTGTTCAAATTAAAAACATATAAACTATTATAAAAGAAAGGCTTAAAAAAAGAAATTACAGAAAAATTAGATTTAACTATTATGATATAATGATTCGCTGTAAATTTTAGCAACGAACTTTCAAATAATAGAATATAAATTAGAATTAGGTAGATGTCTTACTATAAACGACCCTCCTGGGATGAATATTTTATAGAGATCGCTAAGGTGGTATCATCCCGTTCCACCTGTCTTAGACGTAGATATGGTGCTGTAATCGTTAAAGATAATGTAATAATAAGCACCGGCTATAATGGCGCACCCAGAGGATCCATTAACTGCATCGATATACAGAAATGTAAAAGAAAAGAGCTAAATATACCAGCAGGTGAGCGATATGAACTCTGTGAGGCTGTTCATGCTGAACAAAATGCCATAATAAACGGCCCTCCAGATAGAATGAAGGATGCAACGATATATATAGCCGGATTTGAGAATGATAATTCTTTTGCAGATGCTAAGCCCTGTCTATTATGTAATAGAATGATTAGAAACGCCCAAATAAAAGCTGTTGTTTACTTATCAAAAGAAGGCTATATTATTAAGGAGCAATTTAGTTAAAAATATAACTTTCTACAACTATATAAATATAAAATAAGTCTTTCTCATAGGCATATTTTTCTACAATGTAGAAGGTGATGAATATATGATTCATAATTACTGAAATAGCGAGGATCGAGCATTTTTAGTAGTCTTTAACTATTTTGGTTCCTTATTCTAGAATAAATAAAGATGACCACAGTAAATAGCCTTTAAGTATTAAGTTAAACCAATTCTAAGATTTAGAAACAGTCTATCTAAGAAATCAATATGATCAACAATACGATGATTCACAAAATCATGATTTAATATTGAATAAACCTATTTATTTACATTTTAAATATCCTCTTAAATATCCTCAAAAATCTCATATCTACTTTTAACTAACTATTTATCTCTGTCCACTGCTATTATAAATGCTTTCAGCTTTTCCATCATCTCTGAGAATTTTGATGGTATTAACGATTGTTGCCCATCCGACAGAGCTTTTTCTGGATCTGGATGCACTTCTATCATAATACCATCTGCGCCTGCTGCAATTGCAGCAAAGGACATAGGGGGAACATACTTAGCATAACCTGTACCATGAGATGGATCAACAATAACTGGCAAATGGGTCTCCTCTTTTAAAACAGGTATCGCAGAAAGATCGAGTGTATTACGAGTTTTTGTTTCAAAAGTTCTTATACCTCTTTCACAAAGAATGACAGATTGATTGCCTTCACTTAAAATATACTCTGCGCTCATCAGTAATTCCTGTATAGTCATAGACATACCTCTTTTAAGTAAAACGGGCTTCTTAAGCTGGCCAACCTTCTTTAAAAGTTCATAGTTCTGCGAATTCCTGGTACCTATTTGTAAAATATCAGAATATTCGGCTACAAGCTCTGCAGTTTCAGGGTTTAAAACCTCGGTAACTACAGGAAGTCCAGAAATTTCCCTTGCCTTCGCAAGAAGCTTTAAGCCTTCTTCTTTTAATCCCTGGAAAGTATATGGAGAAGTACGGGGCTTATAGGCACCACCTCTAAGAATATCAGCTCCAGCCTCCTTCACTGCAAGGGCAACTTTTATTATTTGATCCTCATTCTCTATAGCACAAGGTCCTGCGATTACCACTATTTTTCTTCCACCAATTGAAACAGAATCTGTTATTTTAATCATCGTTGGTTCTTTTTTAACCTCCTTAGATGCAAGTTTGTAGGGCTTAAGAATAGGCACTACCTTTTCTACGCCACTTAAGCATTCCAATGACTGTAAAATAAATTTGCCCCTTTCATCTCCTACTGCACCTATAACATCTCTTGTTGTACCGTGAATTACATGAGGTTTATAGCCGAGCTCTTTGATCTTGTTAATTACCTCTTCCTTTTCTTCTTGCAAAGCCTCTGGCTTCATTACAATGATCATGATTACTACCTCCTTCAAAAAGGTAAAGCCGAGAGGTTGCCCCTCCCGGCTTTACCAGATACCAGAACAAAACCGGGGCAACCTCTTCGTCTATCCCCGGTTTCTGGTTTATTTCTACGTTTTGTTTTTTCTCTCCGTCACTAATTTAACCATAGACCGGTGATAGACGGCATAAAGAAGAAGCTCCACCACCAGTTAAAGTTAAAATTATTGACGGCAAATTTACGCATTTAGATTAATTATATAAAACGATCAGTACATAATGTCAACCCAAATTCTGGTATTGTGGTTAGCAATCTTATGTTGAGATAGGTCACTTCGCAATAGATTTAAAGTAATTGATTAATCTTTTAAACTTAAAGGAGATATGAATAACGCTAAGAAACAGAGTAAAATAAGCAAAGTAACGGTGAGGAAGAAATTTCCGCAACTCCAGTTCCGACTGTATATATCCAGTTATAGCAGTGAAAATTATAAAGACAATCAAGAAAAGGCTCGTTAAGTATTCAAAGTGTCTCTTCATAAAATTAGAGCTTCCCTATAGTTTGGATCGCTACTACAGACTCTTTTATGCCGTCGACTCCAATCAGTTTGTTTATAGAATCGTCAAAAAAAGCTCCAATTACTGTACTGCCCAATCCTAAGGAAGTGGCTTGAAGATATAGATTCTGGCTAATATGACCTGCTTCCATATAAACATATCTATAACCTCTTTCACCATACTTAGATCGAACTCTGTCAAATATAGCGGAAAGGAGAAAAACCACACCAGCATCTCTAACCATTTCTTGATCTATAGATGCTTTTAGGAGTTCCCTTCTGAAGTCGCCTTCTTTTATAAGCACTATAGCATGATCTCTAATACAGTAATGATATATACCTTGCTTGAGGTTCTCAATATTGTTAGCAACTATGTAAACCTCAAAAGGATAGAGAGCTCCTGCAGAGGGTGCAGTTCTAAGATAGGTCCCATAGATTTTACCAGTTATTCCTTGTGCTGAAAAAAGGAGCTGAGAAAGTTCTTTTGTTGTAAGAGCTTTTTTTGAATACTCTCTTATAGATCTCCTTTTTATTAAAGCTTCTTCAAAGGTGATCCCTTTAAAGTCAGGTGGAGGTAATTTAATCTTCGGTTTGTCAGGGTATTCCTTAAAGTCAGGCGGTTTTACAGGTTTAGGAGTGAGGAGATCTTTCAGAATCTGTCCCCATGTATGCTTGGTTTCGCGATGGAATCTCTCACCTATGGTTTCACCATAACCTACTGAAAATAGTGAGAAGATAAATGAAAGGAGCAATAAGAGTGATGTACTAAAGGAGGACATATTTGCCTTAAGGAGTTATAAAAACTTACCTTAAAAGGACGATTAAACTATGAATGTTGCCCATCTTTATTAGAAAAAATTTGACGAGGGTATTATTCCCCACTCGCTTTTGCACTAGTAAGAGCAATTACATCGAACTTTACTATAAGCTCTCGCGGTTCTCTATAGTTACGAACCCTTGCATCAATTTCTTTAATTACGAGATGAGGGGTTCGAGTCTCTATCTCATAAATAACCTCTGTTAAAGCTCTTATATCAGGTATTACCGTATCAATGCTAACACTTATCATTTTATAGTTGCCTAAGTCCTCAGCTTTGCCTACCCTCTCACTTGAGATTGTCCCACCCCTACTTATTATTATACCTTTAACCATCTCTTGGAGTGAGGCAGCTGCTAAGGACAGAGTCTGACCCTCGATAAGTTTATTTTCTTCAAGCTTTTTAGTATCCTTAAGAGTAGCTATCAATTTCTCGAGTTCAGGTTTTTCTGCTATGAGCTGATTATATTTTTGAAGAGTCTTTGTTTTTAAGCTAATAGATTCCTGAGTAGCCAGGTACTTATCTTCCAAACGAAGATAACCATGTTCGTATACTGCTAATGAGATAAGAATGATAATTATTGGAATAGATAACTTAAAAAACTTTTTTTTTTCATCAACTTAAAATTAATCTATTATAGATATTATTCTTCTTTTGTCTTACTTCCTTCGACACTCTCTATTTCCATCTTTATGCTGAATCTATCAGCATTCATTCTTGCATCTCTAAATGTAGGAGATGCAAATTCAACATTTTTGAAAAAATTAGAGGCTTCCAGTTTTGGCAATATTTCCGTTGCAGAACCTGCATAGCCCTCTATTTCAACTACTTTTTCGGTTACTCTAAGCCTAGTTAACCATGCATTTTTTGGAATGATTGATGTGAATTCCTTTATTATCATAAGAGTCATTTGCCTGTTACTCTTAAAGCCATTTATTGTCGCTATATCTTTGTTCAAATTTTCGATCTCCCTTTTCAGAGCCTCAACTCTTTTAACTTCATCTTTTTTTAATGATAATTGTTTATCAATCTCTTCGATTTTTTTATTTTCAAAGTAGAGTGGTGCTGAAAAATTTATCATTACTATGGATAAAAGAATTACCAATAATATTATAGTAAGGAAAATAGGTTTTTTCTGCTCGGGTATTTTACCCTTTGAGAGAAGATTAAAATTGTCAGTTTGATGTAGTAGTGAATCTATTGCGCAGCCAATTGATGAATAGGAAATTAGATCACTCTTAAAGCTATATTTTACTCTCCTTACAACCTCATCTAAGAAAATTACAGGCATGTTTAATATAGATTTGAAATTCTCTTTAAAGTTTTGATTATTTTCTTTAAAGTTAACATAAATTGATGGTTTCAAATCATCTTTATTACTGATAGCAATGATCCTTTTAATACCCCCAGACAATTCGGTGAAACGATTCTCGTCATCATCATGTTTGAATTTATGAGCAAAAAAGGCAATAGGTTTCGTTCGTAAAAAGAGTACACCTTCATAACCTGTTTTATCTATTTCTACATAGAGGCTTGATAATGGTTTACAAGCATAATTTATAAAGCTTCCAGTTGCGGATAAGTTGAGTGTAATTTTATGTACTTCTATACCTTTAGTAGCAAGCGCATCTATGTATGGCTTTAGAAGTTGAATTTTTGTTACAGCTAACAAAATTTTAATCTTTTCATCGGTCTCATCAATGATTTTGAAATCATAAAAAACGTCGTCTACCTCAAAGGGGGTAAGCCTGTCCATTTCATAGGAGACAACATTCTGTAAGTCCTCTTTAACAGAAGAGGGAAATTCTAATATTTTTGTTATTGCCCATGCCTTTGGGATACTCAAGGCTACTGATGAAAACTTTAGATTTTGTTCTTTTATAGTAAGTGCTACTGTGGAAGCAAAAGATTCCAAATCTGTAGAGGAAGAATCAAAGGGATATTTTTTGGACCACAAAATCTTAAAATGGGAGAAGATTTTCATCACGCAACTAATAATAAAATTATCTACTTCAAAAGATATGCTTAGACTCTTCTGAGGTAGAAGAAAATCTGAAAAGTCATACCACAGAGCTTTCCAAAATGGTGTTAAGAAACGTTTTATAGATGCAAATCTATCCAAACTTTGAGACGATAATTTCTTTAATGCTTCTGAACCTGTCATGATTGCAAACGAGCAGGACTTTTATAATAAATATAACGGTACTTGATGCTACCTTCTAACTGTACAACAGCAACAATAGTATAAGCTGATCTTTCCTTATTCTTAAAAGCTGAGGACTTAATAGTATAAGTAGGGGTATTAGGTATTTGGGAAATGAATCTGGAGCTCTCTTTGGGTAAATTTATACTCAATTTTTCTAAGGTAGTTAAGTCTGCCCTCTTACTAATTATTTCGTCAACAATTTCTGGCGTCAGACCAGGGACTGCCAGTAGAATTTCCTTGGGAGCAGTTCTCAAGTTTATGGTACTGATATCGGAATAAATCGTTATGAAGTCCATTATACCTTTTTTCTCGCTATTTCCGTATAGAATTTCCTGGTTCATACCTTTTATTAATAAGAGCTCTTCTAAAGTATCGAATTTTGCGTTTTTTGCTTTATAGGGTGTTGGCAAACTCATGTAATAATCGCTCTCAGCTCCATTAAGTCTTCTTAGATCGTCGCTATCTTTCCAGTCCAAAATGGAGTCAACAATTACTGATGCCGTTTCATCAGCTATCCCAAAATTAAGTAAAAGATTTTTTAATATTATAGCAGATAGGTCATTCAGATTGTTTATATTAATCTTTCCTGATTCATCCATGAGTCTTATAACAACTTGTCCATTAGGTAGTGATAGTGTATAAGGTGTTCCATCAACTCGCCAGACTTTTTTATTTTCTTCAAAAAACTTCTGTCCTCCGTGCTGATTCCTATAAAACAACTCAATAATCCCTCTTTCGATTCCAGCTTCAGCCAAATACTTTTTATTTACCTCCTCTCTAAAAGCTATTGTAGCGTGCGTTTCCGTTCGTACTAATAAAGAAAAAGATATAGCAATAGCCATTAATATGGTTAAAACCCATAAAATAATGATTAAAATTATGCCCTTTTCATTTCTCACTTTTTTAAAAATTTATCTGCCTTATTTCCGATCACTTTTTTGTGGTCTAACCTCTTTTGATAACCCTGTACCATTGATATCTTGAGATAGAGGTATTCCAAAAGAAGATAGTGGTTTATTTCTGATAGAGATTATAAAATTCATGTTTATCTTTTTAGCTTCATCAAAAAAGTTTATAGCTACCTTTTCAGGTATTGAAGAGCTATCTGACCACTCATCGATCCATTGGCCTTCTTCTTCAGCAAGATCTTTATTGAAGTAGAGGAAAGATATGCCCTGTAGCCCATTTATTAAGAGGGTTTTTCTTGGTTTATCAACCATGATTGTATTCTCTGTAACATAGAGAGCTTTTTTTGCCTTTAAGTCTTCCTCAATATTGTACTGAACCTTTACAAAGCCTCTATGCCCCTGCCAAACCGAAAAGTTTGAAGCAAATTGAAGAGAATCCTTTTGCCCAATAAAATATAGTCTTTGTTCTCCCTCCTTTTCATAGGTCAAAGGT
This sequence comes from uncultured Thermodesulfovibrio sp., assembly GCA_964411065.1. Taxonomy (GTDB): domain Bacteria; phylum Nitrospirota; class Thermodesulfovibrionia; order Thermodesulfovibrionales; family Dissulfurispiraceae; genus DYHD01. Next base: position 60,865 of record CAYPJO010000001.1, read on the forward strand.
ATTTGTGATTGGAGTTGGGCATCTATTATTTGTATAGTAGTTCTCAACCTTTCAAGAAATTCGATCTTCTTTTCAGCTTTTTCTATTGAACGGTGTCCAAGTCTCATGGCTCCGAACAGAATAAGCAAAATAATAGACAATAGAGTTATAGAGACCATCAACTCTAAAAAAGTGAAGCCTTTTTGAGATGCTTTCGAGATCATTGCAATATTTTAGCCACCGTTTTATAAGATTTAATAGTATAAGATTTATTACTTAATCTATCGGTCCAGCTTATAGTTAGATTAACCTCCAACAAGCTAAATTGTAGGTTCTCTGTCCTATCTTTTAGTATTTCTACTACAGAAATATCTAATCTATGACCCCTGTTGGTGGTTTCTTGCCATGCGTCTTCTAATAGATCTTCACTTTGAAGTAGCTCTCTCATTTTCATTTCCGCTTGGATGAGTGCATGCACATAATCTTCTGACCTGGAGATGGCTCTTAAATTAATCGAAAATAATTGTAAAATTACAGTAATTGCAATGCTTAATATGGAGAGAGCAACAACGATCTCAAGCAGAGTATATCCCTTGTTCACAAGCTTCATTTTATTGTAATTGTCCCTACTATAGGGTCAAGATGTATAGTTGCAACTCTTTTACTATCAAACAAAAGTATCGTACCACCCTCCACTCCTCCCGTAGCAGGAATCATAATCTGATATCTACCCCTTGAGATTTCAATCCCTAAGGAGTTAAAAACTCTTATATTTATATTAGCTGGGAAATCCTTTGATGTAAGACCTTCAATCCCATATTTCTTTGATTCAAAATCAATATAAAAAGCTTGATCTTCTCCTCTAAGTTTTGCAGTTGTTATAGTATATTTGATGGTAGCTGAGATTTCTCTAACTAAAGCATTGAATTTACTTGAAGGGAGGGTATTTGCAAAGAATACAGTAGATATGCCTAAAATCAGTAAAATTAAAACCAGTACAATTATTAATTCTATTAGCATAAAACCTTTTTGATTAATTTTAGAAAAGTAAAAAGGACCTGCTAATAAAACGACAGAAGGACTCAATCTATTAATTCTATGAATAAAAGAGGAAAAGACCATAATATTAAAAGGGTATTTCTGTAATACTAAGGATTGCCATAAGCATTGCAATAACTATAAATCCTATTATTAGACCCATAAAGAGTATCAAAAAGGGTTCAAGAAGACTAATAAATCTTTTTATGGTGAGTCTCAGGCTCTTTTCGTAAGTAATAGCTACTTTTATTAGCATATCGTCGAGTTGCCCCGTCTCCTCTCCAACTTTTACCATCGAAAGGGCAAGGTCTGGAAACATCTTTGTCCTTTGTAAAGGTATAAATACTCCCTGTCCTTCTTTAGCTCCCCTATAGACCATGTCTACCTTCGACGCTATCAATTGGTTATTTATTACTTTCTTAGAATTATTAATAGCTTGTAAAAGTGGCACTCCGCTCTTAAGAAGTGTTCCCAATGTCCTACAAAACCTCACGGTTTCAAGTTTTATGATTATATCCTTGAACAATCTTAATTTTAAAGAATCCCATTTATATCTACCTGAAGGCTTTCTTATGTATAACTTTAAAAGGAAAAAACCAGATAAAATCAAACCACCTATTAACCACCAGAAGGACTTAAGGAAATCACTCACAGAGAGCAAAATTTCTGTAGGAAGGGGTAGAGCACTACCCATTTCTGAAAAAATAACAGAGAATTTAGGCAATACATATGTGAGTAAGATGATTATGGATATACTACCAGTAAATAGAAGAATAGTTGGATAAATCATTGCAGAAAAAACATGATCTTTAAGTTCCTGGGATGATTCAAGATATTCATTAAGTTTATCTAATACAACATTCAGAACTCCACCTGCTTCAGCTGCTTTTATCATGTTTACATAAATTCTTGGGAATATATCAGGATGTTTTTGTAGAGCCTCTGAAAAGGAATTACCCTCCCTTATAGACTTTAAAATAGATTGGATTATTTTTTTCATATACCTATCCTCTGATATCTCAGAGAGGATATTAAGACTGCGATCAAGGGGTAGTCCTGCAGAAAGAAGAGAAGAGAGTTCAGAGGTAAAAACGATCAAATTACCCTTTTTTGACCTTAAGGATAAACCCTTTTTAACTTCTTCTTTTGAGATAGAAACCTTTAAGGGAATATAGCCGGAGTTTCTAATCTTTTCAATAGCACTCTTTTCATCAGAAGCCTCTATGATACCTTCTACTATTGAACCCTGAAAAGAGGTGGCTTTATAAGAAAATATTGCCATTACTTGGTCTGCCTATCTTATATAAGCTTCTGTTACATAAAGTCGCATCATTCTATGGCTATTGAAATAATAGGCATTTTTACCTATGGCATTCTCCATTATTTTAAGCCATATATGTTTATCATTATAAAAAGTTGGAATTATTATTTTCTCAAGTTTGCTATAGAGATCATCAGCATCCTTTTTAGGGTCTGCTATTGTATCTGGTGAGGGCCCAATTGACCAACCAGTATAACCCTCGATATGCCCTTCTATCCACCACCCATCGAGAACGCTAAAATTAGGGACACCATTATGGGTTGCCTTCATTCCACTTGTGCCTGAAGCTTCTAAAGGTCTCATAGGTGTATTTAGCCATAGGTCAACGCCCGAGACCATTTTTAATGCGAGATCCATATTATAATTTTTAAGATATGCTATTTTGATTTTATTTTTCAATTTTTCTTTGATCTCAAAAATTTGTTTTATTAACTGCTTCCCACCGTCATCTTTCGGATGGGCTTTTCCTGCATAAATAATTTGAATTCTTCCTTCCCCAATCTGAACCAATCTCATAGGATCTGTAAATAAAAGATCAGCCCTTTTGTAGGCTGTTGCTCTGCGAGCGAAACCTATGGTCAAGGTGTCATAATTCATCCCTACCTGCGTTTCACGGTTTACATAATCTATAAGTTGTTTTTTTGCTTCCATATGAGCTTCCCACAACTCCTCTGGAGGAATACGACCCACTCTCACAAATATTTCTGGTTCATTAGCCCAACCAGGTAGATATTTATCATACAGCTTCTTAAAACTATCACAAGTCCAGGTAAATGAGTGGACCCCATTTGTTATAGCATGTATTTCATAACCTGGGAACATACTTTTAGATACTTCTTTGTGTTTTTTTGCAACCCCATTTATATAGTTGCTCATGTTTATTCCTAAAATCGTCATGTTTAAGTATTCCCGCCCTGCAAATTCTTTTATAACACTTAGTGGTACTATTTCAGAGAGAGTTTTCTCCACAAGAGGATAAGGGAATCTATCATGACCTGCAGCTACAGGAGTGTGAGTTGTGAAAACACAGAGACTCCTGACCTTTTCTACGTCCCAAATAAGCCTCTCATCCCAGACGCTTTCAATGTCTCTTTTATATCTCCTTAGCAATTCAAGGGTAAGGAAACTGGAGTGCCCTTCATTCATATGATATTTCTTTATATCAAACCCTATTTCTTCAAGCATCCGTGTTCCCCCTATACCAAGAACAATCTCTTGTTTGAATCTGTAAAATAAATCGCCACCATATAAATAATGAGTTATTTCTCTATCTTGAGGGTCATTTTCTGGTAAATCAGTATCTAAGAAAAGGACAGGAACTTTTCCCCCTGTAGCGCTTTCTACAATGTATACCCAACAACCTATTAGTACATCTCTACCCTCAATCCTTACAATGACTTTCTCTTTAATGGGTGATAAATAGCTTGCAATATCCCACTCATCTGGAAACTCAATCTGCCTACCAAATATATCAATGTCCTGTCGAAAGTATCCCTTTTTAGATAGAAGGGTCACAGCAACTAAAGGAAGCCTTAAATCAGCTGCAGATTTAATCGTATCTCCTGCCAGCACCCCAAGCCCTCCACTATAGGTTGGAATCTCACTACGAATACCTATTTCCATAGAAAAATAAGCAATCTTTTGTTCTTTAGTAAAAGGCTCAAGGGACAGAAATTTCATAAGCCGCTCCTTTAGAAAAAAAGAATTTTATCAAAGGTTTTAGAATATATAATAAATAAAAAATTTTTATCTTTAGTCTCATGTTTAAAATTTTATTCAAAACCATATCTAATCAGAATCCTTAAACACTTCTTTATTCCTGCTTGCCTAATAATCCATCACTATCAGTTATTGAGGATAATTTTCTCCATTATTATCTTTTGTAGTATCTCCCTCTTCTTGCTCCTACATTTCGGTAAACTATTAGAAGAGATCAAAAAGCATTAAAGTAGCATTAAAGTATTCACTTTTCTGATTCCCTAAGTTGATCAGCTCTTCTCAACAATTCTTTTAAAGCTACCCATCCATTCTCTGTAATGTTTAAAGAGTATGAATTAACATAAAGGGAGATATGTTTTTCGATAACTTCGTCAGTCAATTCCTGCGAATATTTCTTAACAAAGGATATATTTTCTTTTGGGTTGTTAAATGAATATTCTATACTCTTTATTATGATATCTTCGATGATTTTAATTGTATCATTTCCGAGCTCTCTTTTTGCAATTATACCCCCCAATGGTAGAGGCAGTCCGGTCTCCTTTTCCCACCATTCTCCCAGATCTATCAGCTTATGTAATCCATAATTCCGATAAGTGAATCTCCCTTCATGAATAACCACTCCAGCATCAACTTTTTTATTAAGGATGGAGGGCAAGATCTCATTAAAAGGCATGAAGTTATATTTGATAGACTTCTTAGGGAATGCTTTTTTCAAAAAAAGCTTTAAAAGTAAGAAGGCAGTCGTCAGGTGGCCAGGAACAGCGATGTTTATTATACCTTCACTATGAAAGAGGTTTTGATGATTTGTAACAATTATTGGTCCACAACCATATCCGAACGCAGCACCACAACTTAAGAATTGATAGTCCTTTTGCAAATAATAATAGGCATTAGTAGAGACCTTGGATATATCTAATTTTCTTGCTATAGAAAGCTCATTTAAGGTCTCAACATCTTCAATAATGAACTCAAAAGTAAACCCTCCTGAGTCTATTTTTTTTTCTACTAAAGCATAAAACATAAAAGTATCGTTGGGGCAAGGCGAAAAACCAAAGGTAAATCTTTTCATTTTTAAAGTTTATAGCCGATCTTTCTTAAAAATTCTTTTCTCTTTGTTTTATCATCGTTAGCCTCTATACCCTTAGGTGGATAACCATCTATAACAGATACAATGCCATTACCTTGTTCTGTAGAGATTGTTATAATCTCAAGAGGATTAGCAGTTGCACAATAGATAGAACAAATTTCCGGGCAACTTTTGACAGCATTAAGAATATTAATGGGATAAGCATTTTTTATAAGGATACAGAATATGTGTCCTACTTGCAAGTTTTGTAGGTTTGTTACACAAGTTTTTATCAGTTCCTCATCGTTACCTTCCGTTCTTATTAAGCAGGGACCTGAAGCTTCTGAAAAAGCTATTCCAAACTTTGCCTGCGGTACTGTAGTTGCTATGATCTCATAAAGATCTTCAATAGTCTTGATGAAATGTGATTGCCCTAATATAATATTGCAACCCTCAGGAATTTCAATCTTTACTTTTTTTAAATCCACAATAACCTCCTCCTTAGTAAAGATTAAGTATTGTAAGAAAGTTTTTTTAAGTTAACTGCTCTAACTTTATATCAACACCTCAATTAAAGTAAGCTTAATCAGACCCATAGATAAAAACGATAGTTTCACAAAATGCCAGGGGAGCTAAAAATTTACCTCTCGCCAAATAAAGCTGTCCCAATTCTGACCATTGTTGCTCCTTCCTCTATTGCAATCTCAAAGTCATTAGACATCCCCATGGATAACTCCGGAAGGACAAAGCCTCTCTTTTGAATTTCATCTTTTAGTTCCCTTAATCTGCTGAAATATGGTCTTGACTCTTCTGGATCATCAAAATAGGGTGGCATAGTCATTAAGCCTTCAAGTTTAAGGTTTTCAAGTTCTTTTATCTTTTCAATTAGTGGAAATAATTGCTCTTCTAAGATTCCATGCTTTGTTGGTTCCTGAGATAACTTGACTTGAACAAGAATTCGTTGTAATTTATTGATCTTTCCAGCTTGTTTATCTAATTCCTGAGCAAGCTCAACAGAATCAACCGTATGAATTAGATCAAAAAGATGAACAGCATATTTAGCCTTATTTTTTTGGAGGGTCCCGATTAAATGCCATTGGATTTTTGCATCCTTGAATTGAGAAGTCAATTCTTCAATCTTCTTTCTTGCTTCTTGGACTCTGTTCTCACCGAAAATCCTTAAACCTATGTTAATAGCCTCTTTAATTATATCTGTATTTACTGTTTTGGTAACCGCAATTAGTTTGATATTCTCTGGATCTCTGCCTGAACGTATAGCTGATTCGCTTATCCTTTTAAAGATTCTTTTGGTATTCTCTAAAAGCATTGTTAATTAGGGTTTAATTTTAATGAATAAATTCGATATAGTTTTAACCTGATATACAGATATAGAATATCAAAAAAATGAAAATTCTGCATCTCAACTTTGAAAAGGATGATACCATTCTGAAAAGCAAGGTAATTATCGAATTTACGATTTATAATATTTGCCTAAAAAACAAATTGTTTTGTACTTAAATAAAATCGAAACATTGTTTAAAGACATCAGTGGTTATATAAGCAACTTTTTTCCTTAAAAGAAAATATACAAATACATATATTACCTTGAGAAAAAAATAATAATTTAAGTAATCACTTTTAAATTTTTGGTTTAACTGTTTTTTTTAGCTTACACTATAAGAGATCACAATTAAGGAGTTATAAAAATACACATAATCTTTACCTGAGATTGCTTCGCCTAGCTACCAAGGAAAATTGAACACTTACAGTGGACAATAGTTGCTTAAAGCATTAGTAAATTTGATGAAATCTCTTCCAAAAGAGAGGGAAATGAATACTGTAATATATTTCTCAAAAAGATATGTTATAAACAGCATTTAAAGTAGCAATTTTTAACTCTCTAAAGCTGACAAAATTTAGTATAAGGCTCTTTTGCTATTTTAGTCTCTTTATATTCCAAACATTAAACTATAATATTAAGAATCACATTCCTGTGATAACGCCACCCAGTTTGAAGATCGGTAAGTATAAAGAAATTACAATAAAACCAATTGTCACACCTAAAAATATTATCAAAGCTGGTTCGAGCATGGTTGTAAGATTTGTTATCGCCTGATCTACTTCATCATCATAAAAATCTGCGATTTTAGTTAACATTTGCTCAAGGGAGCCAGTAGTTTCTCCTACTTTGATCATTTGTACGATCATTGGACTAAATATTTTAGAATTTTCCATGATTTCTGAAATAGTCCTACCTTTTGTTAACTCTGCTTTAATGTCTAAAACTTCTTTTTCTACTACTTTATTTCCCGATGACTTAGCACATATCTCGAGTGCTTCTAAAAGAGGAACGCCACTACCAATAAGAGTTCCTAATGTCCTTGTGAAACGAGCAACTGAAACCTTTTTAACAAGTTCACCAAATAATGGTAAGTCCAATAAGAATTTATCTGTAACCTTTTTTCCATTTTCTGTCTTTCTATATTGTCCTATGCTTATAAAGGCTATAATAAATGAGATTAAAATTATTAAACCACCAATACCACTAATAAAATTACTGAAACCAATTACAATTCGCGTGGGAAGGGGAAGAGTGACACCCATCTCGTTAAATATTTTGGCAAAAATAGGTATCACAAAAATCATAATTATCGCTACTACAAGTACAGCAACACTCACAATTATTCCCGGATAAATCATTGAACCTTTGACCTTCTTTTTGAGTTTAATCATTTTCTCCATGTGATTTGCCAGACGGATCAGAACTGTATCGAGAACTCCCCCTGTTTCACCAGCTGCGACAAGATTAACATATAAACTATCGAAAACTGATGGATATCTTTTTAAAGATTCTGCGACGGTTGAGCCTGTCTCAATAGAATCCTTCAATTTATTGATAATTTTTTGAAAAGATTTATTCTCAATCTGTTTAGCTATTATCGAGAGTCCTTGTACAATTGGGATTCCTGCAGAAAAAAGAGTTGCAAATTGGCGAGTAAAAACGACTATCTCTTTTTCGGTTATCTTCTTTTTCTTTATATGTTCTATTGAGTCCTTTTTCTTTTCAACAATTGATGTAGGTATGATGCCTCGTCTCCTTAAATCAAAGACGACTTCATCTTTGCTGGATGCGGTTATTTCACCACTTTGTATGGTTCCGGACATTGATTTGCCAGTCCATTTAAAGGTTATAGCCATAATTGTTCCTTTTATTTGCTATTTTTTTAAAGTATATAAAATTCTTACCACCTTTTCAAGATATTATATTGAGGGTGTGGTTACTATTTTAAAATGTCACACTTAATTACTAATTTAAAATGTCACA
>CAYPJO010000002.1:0-31224 GCA_964411065.1 uncultured Thermodesulfovibrio sp.
AAATTTTACAGTATTTTTAGCTTAACTCAAGATAAAAATCATCGCCTTAAGTAGTCATATTACATTACAATCTGTCTCTGAACTGTTAGTCTCTCAGTATATCGGATGGTTTTGGATAAAAGGAAACTCATATTATCTTACTAAGCATCTGTTTCGTTCATTATAGTTCTCAACAAATGGTATTTCTGCAGTTTTATGGTTAAACTAAAAAAACATGGGACAGATTACTTGTAAACCGTCATTTGTTGATCTTTTTTTTGGTTTTCTAAGATTAGGCTTTACTGCCTTTGGTGGACCATCGATGGTAGCTTACATTGAAAGAATGGCTGTAGAAAAGAAACTCTGGCTTGACTCAAAGACTTTTAGCGATGGCGTAGCACTTTGTCAGATGATTCCTGGAGCAACTGCTATGCAGATGGCAGCATATGTCGGACTTAAGACCAGAGGCATAGGTGGTGCAGGTGTAGGCTTTATAGCTTTCGGATTACCAGCCTTTGTAATGATGATGACTTTTGCAGCTCTCTATTCTTATGCTATCAATTTATCAGCAGTTATATCAGCTTTCAGTAGTCTTCAGGGAATAGTTGTAGCTATTATAGCTTATGCTACCATTTCTTTTGGTAAAAGTACTTTGAACAATTGGAAGTCTGCTTTTATAGCACTCCTTTCTGCAGGGTTTTATGGTTTAAGTATTAATCCAATCCTGGTAATTCTATTTGCAGCATTGATGGGATTGATATTAATACCTGGCACTCTACAACCCTATAGTGACAGCCCTGTTTATAAAGAAAAGAACTATAAAAAGTCTATTTTACTCATAGTTTTAGCTTTTTCAGCAGTTATTACTTTTCTTTTTTTCATAGATAAAACCCTCTTTGAGCTCGCCCTATTAATGTTGAGAATTGATCTACTCGCTTTTGGTGGCGGATTCTCTTCTATACCTCTTATGTATCACGAGGTCGTAGAAGTTCGAAGGTGGATAGACGGATACACTTTTATGAATGGTATTATTTTGGGGCAGATCACACCTGGTCCAATCGTTATCACTGCCACTTTTATAGGATACTTACTGGCAGGTTTAAAGGGTGGAATAGTAGCTACTCTTAGCATCTTTTTGCCTTCTTTTTTAATGGTTATAGCCATCTCTCCCTACTTTGATCAATTAAGATCATCTGCTTATTTTAGAAAGGTTATTAGAGGTGTTTTTTGTTCTTTTGTCGGATTACTTATGGCTGTATTCATTCGCTTTGCCCTTGAAGTCTCCTGGGATCTATCTCGCCTTCTTCTTTCCAGTGCTGCTTTAGTTGCCCTTTTCTTAAAGGTAGATATTATATGGATAATTCTACTTAGCTCAGCAATCTCCATAGTTCTATTAAGATAGTAGGTTGTCTGAAAGTATAGATTTTGAGAAGAGATTTAATACCACATGAGTGATTCAAAATATGGAGTGGGAACAATAACACTAATGAAACCCCGCCATGGACATCTATCAAGTAGAGTCAGTGTTTTAGATGCATTTTCTAACTTTGAATAACCATTCATACCATTAAGAAATAATTCAACATAAAACTGAATTTCTTCATTCTCTTTAGCGTTTATATCTTTGAAAGCTATTTCTACTTCAAAAATATCATTAACAGCAGCGGTGACACTATAATTGACGCAACTCCATTTTTCATCTTCTTTAACATAGAGAGAGGCATCCTTAGATGAAGAGGGAATAAAGACTACTTTAGCCAGAGAAGGTTGTAAAATATTTATTCTAAAAACTATCTCTCCCTCTATCTCTTTAAAACTTTTCAATGGATCGACTCTGATATATAAATTATCTTTATTAAAGCCATAGTAAATGCCTGAAATTAGACTCTCTGACTTATGCATGCTACCGCCAGATCTTTTTACGTCAATAAATGCACCCAAATACCACTCAAAGTAGCTTGTCATATAACCGTCTATCTTAGGATAAATAAAACCACGTGGTTCTATCTGAGGCTGCACAGATCTTGCTTCTATCATTATAGGCAAATAGAGATTATAAGGGACGTCCATTCCCATGATTTCATATACTTTTATTAAATAATTTCTAAATAATTCATCAAAGTCTTCTTGAGTTTCAGTAACATGCTCATCGCCATACCACCAATTCCAATCACTACCTTCTGCGATATAAATCGCTTTCCAAGCTTCAGTTAATTCTATGTCTGGATGGCGAGTAACAAAGGAGGCAAGGTCTTCTCTTGTCTGGGTAAGATACTCCCAGGCCAAGTTGTCTTCCTGATGACCTATCCAGATCTTAAAATTGGCATTTATCCATGACCCTGGATGAAGATTGAAAAGCTTCTCTCCAGAGCCAAATTCGTTCAAGAACTCAGAAATCTTAACAGTTTTGAATCTTTCATCTTCACTTAAAGCTTTATAAATGCCATCTAAAAAGTCATTTCCATCATTTACATAATATTCCCAAGCGTTTTCACCATCTAAAATTATTGATACTAAATAGGGATGGTCATGGGGTAATGAGTTTTTGATTTGAATGAGTCTATTGATAAAATCTTTTATAGCACTCTCTGTTTTCCATCCTGAGTATGAAAAGCCAATGAGGTCAGAAAGCATATGATCACGGAAAATTATAGAGAGCTCATTTAAATGATATGGTTTATAAAGCTCCGATGGATTTATTAAAAAACCCTGAGAGTCTCTCATGGGTTTCCCAAGAGATCTAGCTAAAACTTCCTCATCTGTTGCTATCCAACGGATCCCTTTAGATTTGATAACTTCTACTATTTCCATACTTACAGATCCCTCAGAGGGCCACATCCCTGAAGGCGTCAGTCCAAAAACTTTTTGAAAATATTCTATAGCCATATCAATCTGTTTTTGGGCATCCTCTGGATAGGAAAACCTTTTCCTCGGCAGAACAATATCAGGAGTGGAAATTTTTGCAATATTTGTATCCCATAATAGAGGTAAAATAGGATGATAGAAGGGGCTAACTGAAAATTCAACCTGTTCCGAGGCAATCATTCTTTTGTAGGTTGGTATTATCTGTTTTAAGATTTCCTTTTGCTTTTCTATAAGAGTAATTTTTTCTTCTTCACTGAAGTCTTTTCCCTTTTGCACTAACCCTTTTAAGAAGGGATCGGTCTCTCTAAAGAGAGGGTCAATCCAGCAAAGATTAAAAAGTACTTGCAGATCTCTTATATCGTTTTCAGAAAAAAGCCTTGCAACTTTTGCTAAGTCTTTTTTTGTGAAACGAAATCCTCTTTTATTTAACAACTCATAATACCTTGGATATGGTTTTATCATGTTTTCCCAATTGGCAAGAAAGAAGTTTTCAAGTATAAAAAGCTTCTCAGCCTCTGAAAGATCAGCAGGATCTTTGAGAGTCAATAGCATATATACGTCTTTGGAATCATTCTCTACATAATCTCTTAATTGTTCAAGTAGGGAAGGTACGATATTAAAGTTAACCTTTAAAGAGGGAAATTTCTCTACCTTTGTGACCATGTCTAAATAGTCTTTAACTCCATGCAATCTCACCCAAGGGAGTCTATATATGCCTGTATGAGGATCCTTGTAAATAGGTTGATGAAAGTGCCAAAGAAAAGCAATATAGAGTGGGTTACTTTCTTTCATTTTCGTCTCTAAATAAATAGATATATTCGTCAGGCTTAGCTAAACCGAAGTTTTCTCTTGCATATTTCTCTTTTAAAAAAGAGTCTCTGCTTAAAGCTTCAATCTGAGATCTTAGTTGGTCATTCCCTTTCCGCAAGGATTCGATCTCTGCCTGGATCGTCTTTTCAACCCTCTTGAGTTCGTAATACTTTATAAGTCCCCTTTCTCCAAAGACTAAATGGATAATAGTATATAAAATGGCTATAGAGAATACTAAAAAAAAGAGGATATCCGCTCTTCGACGTTCAAAGTCAGCTTGCTGTCTAAAATTTTTTGTCCTTTGCCTCACTATTTACCTATATTATTTTATATTATAAAAGTAGTTTAGACCTTTAAAAACTGCAGAGGAGCCTAATTCCCTTTCGATCTCAAGAAGTCTATTATACTTAGCGATCCTTTCACTTCTTGATAAGGAACCTGTCTTAATAAAACCCGTATTGCATGCCACAGCAAGATCGGCTATCGTAGTATCTTCTGTCTCGCCTGACCTATGAGAGATAATAGCGGTGTATTTTGCTTTTTTTGCCATCTCAATCGCTTCTAAAGTTTCTGTTACTGTACCGATCTGATTCAATTTAATCAGTATAGAATTTGCTATTCCCTTCTGGATACCTTCTTTCAGAATCTTTGTATTAGTCACAAAAAGATCGTCTCCAACTAATTGGATTTTATTCCCTAACTTTCTTGTAATAAGTTCCCATCCTTCCCAATCGTCTTCTGAGAGACCATCTTCTATCGAGATAATTGGGTAGAGATCTGTCAATTTATGATAATAATCTATCAATTCTGAAGAAGATATAGCTTTACCTTCGAAGCTATATTTACCGTTTTCGTAAAATTCTGAGGAAGCAACATCCAGTGCTAAGAAAATATCTTTGCCCGCTATGTAACCACTCTCTGTTATTGCTTGAATGATAATAGTTATAGCCTCTTCATTAGAAGAAAGATTGGGTGCAAAACCTCCTTCATCGCCGACGGCTGTGTTGAGACCACGTTTTTTGAGGATTGCTCGCAAAGTATGGAATATCTCCGCTCCAGCACGAAGTGCAGATGAAAAGTCAGTAAATCCTACAGGCATTATCATAAATTCCTGTATGTCCAGATTATTATCAGCATGTGCACCACCGTTTATAAAATTCATCATAGGAATAGGAAGTTCTTTAGCATTACATCCTCCTATGTATCTGTAAAGAGGCAAACCAACTTCATTAGCGGAGGCAACACAGACAGCCATCGATACGCCTAAAATTGCATTAGCTCCAATATTGCTCTTATTTTCTGTTCCATCAATCTCTATCAGGGTTTTATCGATAAAGGTTTGGTTGATTGATTCCATTCCTATTAATTCAGGTGCAATTCTACGTTTAATATTCTCTATGGCAGTAAGAACCCCCTTGCCATGAAACCTTTTTTTATCGCCGTCTCTCAACTCCAATGCCTCTCTTGCGCCTGTAGAGGCACCGGATGGCACTATGGCTTTGCCAATAACGCCACTTTCTAGTATAACCTTTACTTCTACAGTCGGATTCCCTCGGGAATCTAAAACTTCCGAACCTATTATCTCAATTATTTCGCTCATAGAATCCCCTTTCTAAAACTTAAAAAAATTTCAATATTTTATAAACCTTCAAGCATGAATTGCCATACCAGTTACATCCATCACTGCCTCTCTAAGCCCTTCCGATAGAGTTGGATGGGCATGGATCATATCGCATAGTTCTTCTGTAGTTAGACCGCTTTTTATAGCAAGAGCACCCTCATGAATTAGGTCAGAAGCATGAGTGCCAATTATATGGACTCCCAAGAGCTTATTAGACCCTGCTTCTGCGATCACTTTAAACATGCCAGTAATCTGTCCTAAAGTATGAGCTTTACCTAAGGTTCTATACTGGAACTTTCCTACCTTTATTTCCATTCCCCTTTCTTTTGCTTCCTGCTCTTTAATGCCAACAGAAGCTATCTCAGGAAAAGTGAATATTACAGAGGGGACTACAGAATAATCCATATCCCTTTTAATTCCATAAGCATTATAAGCAGATACTATTCCTTCTTCTGAGGCTTTATGAGCTAAGAGAAGTCCACCTGTAACATCTCCTATAGCATATATATCAGGGATATTTGTTTCCATTTTACTATTAACTAAAATCTCTCCTTTTTTGCCCAGTTTTACTCCTGCTAATTCTATACCAATGTCATCTGTATTAAATTTTCTGCCTACCGACAGAAGTAACTTTTCTGATACTATTTCTTTGCCACCTTTTATGAGAATCTTTACGCCCTCATCTACTATACTTACCTCTTCTATTTGAGCCTCCAAGAATAGTCTTATCTTTTTTTTCTTGAGTTCTCTCTGAAAGATTTCAGAGACTTCATAATCTTCCATTGGCAGAACTCTTGGCATTATCTCAAGAATTGTAACCTCCGTTCCAAGTTCGGAGAAGATTGAAGCAAATTCGCAACCAATAACTCCCCCTCCTACTATAATCAGACTTTTAGGTATAGCTTTGAGATTAACTGCATCATTGCTTGAGATGATTCTCTTTGAATCAAACTTAAGATAAGGGAGTGATGCAGGGCTGGACCCTGTTGCAATAATACATTTATCAGTCCTTATAAACTCAATTGAATTATTTTTTTTCTCCACTTTGATCACCTTAGGTGATACAAAGGTAGCTCTACCTTCTACGAGATTAATACCCCACCTCTTAAAAAGAGAACGTATACCCTTTACTTGTGTAGAAACAATTTTATCTTTCCTTTGCATCATTTTTGCTAAGTTTGGGTATATAGAGCCCGAGACATCTATCCCGTAATCCTCTAAATTCTTAGCTATTTTAAGAGCTTCAACCGACGCAATCAGAGCTTTCGTGGGTATACATCCCCAGTTGAGGCAAGTCCCACCCACTTCGTCACGTTCAATCACGTTCACTCTCATTCCTAGTTGAGCAGCTCTTATAGCTGCAACATAGCCACCAGGTCCAGCTCCAATTATAGTCAGGGTCATTTTGCTTCTTCTTCGAGATAAGCTTCGTATTCGTCTGCATCCATGAGATCGTCAAGTTCTGAAAGATCGCTCATTTCTATAATTGCTATCCACCCTTTGCCATAGGGATCTTCGTTTATCAATTCTGGATTATCGATAAGTTTTTCATTAACCTCTATAATGGTTCCACTTACTGGAGCAATAATTGAAGAAGTTGCTTTAGTAGATTCGATCTCTGCAATCTCGCTATCTGCTTCAACGAAAGCATCTACTTCAGGCAAATCTATATAGACAATGTCACCAAGAGCCTCTTGAGCATAATCAGTTATGCCAATAACAGCCTTTTTCTTCTTCTTCAACCTCACCCATGTATGTTCCTTGTGGTATTTGAGATCCTCTGGGTTCATCCTTGCCTCCTAAAAGGTTTTAGAAAAAACATATCTGGTTTTAATAACATAGTTTTTTACCTTTGTCAAGAAAAAAAGAAACATTAAAAAATTAGGTTATAATCCTACCGTATACAAAGGCTATTGCTCACGGTTAATTTTTTATAAACCTTCAAAAATAGAAGAGATTAAGGTAAAGAAAAAAACTGTCAAACTAATATATCCATTCATATTAAAGAAAGCTATATCGAGTTTGCTCAAATCGTTTGGTTTTATAAGGCTATGCTCGTAAACAAGTAATGCAATAACTATAAGAATGCCTATCCAATAAAATGTTCCTAAGTTAAATACAACGCCAGTCATAATAAACATCATGACAGTAATTGTATGAAAAAGCTTAGAAAGAAATAGAGATTTTTTAATTCCAAATCTTTGTGGTATCGAATAGAGCCCAAATTTTCTGTCAAAATCAATATCTTGTAAAGCATAGAGAATATCGAAACCGGCTAACCAAAAAATCACTCCAATAGCTAAAGGGATTATCTCGATGTCAAATGTACCTCTAACAGCTATCCATGCTCCAATAGGAGCGCCAGAGATAGCTAAACCTAAAACAAAATGGGAGAACCATGTAAATCTCTTAGTATAGGAGTATAAAAACATTATAGCTATTGCCAGGGGGGATAAGATAAGACACAAATAATTAAGTTGATAAGCAGAAAAAATCATTAAAGCAAAAGAGATAATAGTAAATATCGATGCTTCAAAAATTTTTATTTTACCAGTTGGTATCTCTCTACCTTTTGTTCGAGGATTTAATTTGTCAATCTCTCTATCTATGATTCTGTTTAATCCCATTGCTCCAGATCTTGCTCCAACCATTGCTAATATAATCCAAAAAATCTGCTCAAAAGAGGGGATACCAGAAGCAGCCAAAATAGCACCTGTAAGGGCAAGGGGAAGGGCAAAGACTGAGTGTGATATTTTAATCATCTTAAGATACAGTAAAGCAGTATTGAAAAACATATTTTCTGAACCCTTAAACTAATATTTAAGTAGTAATGTAGATCTAATAATTTTACCACCCCATAACACCCTTTGTTTCATGAATTATACACCAAAATTTTTTATTCGGGGAATATATAAAAAAAAATGATAGATTAACTGATTCTTCAACATTTAGATGAAAAATTTGAGAGAAATACTGAAAAATATTGTTTTTCGAAATCTATTGATATATAATTGTATAAAAATTTTGAAAAATAGAGCTAGAGGTGAGGGAATGATCTTAAAATTGAGAAAGTTATTTATTTTTTCAGTCTTTAGTGTCGTTCTTTTTTTAATTTTAACTGGATGTGGGCACCGGCAGTTTAAGACATTTATTTTCGAACCCACCCCCTCTGTCATAGAAAATTGGGGACCTAACGGTATTGCTTGGAATGGGAGAAATTTTATCTTAGGAGATAATAATTTCATCATTGAGCAGTCACAGTTGGTCACGGGTATTTTTTTCAGCCCTAATTCTTACTATAATAGTGACGGTTTTTTTAATATACCAACCCACCCTGTCTCAATAGATAGAGTCTTAGGTAAAAAGGTTAAAATATGTGATCTTGCCTGGGAGGGTGAATGTTGTGGGAAAGGTTTTCTATGGATTGCTGACTCTCTTAATAAAGAGATAATTAAATTGACAGGTGACTATGAATTCGTTCACAAGATTCCTTCACCAGCAAGTTTTCCAAACGGTTTAACCTTTGATGGTAAGAATCTATGGGTTGCAGACTCAAAGGAGGCAATGATATATAAAATATCTCCAGATGATGGAAGAGTATTAGAGAGATTTTATTCTCCTATTGAAAAACCTACTGGTTTAGCATGGGATTGTTCAAGTCTCTGGATAATTGGTATGAATACATGTAAATATACTTCAGAGGATTGTTATTCAAGGAGATTAGTAAAACTTGATGTTGAGAGCGGGAAAGTTACTCATGAGATAAAATTACCCAGTCAAATAGTAAGACCCTCTTCGATGGTATGGGTTGATGGCATTTTATGGGTCGGGGATTATTATCATAATAGAGTTTTTAAGATTAAAGAGATAACAGCTTATGAAATTAATGACATAAAAAGCTATAAAGTAGAGGAGACTCGTCAAAAATTAGCAGTTAGATAATAATGAGAAATAGGGGAAACTACCCATAGAAAGATTAGGAGGTTTCCCCTAAAAATTGCAGAAATACTTATTTATCAACAGAGTTTTCTATGGAACTCGATTCTTTTCTTCCTTTTATGATAATCCTTTCATCCATTTCTTCCCTTTTAAATCCTTTCAATCTACCAACTTGTTCAATAGTTAATTCTGAAGCTTCTTCCTGACTTTTAATGACATGGGGGGTTAAAAGCATTACAAGTTCGGTTCGGGTGTTCTTTTCTACAGTGTTACCAAAAAGATAACCTAATAGAGGTATTTTTGAGAGGAGAGGAATCCCCTCCCTTATATTCTGTGTGTCATCCCTTATAAGTCCTCCAATCACTATGGTGTGTCCATTTTGTACTACAAGATTTGTCGTAGCCTCGCGTTTTTTTATAACTACTTGATCAGAATCAAAAATTCTTTGTACGAAAAAATTTGAAACTTCTTGGGAAATATCTAAGGATACAAGTCCACCTTCATTTACTTGAGGCTTTACCTTCAGTATTATACCTGTGTCTTTATACTGAATGGTTCTCTGTATCTGAGTCGTTCCTGTAATGTTTGTCTCTGATGTAGCTATTGGAACTTGATCTCCAATTTGAATTCGGGCCTCTCTATTATCTGAAACAAGAATGTGTGGAGATGCAAGAACTCTCAGCTTAGCTTGAGATGCTAAAGCTTCGAGCTTTGCTCTAACAATACCTTTTGCATCGGTAGCTAAAAAGGTGAAACCAGAACCTTCAAATTTATCAGTTAAAGCAGAAGGTCTTTGTCCTATAGTTCCGCTGAGGCTTATATCTCTATCGAAGGGTTTGATATTGGTTATATTTATATCTGACTTTAGAGACCAAGCTATACCAAAACTCAGATCATCTCTCAATTCCACCTCTGCAATCAATGCTTCTATCATAACTTGCCGAGGCACGGTATCTAGTTGTTTTATTGTCTCCTCTATAAAAGAGTAATCAGCTGGTGTTGCGACTATAATTAGCGAATTGGTAACTTCATCGGCAAAAACCCTCGTATCGGCTGAAACCAAAAAACCTGTTCCAGTAGCTGTGGCTCCAACTCCTGTTCTTGGAGCCGGAGCGGTTGGTGTTGGAGTAGGTGTTGTCCCAGCTCTTGGTGCAGGTGTTGGAGGTGTAGGGGTAGGCGCTGGAGAACCACCTGCGAAGATTGCTTGTAGTAAAGAAGCAATATGAGATGCTTTACTGTTCTGTAAGGGAAAGACAAATATTTTAGGTCTTGCTTCTAAAAAGAGTTTGTCGAAAGTGGCTACCCAGCTTCTCACATACTCAAGATGGTCCTTAGATGCAGCAACTACTAATAGGCTATTTAGTCTATATATAGGGATTATCCTTAGGGTACCACCAGTGAGATGTAGTCCTATAGCGCTCTCTATTTCGGTCATAGAATCTTTTAAATTAACATTCTTGAGAGTAAAAAGTTCTATGGCTACCTCAGATGGGTCTTTGCCAACCTGAGCATAGACCAATTCCTTTGCCACATCCGTTAGAGGCACTATTCTGTAAAGACCTTTTTCTTCCACATAACCTATACCATTTAGCCTGAGAATAATTTCCATTATAGGGAGGATTTCTTCGCGCGGTATGGGGGTTACGGTCCTG
Source organism: uncultured Thermodesulfovibrio sp. (assembly GCA_964411065.1). Taxonomy (GTDB): domain Bacteria; phylum Nitrospirota; class Thermodesulfovibrionia; order Thermodesulfovibrionales; family Dissulfurispiraceae; genus DYHD01. The sequence goes on from CAYPJO010000002.1 coordinate 10,867, forward strand.
AAATTTACTCTTCCCTTCACTTTAGGATCGATCACATAATTAACGCGCAATATATCACCAAAGACCGTTTGGGCTACTTCAAAGATATCGGCGTCATCAAAGAAAAAGCTAACTGCACCTCCTGTTACGCCAGCACGCCTACTTAAAGGTTTTGGTGGTACTGAATCTGTTCTTTGGGTAGGCTCTGTCTCTTGAGGGGGTTTTAGGGCTACTGCCATATTTTGAGAAGATTGTTGGTTATTAACCTGTGTATTTTTTTGCACAAAGTTAGTAACAGAATCAATTTGTGTTTTATCGCCATTGAAATCTTTTTTAATTGCTTTTGCCCCACAGGAAAAAACAAAAAAGATACATATCAGTAAAAGGGCGATAATAGTAAATTCTTTTTTCATATTCTGCCACTCTTTTAGAAATTAGCTAACTCTCTAAAATAATCAATTTCTCAAATAGTGTCAAGCTAAAGTTAAACCAGTAGTGATGATGATTAAGATGTAACGTACTCAGTTACTAACTAAATTATCATATTCATGCTGATTTTTTTAATGATGGAAATCCAAAAAAGCTGGAAGTTTCTATAAAAGTCTTGCCAGTGTGTGCCAACTTTTTTGGTTGCCTATTGAATCGTAAAGAGAATTTTTAAAATTTAGGACTCCAGCAATATTAATATATTAAAAATTTCACTTGTTCCATATGCTACATCTTCACTAAGATTCTTTTCTTAGCCAGATTGAGACTCTATTTGATAGCTATATTTCTTACTCCGCAAGGTCTCCATGCAGGAGATATAACCCTTGCGCCCTCTGTTTCTTTAAGATAAGATGCCCATATTATTTTGAAGTCACCGAATCTATCATTTATAGAGTCTATTGCCTCAAGGAGAGATTTCCTGTTTAATCTTTCGTTATAAAGAGATAATTGCCCCGTATCAGTAATAAGCTTAGAAAGGTTAACCCCTAAAAGTCTTATCTTATCTTTTAAGCGTATTTTATCAATAATTGATAGAGCAGTTGCATATATTTCCTGTGTATGATTTGTATAGTAGGGCAAAGTGGTTTGAGTTGTAAAGGTTTCAAAGTTGGCATATCTTATGGTGAGAGAGACTTTCCTACCTATGAAGCTATGTTTCCTTGCTCTTCTACTTACCATCTCTGAGAGCTTCAACAGGTGCATTTCTATTTCTTTTCTATCCCAAATATCCTTTGGGAGGGTCATGCTATGACCTATAGATTTTGGTTTCTCTTCCCTAGTTATAACCGCTCTATGGGATATCCCTAACCCCATTGCCTTTAGGTATTCACCTATTATGCCAAATTTATTCCTTAAAAGACTTGTCGGGGTGTTGCCTAATTCACTGCATGTCTTTATCCCGAGAAGTTCAAGTCTATTTGCTAATTTACTTCCTATCCCCCATAGTTCTTCGACTGGTAAATCTTTCAACACTGAGGATATTTCATCATCTTTAATCCATCTTAATCCATCAGGCTTAGAGATATCACTGGCGAGCTTGGCTATTAAAATGTTTCGTCCTATTCCCACAGTGCAATTTATCCCAAAATTTTCTTTGATAGCTTTTTTTATAGATAAACCGATTGCTTCAGGACCTCCAAAGAGGTGATGAGTAGTAGAAATATCTAGGAATGCTTCATCAATAGAATAGATCTCTACATCAGGAGTGAATTTTTCATATATTTTTTTAAGTTCTTTACAGGTATAGGTATATTTTTCATTATTAGCAGGGATAAATATTATATCAGGGCAAAGCTTCTTCGCTTCATAAATGGTCATCCCAGTTTTGACTCCATATTTTCTTGCTTCATAGGAACGGGTCACGATTACAGTTCTTGCGCCTGCACCTATAACAGCAAGAGGCTTGCCTCTTAGTTTTGGATTGCATTGTTCTTCTACTGATGCAAAGAAAGCATCCATATCCACACATAATATTATTATATTAGAAGTTTTCTGTATCAATGTTTTCAAGCCTCCAGCTTAAAGTATTAGTATCGAAAGACAGCTGATACAATGAGTTCCCGTCAGATACCGAGAAGTGAAGTATGTCGCTGTAACCCCTTTTTGTCCTCCAAGAATAGGTTATTTCTTTGATGTTGTATGTTTTACCTGCCCATCTAAATTTAAGAGGTTTTATCTTATGAGTTACTTCAAAGAGTGCGAGAACGCTTATAGGCTCTCCTATTAACATAGGCTCCCACCTATCAGTAAAATAGATATACATATGTATATCATAATATAGTAGCTTTGTCAAGGGCGATTAATTTTTTTAGAACTATCGAGTTTGTAGAGGGGTTGTCTTTGCTATCTTATGGTTGTGATAAAATAGGTATATGGGAGGTAGAAGGCTTAGTCTAAATTTAAAGTTTAGTCTTGTTGTCGGTCTCATACTCCTTTTTGTTTGTGCAATTATGTCCATCTTGAGTTACTACTATCTAAGAGATAAGGTTATCAAAGAGGCTGAAGACAAGACAATGATTATAATGACTCATGTAAGAGCTACAGGAGATTATGTTAGAGAGACACTGCGTCCTGCCATTTTCGATGCTCTTCGGAGGTTGAATGCAAAAGATGAATTTATACTTGAGGCAATGTCAACGACACATGTAAGTATGCAAGTAATGAAAAGATTTAATCGAGAGATAGAAGATTATGTTTTTAGAAGGGTCTCTGATAACCCTTTAAATCCTAATAATAGAGCAGATGCTTTTCATCTTGAAATGTTGTCTTATTTTCGTGAAAATCCTCAACAAAGCTTATGGAAAGGGGTAGTAACCTTAGATGAAAAAAAATATCTATATATGCTAAATCCTGTTATTTTTGATTCACCCTGTTTAAAGTGCCATGGTGATCCTTCGATGGCTCCCCCCCAACTTTTGAAGATTTATGGTAATACAGGGGGTTTTTGGAGAAAGCCTGGAGAGGTGGTAGGGTTAAATTCTGTCTCTATACCGCTTGATAAAGCCCTCAAGCAGATTGAGAAGCTGGCTTTTGACATATTCTTGTTCGGTTTTTCCTCTCTCTTTATTATGTTCATAGCCTTGTACTTATCTTTTAGGCATATAGTGACAAAGCCAATTAATGATCTCTCCAAAACCTTTAGAAACATTGTTGAGGGGAAAGAACCTCTTGGGAAAGCAATTCACAGCGTCCGTAAAGATGAGATAGGTGATTTGACTGAATCGTTTAATATTCTCTCAAAGCATCTCCTTGAAGCACAAAAGAGGCTTAAAAAGACTGCTGAGATTGAAAAACAAATGATTGAGACTGAAAAACTTACTGTAATTGGACAGTTGTCTGCAGGAGTTGCACATGAAATAAATAATCCATTAGGAGGTATGAAACTTTGTTTCAATAATCTTCTGAATACCGACATGGATGAGGAGACAAAAAGAGAACATATTCAAGTAATTAATGCTGGTTTCGACAGAATCCAGAGTATTGTCAAACAACTTCTTGATTTTTCAAAAAATACTCCACTGAGCCTTAGCAAGTCTTCAATAAATAAGATTCTTGATAATGTTCTAATGCTTTCTGAATATACAATAGCCAATAAAGGTATAAAGATTGTAAAAGATTTAAGGGACGATATCCCTGATATATTTGTGGATCAAAATAAATTAGAACAGGTTTTTTTGAATCTCATCTTGAACGCTGCCGAAGCAATGGATGAAGAAGGTGTTTTAACTTTAAAATCATGGCATGATGATAATTATTGTTATGTATCCGTTTCAGATACAGGAAAGGGCATACCCTCTTATATTCTCCCTAAAATATTCGATCCTTTCTTCACCACAAAAGGCGTTGGTAAAGGTACAGGTCTTGGATTAACTGTTAGTAAAGCTATAATTGAGCAGCACAAAGGAAAAATAATGGTAGAAACCTCTACGGGAGGTTCAACCTTTGTTGTAAAATTACCGATTTCACAAAATGAAGAAGCATATTTTAATAGTTGAAGATGACCCAATAATAAGGCTTGGGATGAGCCATTTTTTAAAATCAGCAGGCTTTCTTGTTACTCAAAGTCCTGATGGTACAGATGCCATAAAAAAGCTTGAGAAAGATAGATACGATTTGATTATCACAGATTTGAGGTTACCCGATCTCGATGGTTTAGAAGTTTTGAGAGAGGCAAAGGCTTTATCAAATTATACTGGTGTAATAATTATTACAGCCTATGCAGAGATAAAAAGTGCCATTCAAGCAATTAAAGATGGGGCTTTTGATTATTTGTCTAAACCCTTCTCAAATGAGGAACTACTAATTGCCATTGAGAGATTTTTTAAATTTCAGAAGTTACAAGATGAGGTTGTTCTTTTGAGACAGAGTTTAAAAGAGAAGATTGGATTGAGCGGGTTCATTGGTATTAGCCCAGCTATAATGGATGTCTTAGACCGTATTACTGCAGTTGCTCGTACCGATGTGCCTGTCTTAATACTTGGGGAGAGTGGAACAGGGAAAGAATTAGTGGCAAACGCCATCCACGCTACCAGTGAAAGAAGTGGTAAGCCCTTAGTAAAAATAAATTGTGCTGCAATTCCTGAAAACCTTTTTGAATCTGAGCTTTTCGGTCATGAAAAGGGAGCTTTTACTGGTGCAACATCTTCTCGCGAAGGGAAGTTTGAATTTGCAAACGGCGGGAGCATCTTTTTCGATGAGATAGCAGACATGCCCCTCTCCCTTCAGTCTAAATTACTCAGGGTTTTAGAAGATCAGGTTGTTACTCGTATAGGTAGCAATATCTCCATAAAAGTAGATGTTAGAACTATTTATGCTACAAGTAAAAATCTCAAAGAGTGTATAGCTGCTGGCACCTTTAGAGAGGATCTTTTTTATAGAATTAATGTGGTCCCTATCATCTTACCTCCTTTAAGAGAACGGAGGGATGATATCCCTTACCTGATAGAGAACTTTTTAAAATATTTTAGTGAAAAATACAATAAACCTGGGTTAACTATCTCAGAACCAGCCTATGATGCTTTACTTTCATACAATTACCCTGGAAATGTTAGAGAGCTTAAGCATGCCATTGAGAGGGCTGTTATTCTATGTACTAATGGCAAAATACAATTAAAAGATTTACCTAATGAGATATCTACTGAGGTTTTAGCACAACCTTGTAGCAAAAATAATTTAACCCTTGAAGAGAGCATTAAGTGTTTTGAAAAACAAAAGATAATTCAAGCACTTAAAGAGTGCGGGTGGAAAAAGATAGAAGCCGCAAATAAATTGGGAATTAGTAGAAAAGCTCTCTGGAAAAAACTGAGAGAATACAACATTGCTTGAAATTTTTAAAAGCTAAAAATAGCCTCCATTCTTGTATTCATTTCTGTTAAATCTTTGTTCTAAATTAATTTCGCTCCCGGCAATTTAACCTTAATTTAATCTTAATGTAACCTTCTTGACACAGAAAATTCTTAAAGATGTTTCCTCATGGTAACATAGAGCTTGCTTTATTCTATTTAAATATTTGACTTTAAAGATTTTTTCATTCTGGTATAATGCTTGCTTTATCCATTTATAATCACAGCTGTGCTCTATTACAGTACTTTAGGAGGAAAAAATGAAAAAAGTTTTAGTGGCGATAGATGGCTCTTCTTATTCTGAGAAAGCTATAGACAGAGCTATCGATATTTTTAGGAATAATCAAGCAGAGATTATACTTCTGAATGTTGCAGAGGATTATTGTCCCATAGGTCTTTCAGAGGTTGATTGTGACATAATCAAAGAACTTGTGATGAAAGAATCAAAAGGTATAATGGAGAGAGCATTAGATAAATTTAAAGGTCTCAATATCGATGCAAAAGGAATAATAGAGTTCGGTAGCCCTGCTGAAACAATCGCTCAGATTGCTCAGAATGAAAAAGTTGATGAAATAATTGTAGCCTCCCACGGTAAGCATGGAGCAAAAAAGTTTTTAATGGGAAGTGTCACTGAGAGGCTTATAGAGATTGCTCCATGTCCTGTGATAGTTGTTAAATAGAGGATTTTAGAAGGAAGAGTCAGCTTTTTAAAAAAATTAAAAAATCCATATAAAAGAGATAATTTAAAAACTTCAGGCAACACTAAAAAATTTAAGGAGGATAAAAAATGAAAAAAGTTTTGGGAGTAAGCATCGCAAGTTTAGTAATTCTGGGTTTAACTCTTTTATCTTTTGCACAGCAAGGATGGGATCCTGAGACCATCAGAAAATGTGCAGAGTGGAAAGAGATGGCTGCTGCTAAGAAGGAGATGCCTGCTCAACTACCTGGTGTAAAGATAATCACAACTGCTGAGTTGAAGAGGTGGATGGATCATGGAAAGAAGTTCATACTTCTCGATAATAGAATTAAAGAACAGTATGATGCGGAGAGGATTAAAGGAGCTAAATGGCTTTTAGCCGATCATCTTCTTGCAGACCCTTCTCTTCTCAATCAGTTTAAAAAAGATGATGTCATTGTGAACTATTGTAATGGTGTGCTTTGTTGGAGATCTCCTGCTGTTGCTGAGATGATGGTCAAAGCTGGTTTTAAGAATGTTTACTGGTATAGAGAGGGACTGCCAGATTGGAAAAAAATGAAATATCCAACTGAATAATAAGAGGGCTTTTTTCACTCAGGGTAATTAAGGAGGTTGAAATGGGAGAAATTAATAAAGAATTAGAGGCTAAAGCTAAAGCCACTTTTTCTGCTGAAAGGAAAGAAGATTTTGTGGTTTTGGTAATTGCAACAATTGTTGTAGTATTAGTGTTAACAGGAGTTATAGATCCTAAGTTCTATAGCTCTCTATTTTTCAAATAGTTTGAGAGGAGGATCGCCATGGCAGGTGGTGGTATTGGAGTAAGGTATTCACTAAAAGAATTGCCGAGTATGCTCCCTGGGTTACTACTTTGCATTGTTCTTGGGTGGTTAGCCCTTCAGTGGGATGCAAGTATGGGAGAATTGAGAAAGGGTTACAGGGAGTCAATGGCTATTCTGAAACCTCATCTTGAATTAAATAAACCAATAGCTCCATATGAAGACTATGTTAAAGCTAAAGAGGATGCATATAAAGGGGCTTTGACTCTTTATCAACTGGGAATTGAAAAGGTAAAACCAAGCAAGCCATATATTTTACCAAAGGGAGATTATGAAAAGCTTGCGGTTGATAAATCTCCTGCTTTTAAGTATTCCTTTGCGGAGCGGACTGTTCAGTTCCAATTGACTTATGTAGCTCTTTTGCTTCTTGGCGGGATGTTAATAAGGAACACTATTGGGGTGCCTAAGATCTTTCTACCTGGAACAATAGCTGCCCGTCCCATAATTAAACCAGGAATTATAATTCTTGGGGCTTACTATATGTGGTCTGACGTTCTTAGAGTTGGAGCTATAGGATTGGTTCTTGTGGTTATTTTTGTTATTGGGACTCAAATTTTAATTTCGATCTGGGGAAAACGTGCTCAAGTTGATGATGGGTTAAATGGAGTAATGGGTTCTGGAGTGGGTGTTTGTGGTGTTTCTGCTGCAGTTGCGGTGGCACCTGTAGTTAATGCAAAACCAAGGGACTTCTTTTATGCTATAGGCACAATACTACTATTTGGGACCCTTTGTTTATTCACCTTCCCCTATATAGGAAGGGCTCTAGGAATGGAAGAACCTGTCTTTGGAGCTTGGGTTGGTACAGCGATACTTAACACTGCTCAGCTTGTTGCTGCAGCCACATGGTATGGGCATGAAGCCTTGCTAACTGCAAATATTATTAATATAGTTAGAGTTGGCTTTATCCCAATCTGCGTATTATGGGCAATATGGTATTTCATCGTTAGGCCCGCAAGGAAGGTAGGTGAAACAACAGGAGAGAAGATTGGAGCTTGGCAGGTTATTAAAGAGAAATTTCCTGTATTTATAATTGGGTTCTTTGTAATGGTCACCCTTAATGAGTTAGGTGTTTTTACTCAGGCTCAAAAGGATATGTTAGGCAGAGACCTTTTAAGAATTTTCTTTGCAATAGGTTTTGCTGGTGTAGGGCTAAATATTGCTTTTGAAGATTTAAAGAAAGCTGGCGGGAAAGCTTTTGTAATAGGTTTTTCTGCTGCTACTTTAAAGGCTATTTTAGGCGCTTTAGCTGTTATGGCAATAGGTGCTGAGGCTTTTAGAGTCAAATAACACGATTGTCAGTATAAGAGTTCTTCATTCGCAAGATGGCTGGTTATCTGTGCATTTATAGGTAACCAGCTATGTTTTTAGTTTCATGTTGTATCTTTACTTTCGAAATAAAATAAATTGTAAAGATAAGAAACTTTATTTTAGAATAAAATATTAATATGGTTGATATATCAAAGATTTTAGTTTGTACAGATGGAGAACCCCATACAGCAAAAGCTGAGGAGTATGCTCTTACCTTAGCAAAAATTTTTGGGGCTGTTCTTGTAGGGCTTTATGTTATAAATCCTTTTTTGAAAAAATTTACTAACGAGATCTATGCCATAAACCGCGATGAGTGTAGAGAATATCTAGATAGAAGTTTAGCTAAGGAAGGCGAGATAGCTCTCGGGAATCTTTTTGAAAAAGGTAGAGCACTGAATTTGGTAATTACGACTAAAACGAGATATGGAGACCCTGAAGAAGAGATTTTAGAGGAGATCAGAGTAGGTAATTATGATTTAGTATTGATGGGTGGTAAAATTCTTAAGACCTGGAGGGAACGGTTTGAGTCTTTTAATCTTTCAGAAAAGATATTTAGAAAATCACCATCTCCATTATTGATAGTTAGATAAAATACCTCAGTTTTATATATTCAAAGTCTTTCTAAGACTAATTATATTATATTATGCGTGGAAAAGAGATGGAAAAGGACGATATAGAGCTTAGTAATGAAGAAATTTATCGGTATAGCAGACATCTTTTAATACCAGAAGTAGGAGTTCGTGGTCAAAGGAAACTCAAAAAAGCCAGAGTAGTTATTGTTGGTGCTGGTGGGCTTGGCTCTCCCATAGCGCTATATTTAGCTGCAGCAGGAATTGGGAGAATAGGTTTAGTAGACTACGACTTTGTTGATGAGAGTAATCTCCAGAGGCAGATATTACATGGTACATCCTCAATTAATACACCTAAAGTAGAGTCTGCAAGAAAGCGAATCTATGAGATCAACCCCTATGTAGAAGTCCAAACCTATCATCTGCCTTTAAGTAAAGATAATATATTTGATATCTTAAAAGATTATGAAATAGTTATCGATGGTACTGATAACTTCCCCACTCGTTATTTACTAAATGACGCTTGTTTTTTTCTTAAAAAACCTCTTGTTTACGGTAGCATTTTTAGGTTTGAAGGGCAGGCAACTGTTTTTTATGCTGAAAAGGGTCCCTGCTATCGCTGTCTATTTCTGGAGCCTCCGCCGCCTGGCACTGTTCCTTCCTGTGCTGAAGGAGGAGTCTTTGGTGTGCTACCAGGTGTAATTGGGGCTATTCAGGCTACTGAGACTATAAAGCTAATACTTGAATTGGGTGATACACTGATAGGTAAACTCCTTCTTTACGATGCTTTACGTATGAGATTTAGAACTCTCAAAATTAGAAAGAACCCTACCTGTGAGTTATGTAGTGATAATCCTACAATAACTCAGCTTATTGATTATGAAGCCTTTTGCGGGACAGGAACTCCCGAGATTAGTACCGAACACATTATTAGCCCTCAAGAGTTTGCTGACAAGTTAAAAAGCTCTAATGATAAAGTCATAGTATTGGATGTAAGAGAACCTCATGAGTGGGAGATTTGTAAGATTGATAAAAGCATTCTGATTCCTCTACCAGAGCTTCCCCATAAGATATCAGAATTAGATCCAACGAAAGAATATCTTATTGTATGTAAAGTAGGAGTCAGGAGTATTGAGGCTTTATTTTTGCTCCATGGAGCTGGCTTAAAGGCTCAACATTTAAGAGGTGGGTTAAATGCCTATGCAAAAGAGGTAGATCCTGATATGCCGCTTTATTAAGGATTAATGGCATCTGCTATTAGATTTAGTTAAACGATTTTCTTATGAAAATAAATTATTCTTTATGAAAAAGGCTGGGTATATCTTTGATACCCAGCCTTTTAAATTCATTACTTAGAAGGGGGTTTAGTTCTGTCATCAATAGCTTTCTCGAGGAATTTTACTCCGTCAATGGATGTCTGGATGGATTTAAGCAAGGCAGACTTTGCTTGATCAGGATTGTGGAAACCGTCGGAGTTTTCAGCAGTCCACCACTCCCATAGAGTATGGGCGGTAGTATGAAACTTCCTTGACTCTTTTAGAACATCCTCTGGCACTCCTACTGCTTTCGCAAGTTGATAGGTCTTCACAAATTCAGAAAGCCAGAACTCTGCTTTCCGCATCTTACCTCTTATGTAATGCTGTATACCTTCAATTTGATATTCAGCCTCTTTTTCTGTCCAGTAAGTGTGGCATTTAATACAGGTGTCTTTTTTCATATACTTTGCGCTTCTTTGCCCATGCCAAGTAAACTCTTTGCCGGCCTTTTTAATTTTTGGCATATGGCAGTCTTTGCACTCAACTCCTGCTCTTTCATGTTTACTGCCCCAGTAGACTTCTACTTCGGGATGCTGAATCTTGGAAAGGAGGGCTCCGGTCACCTCATTACGAAAATCTCTATAGCCTTGTTTTTCTACCCATGCATCATAATCAAAAACATTTCTCCACTGGAATTCATTGGTTCTTCTGTCAGCCATTCCGATCATTTCGCCTGTTCTTATGTCAATGACAGGGTTACAATTATACTCTACATGACACTGGGCACACATTAAATTGGAATCAGGTCTGTTTAGAATACCTATTGCTCTAAAATCTCTGAACATTACTTTTGTGATTGTTGTTTTTTTGCTTTTTTCTTTATCGTAGGGATAAGTTCCTTCCCCTCTATCAACAACAGCATGAATAAGAGCATCTCTTACAACTCTTGGTTTTGCTGAGTGAGGATCATGACAAGTATAGCAACCAAAGGGCCGATGCATCTCTCTTACAAACTCGACTACCTTAGAAGTTCTATCCCATTTTGCTTTTGGGTTTTTATCTCCCATATATGCCCAGGAAAGGATTTGATCCTGAGTTTTACATTGTAAACATACCGGATTAGCTGCTGTGAAAGCTGTTCGAGGAGTATAAGGAGGGAATATCTTTTGCTCGCTTGTAGTAGGCTCAAGGTCTTTGACTATTTGCCACGCTGATTTCTCAGCACCTTTAGAGTCAGATATCTTTGTCCAGTCCTTAAGTTGAAATCTTCCTCCAAAAGCTCTGTCTACTAAAAGATGGTCAACGAAAGAGAAAACATGACTTCTTGGCTCCGCATGCTCTCTTGTAAATCCATGAGGCCTCATAACCGTATCAAATAAAGGAGATCTGCTCGTAGATGTAGCCTTTTCAACCTTTGGTTTGGATTCAAAGGTTACCGATACAAAAGACTCATACTGCTCCTTGTGGCATTTACCACAAGTGGCATGATTAAAGTTTGTAATCGGTTTTGAGGCAATATCTTTTAGGTGTTTGTCCAACCCCTCATGACAACTGGCGCAATTCACCTTAGAATGCTTACCCTTTGAGTGAAAATCCTTAATCTGGTCATGACAGGTATAACAGCTTTCTACTTTGACTGATTTTTGAGAAGGTGCAGATTTTTGAGCATCGGCAACAGCGAAATAAAGGAAACCTATGATAACTACTATCACTATAGCCTTTAGAAATAAAGGGATGCTTTTTATTCTCATATCTTTTTACCCCCTTTTATCGATATTAAAGTAATTATACATAATTCGATTGTAGAACTCAACAATATAAATTATGGCAAAATTTTAAGATCTAATAATGCAATACCCTATTAAAAGTTGAAATTGTGTATAATACCTCATTAATATTTTTCACTATTTTTAAAGGGGGGTAGATTTATGAATCAATTTTCTGAGAGATTTAATAAAATTCTGGTTTGTTTTGTTAGCTTTTTTCTTTTTTTAATATTCTTAAGTGACAATAAGCTACTTTTTGCAACAGAAGGGGGAGGTGGAGCATATCCAAATGGAGCAGAGGATTTCATGGCTGGAGCCGTTCCTCCGCCAGGAATATATTTTCTTAACTACTTCACCTTTTATACTGCTGATAAGTTTATGGATAGTAGTGGTAAAAATGCCATTCCCAATTTTGACCTCAAAGTAACAGCCAATGTCTTTAGGTTTTTATATGTTTCAAAGACGCAGATATTCGGGGGTAATTGGGGAGCACATGTTTTAATTCCTATTGTAAAAGTTGATGTAGAGCTTCCCATTGGAAGTCAAAACAAGACAGGACTTGGGGACATCATAGTGGATCCCTTTATTCTTTCATGGCATTTCAAAAACTGGCACTTTGTTACTGGAATAGATATCTACATCCCAACTGGCCAATTCGACAAAAACAGACTTGCTAATGTTGGTAGAAATTACTGGACATTTGAACCAATATTCGCCTTCACCTATCTAAGCGATAGTGGGTTTGATGTATCTTGTAAATTTATGTATGATTTCAACACAAAGAATAGGGATACCAATTATAGATCAGGGCAGGAATTCCATTTCGATTATACAATTGGAAAAAGGTTTGATAACTTTAATATTGGAGTAGGTGGATACTTTTATAAACAGTTAACAGACGACAAGGTTAACGGACAGAAAGTAGCCTCAGACGGTAATAAAGGCAAAGCCTTCGCTGTAGGGCCACAGGTAAAATATGATCACAAAAATATGAGTTTCATCCTTAAATATCAGAAAGAGATGGAAGTGAAGAACAAGCCAGAGGGAGATAAATTCTGGTTTAAGTTTGTCTATGCTTTTTAATCGTTTATTTGGGTTATCTACAATTATTTAGTTGGGATTTTTATAATATCCAAATAATTAAGTTATAATAAGTCATAATTAGTTAAATTTCAGAGATAGCGAGGTGGCTATGAAAAAGATAATGATTTTTTTATCAATTTTCGCTTTTCTGTTTATGTTAGCCAGCGATGGTTTAGCAAGAGCAGGCAGAGGTGGATCATCAGGCTTCAGGAGTTATAAGCAACAGCCGCAACATAACCCCCAACAACCTTCTCAAACAGCACCCACTCAGCAGAATATCAACATACCAACCACACCACAAGCACAACCGATACAAAAACCTTCTTTTTTTAATAGTGGACTTTTCAAGGTCCTTGTTGGCGGTTTAATAATTGGCTCTCTTCTATCTTTAATTATGGGACATGGTTTTGAATTAGGTATGCCAGGCTTATTGGAGATACTAATCATTGGGGGCATGATCTTTCTAATTGTTAGAATGGTCATGAAAGCGAGGGAGAAAGAGAGAATACAGTATGCAACTGGTGGAACTTACTCAACTTCAGGCATACAAAACTATACTCAGAGAGATAACTTTTCCACTACTTATTCCGATGAAAGGATTTTCACAATCAACGAAAAGCTGCTCAAGGATGTCGCAACAAGTACATTCAAATTGATACAGGATGCCTGGGCAAAGAATGATTTAACTATTGTCAAAAACCTATTAACTGAAAGGATGTACAGATATCTTGAGGGTCAACTCAATGAACTGAAGAGTAAAGGCTTGAGGAACTTCGTTGAGATTTTATATTTTCATGACGTCAAGATTGTCGATGTAGAAGAGGAAGATGACTACAAAGTTGTTGTAGTTGAAATCAATGCATTGTTAAGAGATTATACTGTTGATTCTAATAATAATGTAGTAGAAGGCTCTAAGGACACCCCCGTTGAGATTAGAGAATATTGGGCATTTGTTGGGAAAGCTTTAGAGTGGAAGCTTGATGATATTAGACAGGTATAAATTATAAAAACTTTTTAGTTTTTGTAACATCGAAGGTTTTAAAAGTAGCTTAAAGTAAGATGATATAATATTTTTTCAAAAGACAAAATAGTTGCCCGTTTATTACTGAGCCTTATTATTTAAATTAGGAAGGAATATGGGCTAAAGTTTACAAAGATTCCTAAAGAGGTATTCGTATAGTAGGAAAGAGGACTGCATAATCTCGTAAATTCTCGTAAATCGTGAGCTCCTTCACTGCATTTTAAAATTAATGATTATTAATCTTTTTTGAAGAGGCAAGGAAGAAAGGATTTGCCTCTTTTTGTTTGCCTGAGAGATTACAATATTTTTATACTTATAATGTAGAATGCCTTTATTTGGAGAGATATTTTTAAGTGAAATTATAGCGAAGCCTGTTTACGATCCAAAAGGGGAGATCGTAGGAAAGGTAAGGGATATAATTGTTGTTAAAGGAAACCCTTTCCCTAAATTATCAGCACTAATAATAGAAAGACAAAAAAAGCTTTTCTATATAGATATCAAAGATATTAATCTTTTCAATAAGATCATCATTTCAACTCACCTTTACTGTCAGGAAATTCAGCCTTATCATCCAAATGAGGAAGACCTTCTCGCATTTAGGGATATAATTGATAAGCAAATAGTCGATGTTAACGGTGCTAAGGTAGTGAAAGTAAATGACATAAAGTTAGAGGGCTACGATGGTGATACTGTCTTATCGGCTGTGGATATTGGGAAGAGGTGGAAATTTAGGAGGATAGGGATAAGAAAAATTGGGAAAATATTTGAGTCTCGGTTTCCACCGCACTTAATTAGTTGGAACTATATTCAACCTCTTAAACCAAAACTTGAGTCTATTGCTCTAACCGTCCCTCGCCATATGGTTTCTGAGCTCCATCCAGCTGATATTGCTGAGATCATAAGCCAGGTATCTATGGATGAAGGAACCCATATACTTAAAGATCTCGATGTAGAGACAGCAGCGGAAGCCTTATCTGAATTAGAGCCTGAAAAACAAGCCGAAATAATTAGCAGAATAGAGACTGAGAAGGCTGCTGATATTATTGAGGAGATGACCCCCGATGATGCAGCTGATCTTTTAGGTGATCTGCCAGTAGAGAAAGCTAAGGAGATACTCGAACATATTGAGAAAGAAGAAGCTGAGGATATACAAGAGCTCCTTGTCCACAAAGAAGATACTGCCGGGGGTGTAATGACCAATGAGTTCATCTCATATAACCCCAACATTTTGGTAAGGGATGCGATCAATAATTTCAAGAAAGATGCAGAGGATATAGAGACTGTTTATTACATATATGTTGTTGATGAGAATGAAAAATTAGTCGGTGTTACATCTTTAAGGGAGTTGCTGTTAGCAGATCCTCTCGATAAACTATCAGATATCATGACTAAGAAAGTTATTACTGTAAGTCCTGATGAAGAGGTTAATATTTTATCGGAAATGTTATCTAAATATAATTTAGTGGCTCTCCCAGTAGTGGATGAGGAAGGACATATACTTGGTATTGTGACTGTTGATGATATACTTGATATTATAGAAAAAGAAGCAACAGAAGATATTTTTAAGGTTGCCGGTACTTCTGAGATCAAATATGGTAGAATTGAGGATGCCAAACCAATCGAAGTAGTTAAAAGCCGTATCCCGTGGTTGATTCTATGTCTATTAGGAGGTCTCATATCTTCACTTGTAATCGGTAAATTTGAGGACATCCTAACGAGTGTTGTTGTTTTGGCTGCCTTTATTCCTGTTATAATGGGTATGGCTGGTAACGCTGGATTGCAAGTCTCTACTACTATGGTTAGAAGTATAGCCCTTAATTCTATAAGTAATTTTTGGAAATATGTTGCAAAGGAGATTTTGTCGGGGTTGATAATTGCTTTCATAACAGGAGTAACTATTGCTGTTGCAGCCCTTTTATTAAAGGGGATGCCCATGCTTGGTGCAGTGGTTGGATTATCAATGTTTTTATCAATCACAAGTTCGACCCTTCTTGCTTTGTTGACTCCTACTTTAGCTCATAAAATAGGCATCGACCCTGCTGTTACGGCTGGACCCTTTGTTACAGTATTTAATGATATTTTAGGATTGTCTATTTATTTCACAGTGGCTACAATATTTATGAAGTTTTTAATTTAGAATACTATTTAGGAATCATATTATGATTAAAACAATAGAGTTTAAAGATAGCAAAGTGGTAATTCTTGATCAAACAAAACTTCCTTTTGAGATTAGTTATATAGAATGTACTGATTACCATATGGTTGCCGAATGTATTAAAAGATTGTCTATTAGAGGTGCGCCTGCTATAGGAATTGCTTCAGCAATGGCTATTGCCTTAGGTGCTCAAGATATAGAGGCTACAAGTTTTGATGAGTTTCTCTTAAAGATTCAGTCTATAGTTGATACAATGCTCTCTACAAGGCCTACCGCAGTAAATATTAAATGGGTCTGTGAAAGAATTAGAAAGTTCATCAATCTTCATAAAGATGAGTCGTTAAACTCAATCAAAAGGTTGTTAATCGAAGAGGCTAACAGAATATTACAAGAGGATATAGAGACTAACAAAGCAATTGGGAGATGGGGGGCAGAATTTATTAGCGATGGTGATACAATACTAACCCATTGTAATGCAGGGAGCCTTGCCACAGGAGGATACGGGACAGCAACTGCGCCAATTTTGTTTGCAAGGGAACAAGGAAAGAAGATTCATGTAATAGTAGATGAGACCAGACCAGTCTTGCAAGGCGCAAGATTGACAGCCTGGGAATTGATGCAATTAGACATACCCGTAACTCTAATTACCGATAATACAGCAGGAGCATTGATGAGGAAAGGGATAGTAGACCTGGTTATAGTTGGCACTGATAGAACTACTAAAAATGGCGATGTGGCAAATAAAATAGGTACATATACAGTAGCGGTACTTTGTAAAGAGAATAAAATACCCTTCTATGTAGCTGCACCTTTAAGTAGTATCGACTTCAATCTTAATACGGGAGATCTCATTCCGATAGAGGAGCGATCTCCTAATGAAGTCACAACTATATGGGGGCAAAGAATTGCTCCAGAAGGTGTAAATGTAATAAACTTAGCTTTCGATGTTACCCCTTCAGAATATATCACAGCCTTTTTTACTGAAAAAGGTGTTTTCAAGCCTAAGGATCTTAAAAAATTAGTATTGAAAGACATTGATATTGATTCACTGAGGTTGAAGCCGCGATGAAAGATATCAAGTAATTGTGATTTTAAAGAGCTATTGTTATGATTTTTTACAATTTTTTATATGGTGAAATATATGCTAAATGTACATGAGATCTTCTCTAAATATGCTGAGGAACTCAAGTTAGTTGAGAGCCATTTACTCTCAATGTTTGAAAGTGAAGTCTCTCTAATACCATTAATAGGAAGATATATTTTAAATAGCGGAGGGAAAAGGATTAGGCCCCTTTTTCTCCTTTTATGCTCTGATTTATGTAATTATAAGGGTGCTAACCGCCACTTATTAGGAGCAATAATAGAGGCAATTCATACCGCTTCTCTATTACACGATGATGTAATAGACGGGGCAAAAACAAGGAGAGGAAGGACAGCTTCCCATATATTATGGGGGAATCAAATAGTAGTTCTTATAGGTGACTACTTATACTCAAATGCTTTAAAGATTGCTGTTGCGCAAAAGAGCCAGAGTATAATGGAGACCCTATCAAATGCTACTACCAGCATGACAGAGGGAGAAATATTGCAATTAAACAAGATTGGAGATCCTGATATTACAGAGGATGAATACTTTAAGATTATCTCCTCAAAAACAGGAGTTTTAATCTCAGCTGCTTGTAAGATAGGTGGTATCCTTGCTAATAAGCCTCAAGATGTAGTCGATGCTCTTGGTAACTTTGGTATGAAAACAGGTATTGCTTTTCAGATGACCGATGATATACTTGACTATATGGCAAAGGAAAGGAATCTTGGTAAGAAAATCTGCAAAGATTTAGAAGAAGGCAAAATAACGATGCCTCTAATAAAATTGCTTAAATCAGCTACAGATACTGAACGTGAGGAGATAAAAGAGATAATCGCCAACATCACCAAAGATGCTGAAAGTTTTAGCAAGAAACAACAAAGGATTATACAACTTTTAAAAAAGTACAATTCAATCGAAGAATCCTTTAAGATTGCTGAATTAATTGTTCAAGAAGCAAAAGCGGAATTAGATATCTTTAATCCCTCAAAAGAAAAAGAGACCATCATAGCTATGGCAGATTATGCAATGTCAAGGGAGAGGTAAATTGCATCCCTATGTTGACTTAGCAAAAAAAACAGTGGAGGAGTATGCAAAAAATAAAAAACTCCCTCAATTCCCGACTGAAATACCCAAAGAAATGCAAAGAAAAGCTGGAGTTTTTGTAAGCATCAAAAAGAAAGGAAGCTTAAGAGGTTGTATGGGCACATTTATCCCTTCTACTAAAAATCTATATGAGGAGATAGTTAAAAACGCCTTATCAGCAGCTTATCAAGATCCCCGATTTCCACCTGTTACGGTGCAAGAGTTAAAAGATCTCGATTATACTGTAGATGTATTGTCAGAACCAGAAAAGGTAAGGGATATAAATGAACTGGATCATATTAAATATGGCGTTATTGTTAAAAAGGGATTTTTAAGAGGTCTACTATTGCCAAATATCGAGGGAGTTAACTCCGTAGAAGAACAATTGAGAATAGCAAAGCTTAAAGCTGGTATAGAACCTTTTGATAGCGATATTGAGATATATAGGTTTACAGTAGAGAGATATAAATAGAAGTTCATACTCTATCAGTAACTTGATAAGATTTTAACCGTCTACAAACTCCTTACTGTTGTCTTGCTAATATTATTCTCTCACCTACCAGGAGTCTAAATAAAGGCTTATTCATAATGTCGGATATTGTCTATGAATCGGATATTGTCTATGAAAATGTTTTTAATTAAGATTTTAAACTTATCTTTAAAACTGGATTTTCGATTAGAGATTTGAGGACAACAGATTCTTAAATGGTGAATTAGAAATTCAAAACTTGAGTCTAAAAGTTAAGTAGTCGTAAACCTTAGACTGAGAAATAAAAAATAAGCTCCAAAGTTACCTCTTAAGGATAGAGTATTTCATTATATAGGGACTCTCATTAATAAACCAAAGGGCAGATGGATGTCTGCTTAATGAAAATCAATTTCCTCAATAATGTTATAGAAAGCATCTCTCTCGACAGGTATTTTATTAGCTTTCCGGATAAGGTTTATTAGTTCTTCTCTTTGCATACTCTGGCCACTTAAGGCTCCTGCAGAATGAGTAATCTTTTCCTCAATAACTGTGCCGTCTATATCATCGGCTCCAAAGAGTAGAGCAACCTGTGAGATCTTTTCTCCTAACATTATCCAGTATGCTTTTATATGGTCAAAATTATCTAAGGCTATCCTACTTATCGCGATGGTCTTTAGATCATCAATTCCTGATGAATAACTACCACCGATTTGAGTATTTTTTGGATGATAAGCTAGGGGTATAAAGGCAAGAAATCCTGAAGTTCTGTCTTGCAAGTCCCTCAATTTAATTAGATGTTCTGCTCTATCTTCAAAACTTTCAATATGTCCGTAAAGCATTGAGGCATTGGACTTAATGCCTATATTATGGGCCGTTTCCATAATCTCGAGCCATCTTTCCCCGCTAATTTTTTCAGGGCAAAGTTTTTCTCTGATATTTTTAGAAAATATTTCTGCTCCACCGCCTGGAATTATATCTAACCCGCTTTCTTTCAACAAAAGTAAAGTTTCTTTTATTTCGAGTCCGCTCCTTTTAGCAAAATAATCGATCTCTACTGCTGTAAATGCTTTTATGGCAATAGAAGGGAATTGCTTTTTTATAGCTGAAAGCATTTCCAAATAATAATTAAAATCTCGATCAGGGTGGAGCCCTCCAACAATGTGAACCTCTCGAAGTTTATTATTGGTATTGTTATTAGTAACATCAATTTTTTTGAGAATTTCTTCGATGTTTAATTCATAGGCGTCTACATCTCCCTTTGAACGGCTGAAGGCACAGAATTTACATCTATTGATACAAATATTTGTTGGATTAATATGACGGTTGATGATGAAAAAAGTTCTTTTTCCGTTTATCTCCTCCGCTTTTTGAGAAGCCAATTTACCTATAGTAAAAAGATCATCTGATCGGAATAGCTTTATAATATCGCTTTTACTAAGCCTTTCTCCAAATGAGATCTTTGATTTTATTTCATCGAGCATGGCTTTAAATTATTTTTAAAGAATATGGCTGATTTTAGCTTTTAAGTTTTTGTCATGTCAAGACAAACTCAACCCTTTATAAGCTATAAAACTCAAAAAGGAAAGAACTAAACTTTCACACTTCTTTTGCCTCTATAATCATTTGAATTTAAGAAGATTCTCAGAGCATCTTTTTTCTTTGCCTTAAGAATCTGCTTTTGACCTTTACTAACTACCATCCTCAATTACTGATATTAAA
>CAYPJO010000002.1:31324-61236 GCA_964411065.1 uncultured Thermodesulfovibrio sp.
ACTGATATTAAAGAATAAAGTCTGCCTATATTAAAGTTCATTTTAAAAGTAAAAGGCTTCTTCTCTAATTCTTTTTCTAATTTTTAGGGCTTCTCTTAATCGTTGTGGTAGCTTAGGTTTTTTCTAACTACTAAAACTGACTCTTAAAATGAGGTTATCCTTTCATCTGCGAAATCTGTCTCAATCTCTGTGGTTTAATCATTCTATGATGTACAACTATGACGATGTTTAGTCTTCGTTGCAATCTAAAATTATTATCCCATCAGAGTGTTTTCCTTATGAAAAAATCTGAGATTACTTACCTTTTAGCAGATAGATATGGTATATTTACTCATGGAGAGCAACGAATTAGCTTTTAAGGCTATACCTTTCATTGAAAAAGATGACTTTCCCAAGGTACCTTTTTTCATTAATGGACTATCATCAAGATTCATTATCGAGAGTCGAGTTATACCTGTAGAGTTTAAAAATAATATTCTTAAAATTATAATGGCAAATCCTGAAGATGAAGAAACAATTGAGGCGATAAAGTTGGCTCTGTCATGTGATGTTACAGTTTATACCGCAAATATAGAGGCAATAGAAGAATATCTCTCTAAGTTTTATGGTCAGGAATCACAAAATATAAACAAAATCATCGAAAATATGGATGTAAGCAGTATAGAATTTTTGAGAGAAGAAGAGGAAGATATTGGATATCTTAAGGATCTTGCATCTGAGGCTCCAATTATTAAACTGGTAAATATGTTAATCACACGAGCAGTAGAAAACAGAGCCAGTGATATACACATCGAACCCTTTGAGGATGAACTTAAAGTGAGATATAGAATTGACGGTGTTTTACATGATATCGAGTCTATTCCAAAAAAACTTCAACCAGCAATAGTCTCAAGAGTTAAGATAATGTCAAAATTAAACATTGCAGAGAGGAGGTTGCCTCAAGATGGTCGTATAAGACTTCGAGTAGGTGATAGTGAAATCGATCTTCGCGTATCTACAATCCCGGTCATTTATGGTGAAAATGTTGTAATGAGAATTTTGAGAAAGGAGGGCATATTAATTGATCTTGAAAAGCTTGGTTTCTCTCAAGAGACCTTAAATGCTTTTAATTTTTTAATAAAGAAGCCAAATGGCATAATTCTTGTTACTGGTCCGACTGGCAGTGGTAAAACTACTACTTTATATGGTGCTCTTGATAAAATAAACTCACCTGATAAGAAGATAATAACCGTTGAAGATCCTGTAGAATATCAACTTAAGGGTATTAATCAGATTCAAGTTAAACCACAAATAGGTCTAAACTTCGCAAATACCCTAAGACATATAGTTAGGCAAGATCCTGATATAATAATGATTGGAGAAATAAGAGACCTTGAAACAGCTGAAATAGCTATACAATCTGCTCTTACCGGACATTTAGTATTCTCAACTCTTCATACCAATGATGCCCCAAGTTCCATTACCCGCCTTCTCGATATGGGCGTGGAAAGCTTTCTACTCTCTTCAACTATCAGAGGAGTCCTTGCACAGAGACTTGTAAGGATTATATGCGATACCTGCAAAGATATCAAAGAGTCTTCCGATGATATTCAAGAACTTTTAGGATTAGATTCAAAGAGTGATAAAATAGTCACCTACTATGGTAAAGGTTGTGAAAGATGCGCCTATACCGGTTATTTCGGGAGAACAGGTATATTTGAGCTTCTGATAGTCGACGATGATATAAGAAAACTAATCCTTAAAAATGCTGACTCTAATACGATTAGAGAGATTGCAAAAAAGAAAGGCATGAAAACTCTTCTTGAGGATGGAATAGAGAAAGTTAAATATGGAGTTACCACCATTAGCGAAGTAGTAAGGGTTACTCAGGATTGAACCTAAACCTTATCTCATTGAAGACTATTCGAGTTTAGCCATCCTTTTTATGTTATTTATATTTTTACTCTCCATATAGGCCTCTATCACTCTTTTGGCAATAGGTGCAGCTACTGCTCCACCACTTCCTCCATGTTCTACAAATACTGCTACTGCTATTTCTGGATTCTCAAAAGGTGCATAAGCAACAAACCAAGCATGGTCTTTAAAATGTTCTCCTGCTACCCTCTGACCCTTAGCTATAACTTGAGCAGTGCCAGTCTTACCAGCAATATTAGTCATTAGAGACTTAGAACTCAGTGCGGTCCCATTCGGTTCATTGACTACTCCAGCTAAAGCATTAGCTATAATGTTGA
Organism: uncultured Thermodesulfovibrio sp.; assembly: GCA_964411065.1. Lineage (GTDB taxonomy): Bacteria > Nitrospirota > Thermodesulfovibrionia > Thermodesulfovibrionales > Dissulfurispiraceae > DYHD01. The sequence goes on from CAYPJO010000002.1 coordinate 33,556, forward strand.
GTGTTTGAGGTTTTAAGTTTATCCTATGAAGAGGCTCATGATCACCAATTACCAATGTAGGCTTATAGATATATCCTCCGTTAGCAATAGTAGATATCATCACAGCAGCCTGTATAGGTGTCATAGTAACAAAACCTTGACCTATGGCAGAAATAAAAGTATCTCCCAAATACCATGGCAAATTTAATCTTTTCCGCTTCCAATCAGCGGTGGGAATTAAACCTTTCTTTTCTTTTGAAGGTGGCATATCTAAACCTGTTTCTTTACCAAGTCCAAATAAAAGTGCATATTTGTTAATCTTTTCTATACCTAATCTTTTCCCAATCTCATAGAAGTAGACATCGCAAGACTCTACAATAGCTCTATGCATATCAACGTTTCCGTGTCCGCCTTTTTTCCAGCAACCGAAAGACCAACGACCATAATTCAGACCTCCTGTACAATTTATCTTAGTAAAAGGGTCTACTACGCCTTCTTCAAGAGCGGCAACAGCCGTAATTATTTTAAAGATTGAACCAGGAGGATATTCACTCTGAATAGCCCTATTTAGCATTAGGTTTTTCCTGTCATTGATAATAGAATTCCATTGCTTTGGAGTTATGCCTCTTGAAAACTGGTTTGGATCAAAAGAAGGAAGGCTGACCATTGCTATAATCTCACCAGAATTTGGGTTTAAAGCGATCAAGGCTCCACTTTTATCTCCAAAAGCCTCTTCTGCAGCTTTTTGAACATTTATATCGATGCTCAGTTTAATATCATTACCTATAACTGGCGGAACATACCGAATTAGTCTTAATTGTCTACCCATAGCATCAACTTCTACAATTCGTTCTCCTGATTGACCTCTTAATACATCATCATGTAATCTCTCTATACCCCATTGACCTATTAAGGCATCTGGTGGCAGGTTTTTTAGATTCGGGCTGTCCGCCTGAAAAGAGTTAATCTTACCAAGATAACCAATCACATGAGCAGCAGTTTTACCATAAAGGTATTCTCTTGAAATCTCCGTCTCTATGAAAAGTCCAGGGAAATCGGATCTTCTGGACTCAATACGGGCGACCTCTTCAAAACTCAACCCTTGCTTAAGCTTTATTGGAATAAAAAAACTTTCATTTTTCTGAATCTTTTGCTCTATTTGAGAAGTTTCAACTCCTAAAAGCTTTGAGAGTTTATCAATATCAACATGTCTGTTTTTATCTAAAAGGAGAGAGGCACTGAAAAGGGGCTTATTTTGCACTAAGGGATTGCCATTTCTGTCATAAATAATTCCTCTTATAGGTGGAGCTTTCAATATTCTTAACCTATTTTCTTCAGATAGTTTTCTATACTTGTCGCCCTCTAAAATTTGCAAATCCCACAGTCGTATGCACAATATTAAGATTAGACCAGATATTATATAAATCCCCAGATTAATTTTTTTCTGTACCATCTTTAGCTGAAATCTTTGGGCTTCAATATTATTCCAAAGGGTAAATTTATAAAGCTCTGGATGAGAATCATCCCTATAAGATTACCAATATTTATTTTTATATCACTGATAATTACCCTTAAAAACACTTGAAAAATTCCATCAAGTAATGTAAAAAGAAAAACCACAATAATCCCTAAAATCACCGTCCATCTAAAAAAAACACTCCCAAAAAGTATTGCACCAATGAAACCAAGTAAAGTTTTGCTTAAAAAAGACGGACCTAAAAAAGAATTGGAAATTAGATCATTTATAAAGCCTACAAAAGCCGAAAAAATAATACACTTTGCCTCAAAACGAAAAGAATCAATCTCGCCTTTTTTTCTTTGTTCATTCAAGGCTTGAACGATGAAGTAATAAACTACTAAAATAGTGAAATTCTGGGGAAAACCAAAGATTAATATTTTGGTCTGGAAAGTCAAAGCCAAAAATATTAATAACAACCATTTTAAAAGTGAGAGTGGCCACCAATCCCTATCTGTGGGGGTAAAGAAGTTTCTTTTAACTTTTAGACTATTGCCCATCTTTAGAATAAGGTTTAAGAATTATAACCTCTTCTACTTTCGTATCAACTTGGAAAGGGACTACCTCGATATATTGAAAAAAATCGGTCGACTTTGACTTAATCTCCCTTACTGCACCTACAAGAATTCCAGGTGGGAATATGCCATCAAAACCAGTTGTAATTACAATCTCGCCTTTTTCTACTGTCTGTTCTTGGGGGATATATTTTAAGAGATAGTAATCTTTACCAATACCTGAAACAATCCCTTCCTGTCGGCTCTTTTGTAATCTTACAGATACGGAAAAATTGGGGTCCTTTAAAAGTATTACTTCTGAATAACTATCTCTGACATTATATATCTTGCCTATAAGGCCATTGGAAGTAATTACAGCCATATCTTTTTTTATCCCCTCTTTTTTACCCTTGTCTATTATAATCGTGTTCAGCAAGCTGTCATATCCTCTACCGATAGTTTTAGCAACAGTGAAAAAGAAAGGCTCACTATCCTTTATAGATAAAATTCTCTTTAATCTCTCATTTTCAAGTATAATCTCACTATACCTTTGACGCTCCATTTTTAGTTCGTATAACTCTTTTTTTAATTCCTCATTTTCCTTCTTAAGAATAAAGATATTAGCAAGAGTTTCTTTGATATGTGATATAGAGTAATTAAAAACATCTAAGGGATAGACAAATATATTTTTTAGTCCTGTAAAATCATTTTTGTGAAGGGACGCCACCAGAAAAGAGAGAAAGACTATAAAAAATATGATTAAACTTCTTTTCTTTATCTTTATCATTTATAGATTAGAGCTTTGAACAGACTTTCTGAGGACTTTCTAACCTCAAACAAAATTATAACACTTATAGAAGTTTTCAAAACATAGTTGAAAAAAATCAATCCTAAACTGCCTTATACGTTAGAACTCAATTTGATTAGAATCAACTTTAAGTCGGGTGAAGCAGATGCTTGAAACTCTTAAAAACTGACATATCTAATCTAAAATCTAAAAATAAAACAAAAAAGAGTATATTAAAAAGGTAAGGCTGACATCAACGCCTATAAATTATTTAGGATACTAGTGGAGCGGATATTTATATTATATGAAAAGAATGCCACACCTTTAAAACAATCTAATTCGTGTTTAAAGAAATCCTTCTCAACAAATCTAATTTATCTAACATCATCCCACAACCTCTGACAACAGCAGTTAAAGGATCATCAGCTAAGACCACAGGTACTCCAGTGTGTTCTTTTATTAAAATATCAAGCCCTCTCAATAAAGCTCCTCCTCCAGCCAGCACAATTCCTCTATCTACTATATCAGCACCGAGTTCTGGAGGGGTGTTCTCTAAAGTAACCTTAATAGTATCTAAAACAATGTTGATACTCTCTTGAAGGGCTTCTCTGATTTCGGAGTCATTAACCCTGATAGCTTTGGGAATTCCAGATATCAGATCTCTACCTTTTACCTCCATAGTCTCAGGTTGACTTAAAGGATAGGCTGAACCGATTTGAATCTTAATATTCTCAGCGGAGCGCTCCCCAATCATCAGATTATATTTACGCTTGATGTAAGCCATTATGGCTTCATCCATTTTGTCACCGCCTACTCTAACAGCTTTGCTATAGACTATTCCATCGATAGAGATAACAGCAACATCAGTAGTTCCTCCTCCTATATCAACGATCATATTACCAGATGGCTCTCCTACAGGTAATCCTACTCCAATGGCGGCTGCCATAGGCTCTTCAATAAGATAAACTTCTCTTGCACCCGAGGCAACAGCTGCATCTTTCACTGCTCTTTGCTCAACCTGTGTAATACCTGATGGGACACCAATAATTATCCTGGGCGAAATAAAAGTTTTTTTATTATGAGCTTTCTTAATGAAGTATCTTAGCATCTCCTGTGTGGCATCAAAATCTGCTATAACTCCATCTTTCATGGGTCTGATGCTGATTATATTTGAAGGGGTTTTGCCTAACATCTCTTTTGCTTCTAAACCAACAGCAACAGGTTTTTTATTGTCTTTTCTCAGAACTACAACAGATGGCTCATTACATATTATTCCCTTACCTTTAACATAAACCAGCGTATTCGCAGTCCCAAGATCTATCGCAAGGTCATTGGAAAAAGTACCAAAAAGCTTTTGCAAAAACACTTTTTATCCTCCATCTTTAGTGACTCTATCAAAGTTTCTGAAAATATTCCTACATAATAGGGTATCAAAGGATCAAGTTAATTTGCAATAAAACTTGTTGATATATAGTATAAACCTCTTATATCGAAAAAAAGAAAATGAAAGGTTACTCAATCATTATTCTCAATCTTCAGAAGTGTTCCCTTTTTTGAACCGTATCTAAAAACTGTTACACCCTTCAGACCCTTCTCATAAGCGAGCATAAAGGCACGAGCTACATCTTTTTTAGAGGCAGACTTAGGAAGGTTAATGGTCTTAGAAACAGCATTATCTGTGTTTTCTTGAAAGGCTAATTGCATTTCTAAATGAGATTCTAAGGATATTTCAAAAGCATTTTTGAAGACCCTTTTAACCTTAGAAGGAATACCTTTAATACTTTGGATACTTCCTGTCTTGTAAATTCTTTGTAAAATCTCCTCTTTAAAAAAACTGTATCTTTTAGCTATTTTGAGAAAGTATTTGTTTACCTCTAAGAATTCAGTATCGAGTATAGATCTTTTGTAGGCTACCATGAATATTGGCTCGATACCACTTGAGCAGTCAGCGATTATGGAAATAGATCCTGTTGGAGCAATTGTAGTAAGAGTTGCATTTCGTAACTTTAGCATCCCGGGGTTGTCATAAATTGAACCTTTAAAATTAGGAAAAACACCTCTTTTTTCGGCTAATTCTACAGAGGTGTTTCTTGCCTCATCCCTAATAAATTTCATCAGGTTTCTCGCTAAAAGAATAGAAAGGGGATGATCGTAAGGGATGCCAATATGAATCAACACGTCAGCCCACCCCATAACTCCAAGTCCTACTTTTCTGTTGCCCTTATGCATAATCTCAATCTCTTTAAAGGGATATACATTTACATCAATTGCATCATCCAAAAATCTGATGGCAGTGTTTATATCATTTTTAAGTTTATCCCAGTTGACACATTCAGATAGAGATTCATAATGTAAAGAATTTTCCTTTTGCTCCCACAATTGATTAGCACTTTCATTAACTACATACTTTGACAGATTGAGAGACCCTAAAATACAAGCTTCATAAGGTAGCAATGGCTGTTCTCCACAAGGGTTTGTGCTTTCAATAGTCCCAATATGGGGAGTAGGATTTGCCATATTGACTTTATCTATAAATATTAAGCCAGGGTCGCCTGTTTGCCAAGCGCTAAGAACCAATTCTTTAAATACAGACTTTGCTTTAACTGTCTGAACAATCTTACCATCTCTTGGGTTTACAAGATTGTAGTAGCCATCTCTCTTTAAAGTCTCCATAAACTCATCTGTCACTGCTACAGAGATATTAAAATTTGATAATTCCCCTGAACTTCTTTTAATCTTAATAAAATCAAGAATATCAGGATGATCAATCGATAGGATCCCCATATTAGCTGCTTTTCTAACACCTCCCTGCTTAATTACATCGGAGGACATATCATAAACCCTCATAAAAGAGATAGGACCACTAGCTACGCCCCCTGTTGATCTCACTCTATCATTTTTAGGTCTTAACCGTGAGAATGAGAAACCTGTTCCGCCACCGCTCTGATGAATAATTGCAGCTTTCTTTAAGGCATCATATATACCTGTTAATGAATCTTCAACAGGCAAAACAAAACAGGCAGCAAGTTGCCCTATCTGCTTCCCTGCATTCATAAGAGCTGGAGAGTTAGGAAGAAATCTCAAGGATGACATAATCTCATAGAAAAGGTTCTCCCACTTTTTAGGGTCTTCATAGTAAAGGCTTTCTGCAGTTGAGATATGACGAGCTACCCTCTTAAACATCTGATCAGGCGTCTCTATTACCTGTCCTTGTTCATCTTTCAGAAGGTATCTTTCAGCCAAAATCTTTAAGGCTTTGTCAGTTAACGTCATAGAGTAATTTTATCAAAAATATCCAGATAATAGAAAAACTTATCTTTATTTTCCCTAATTCTTTGGTAATAAAAAAAGACTTCCCATCATTTTATTCTGTACCATGAAATGGTTATACAAAAAAAAGATTTCTTTAAAAAGAGGTAGCTTTGTGAATGTTTAAAAAAAGATGCAAATAGCTTCACAACAAAAATTGACACGCTGCTTTTTAGATGTTTCTAATGACGATTTTAGTAAAACTTGTGAATATGGAAGTACTTTGTCTATTATAGTTTTATGGACTTTAATTGCTATTAAAGTTAATGATTCTATAAACGGTTTTTAATAAGCTATGTAAAGATGATTTATGGAAGAATTATTAAAGCTATTTCGTTATTTTTTGAAAGACAGTATTAGGCAAAAGATTAACTTTACCCTGACCGACCAAAACAAAGGGGTACCTCCACCTCCGATAGAAAAGCCCTACCCGCTTGATAGTACCTTAATTGATTTAATTAAGAAAGAGAACTGGGAGAACTTTTCTCATATTAGTCTTGTAGAGGCTATTAAAAATAGAAGAAGTCATAGACATTATAAAAACATACCTTTGTCATTAGAAGAATTGTCTTTTCTGCTCTGGGCTACTCAAGGCATAAGACTTATCACTCAAAATGGTACAGCTTTTAGAACTGTTCCATCCGCTGGATGTCGTCATGCTTTTGAGACATACCTATGTGTAATAAATGTTGATGGATTAGAAAAGGGTTTATATCGTTATTTACCCCTTACACATAAATTGCTTCTTATCTCTCTAAATGAAAATATTTCAGAAGAGATAATCAGGACTACTTTCAACCAAAATTTTACTGGCAAGGGAGCTGTTACCTTTGTATGGACTACTATTCCATATAGGATGGAATGGAGATATAATCTCGCATCCCACAAAGTTATTGCAGTAGATGTGGGGCATGTATGTCAAAATTTATATTTAGCTTGTTCAGCTGTTGGCTGTGGTGCATGTGCTGTGGGAGCTTATCACCAGGAGATGATAGATGAGCTTATCGGAGTAGATGGAGAAGAGGAGTTTACAATTTACCTTGCAACAGTAGGAAAGATTTAATTCTTTAAAAAATATAAAGGCTATTGATTGAAAAATCCAGAAATTGTCATAGGGTATTTAAAAAGTTATTTAAGCTACAACAGCAATTTAAGAACAAAACTTAAATTGAATAAGGGAACAACAAATTTTAGCCTGTGAAAATAGAGATAATCTAAAAACCTCAAACTCCCATAAAAAGCATAAATATAAATTAAAATGCAAAAATGAATTGTTTTAGTAGTCACTATAAATATTTGTTAGGTGAAACTACTTGAATAAATTAACAGGCATGATACCTTCAAAGGGAATATCTCCTTTTAAACATTTGATCACTGATCTTTGTACTTGTTCTGAAGATTCATAGGCAGAAATTAGAATATCTGCATTGGTGAAGTGCCTTAATAAATAGGGACTTCCAAAGGAAATAACTATAGATTTTGGACTTTTCTTGATGATTTCGTGGATTTTTTGAATCTCTCCCTCGATTATTCCTGAATTTCCTCTCCATGCTGAGACCTCGCTGAATATCGCAACAATGGCTGTCTCGCTATCATTTTTTTGGCTCTGTGTATTTAAAAAGTTTTTAAATAAAGATGAATTATGGAACTTCTTTTCTCCAAAAAGGTATACCTGAACCTTATCAATGTTTGTGAGAGGGAGAATATTAGGGGTGTCTTTAACAAGACAGATTGACATATCACATATTTTTTCTGAAATATCTTTATTGCTACAGTAATTAACAATACTCTCTCCACCTAACTGGAGCATGCTTTTGGTTTTAAATATGTTTTTTAGGGCATTATCGATTTGCCCTTCATCTAATTCATTAGTTTCTACTGCCATCAAAAGTTCATCAATAGTTTGTTCAAAATCTACAGGATGGAGTAATATATCAGCGCCTGCCTTTAGACTTTCTACTGGCACACTCTTAAATCCCCTTAGAGCATTCATATTTAGAGCATCTGTTAAAACTAAACCTTTGTAACCTAACTCGCCCTTTAAAAAATCTGTGATTATCTTTTTTGATAGGCTTGCTGGTTTATTGTCTATCTCGGTAACCACTAAGTGTCCCACCATTATAGATCTGAGACCCAACTCTATAGACTCACGGAAAGGCAGAATATCCTCAGCCATTAGATCAGCCTTGGTTTTATTAATTATTGGCAGAGAAATATGAGAATCTACTGAAGTATCCCCGTGCCCTGGAAAGTGTTTAGCACAGGGTAATAAACCATTATTTTGCAAAATCTTTATAAAATGAGAACCAAACCACGCAACAATTTTTGGTTCATCTGAAAAGGCTCTTGTACATATAATGGGGTTTTCAGGGTTTTTGTTTACGTCAAGTACCGGAATTAAAGGCATGTTTATACCTATATCAAGGGCTTCTTCTGCGACTGTCTTTATCATACTCTCAAGGATTAAAGAATCTATTTTTCTACCTCTTTTTAACGCCGATGATAAAGCCATAGAACAGGGGAAAAGGGTAGCACCATTTATTTGCTGACCTACACCTCTTTCTACATCAGAGGCTATGAAAAGAGGAATTTCAGCAATATTTTGAAGAAACTCTATGAACTTTTTAATTTTATCTTTTGTACCTCCAAATAAGATAAAACCACCAACACCTTTGTTAACAAGAGAGATTATCGTTTTTTGATAACGCTCATCGGCAATTTTATCACCCTCAAGTCTTGCAATAATTAATTGAGAAAGTTTTTTGTAGATTGTACTTAGGCCTTTAAACATCTCTATGATAGGTAAACTCCTTCATGCTCTAAAAGCCATTTTTTTATTTCTAAACCAGAGGAGTAACCACATAAATTCCCCTTTGCAGAAATTACTCTATGGCAAGGTAATATTATCGGCAAAGGATTTTTCTTTAAGGAACTTCCTATAGCCCTATGAGCCTGGGGTGAACCAACTCTTGCAGCCAACTCTTTATACGTAATAGTCTTTCCATAAGGAATTTCTCTTAATGCCGACCAGACTCTATGGTCAAAAATAGTGCCACTTTTGATCTTTATGGGCTGATTAAAAACTTTGAGTGTACCAGAAAAATAATCGCTTAGTTCATGAAGGAATAGTGGATATTCTTTATTTAATTCTAATTCCTTTTTAAAAAGTAATGAAGAAGTGGATTTATCAGTCGATAATTTTGCCTCTAAATCTAATTCATTTTTTTTGTTAATGATTACCTGGATAAGAAAATTCTCCTCAAAAAGGCAAAGGATAAACCCTATGGGGCTTTCAAAGATAAAACTACTCTTGCAATTATCAATAGGTTTCATAGTATCCAGGAACTCCAAAATTTTAGAGGTTCATTCTCTTAGATTAAAAGAAACCTCTTACCATAATTTCATGATCTTAGGTAAGATTTAGTGGTATCTTTAAGACTAAAAGATTTATCCTCACCATCGGAGAATATTTCTGTGGACTATTTTTTCAAACATCATAACGAGACCATTACATAGTGCGTAGAGAGCTTCTATATTAAGGTTTTGTTCCACATCAGAGTCAAAGAAAATGTCTATATAAGATGCAAGAACCTCATCTGCTTTCCAGTAAGAAATTAAAATTGGAACCTTTGGTAAAGGCTTTAAAACAACTGAAAAATCAGAGTTATGGTAACTCTCGATCTGCTGCCCCCCAAAAATATCTATTATATCTTTAAAAAGATCAATGTAGTTATCAGCAAGGTTCTTTAAAGGTTTAAGGCATTTCTGTTCAAAAAGGGGATTCCATTTCTTTCCCCCTTTTAGTTCCCTAAAGGGTGTCCATATCCTGCTTAGAGGGACTCCTTTACAATTAAGAATATAACTTGTAATAGGATATAGAACCCAGGGATGCATATGAATATCGGTGAATATTTCACCCTTCGAATTGATATTTACTGGTTTACCTAAGACTCTTATAGTCAAAATGCCATTTTCGTATTCCCCGCCAATTCTTTTGGCAGTAGCAGATAGGTCAATCTTTGCAATTTGTGACTTAAACTGTTCAACGATTTTACTTAAATTCTGCTCAAAGGTTTTATTTGTATCAATTTTGCCTTCAAGATTAGCGACAAGGTCTTCTGAGATAAAGGGGCAGTCTTTTAAACGCTTTTCACCTTTGAAGACCAGTATAGCGAAAGCTAAGCAAGTAGGAACATGGCATTTTCTGCAATTCGTCTTTGGGAGTAAATTAAAAAGATCTATGAAGGTATATATTTTAGACATAAAGACGACTCATAAATGATTCAAACACTTTGTAAACTAAAAAATTCCCGCTAAATTTTTAAATCTAATTTTATATTTAATTCCTTTAATTGTTTAGAGAAGACCGGCGATGGTGCTCCGCTCATTAGACAAGCACCCTTTTGAGTTTTAGGGAAGGCAATGACATCCCTTATAGTGTTTGCACCTACTATCAGCATTACTAATCTATCAAGTCCAAGAGCTATGCCCCCGTGGGGAGGTGCTCCAAACTGAAGTGCATCAAGAAGAAAACCGAATTTGATGTTTGCCTCATCATCAGAAACTCCTAAGATCTCAAACATTCTTTTTTGAATATCTTTTTTATGAATACGAACACTTCCACCGCCAATTTCGTATCCGTTTAAAACAATATCATAAGCCTTAGCTCTAATTTTTGATAGTTTTGATTTAGGATTTTTGAGGTCTAAATCAACTGTATCAAAAAGAACTTTGACATCTTCATCAATAGGAGATGTAAATGGATGATGCATTGCTACAAATCTATTTTCTTCCTCATCCCACTCAAGAAGAGGGAAATCTACTATCCAGGCGAAATAAAAACCATCTTTTATAAGATTGAGTCTTTTACCAAGATCAAGTCTCATACGGCTCAATACATCATTGACTATTTTTTCTTTATCTGCGACAAAAAGTAGTAAATCGCCATTCTCAGCATTGAGTCTGTCAGCTATATTTTTTAAAACTCCATCAGAGAAAAACTTGGTTATAGGAGAATCAAAACCATCTTTAATCTTAATCCAGGCTAATCCTTTTGCACCAAAAGATTGAGCCATCAGCGTAAGGGTATCAATTTCCTTTCGAGAGATTGAAGCCATGCCCTTAGCATTAATCCCTTTGACAGTCCCACCGTTGTTAAGAGCATCTAAGAAGACTTTAAATGAACTCTCCTTCGCCAGATCTTCAAGAGACCTAAGTTCAAGCCCAAACCTTAAATCGGGTTTATCACTACCAAATCTTTCCATAGCCTCGTCATAAGTCAGCATCGGGAATGGTCTTGCTAATTGAATGCTCAAAATTTTATTAAAAATCTCATAGAGCATGTTTTCTACAATTTCTATAATTTTATCTCTCTCTATGAAAGACATCTCAAGATCTATCTGGGTGAACTCTGGTTGTCTATCAGCTCGGAGATCTTCATCTCTGAAGCATCTAACAATCTGAAAATATTTCTCAAAGCCTGCTATCATCAAAATCTGCTTAAAAAGTTGAGGAGATTGTGGAAGTGCATAGAAATGGCCAGGCGCCAGCCTGCTTGGTACTAAAAAGTCTCTTGCCCCTTCAGGGGTAGACTTTGTAAGCATAGGCGTCTCAATCTCTAAAAAACCTTCTCTATCTAAAAAGTCCCTTATTATCTTTACTACTTTATGTCTGATTATTAAATTTCTTTGTAATTCTGGTCTTCTTAGATCGAGATATCTATATTTTAATCTTAAAAACTCAGAGGCATTCTGAGCATCCTCAACCATGAATGGCAAAACTGCAGATTCATTAAGCACATGAAGTTCTTTAACATAAATCTCTATTGTTCCTGTAGATATATTAGGGTTCTCGGTCCCTTCAGGCCTTCTTCTCACCTCTCCTACAATTGAAACAACATACTCAGCTCTCAGTTCGTGCCCCTTTTGATGTGCATCATAAGAGTAATCAGGACTAAGAACTGCTTGAATGATTCCGCTTCTATCTCTTAAATCTAAGAAAATTAAACCACCATGATCTCGTCTTCTAAAAACCCATCCTGAGAGTCTTAATGATTTACCTACATCAGCTTCTGTAATCTCGTTGCACCATTTATCTCGTAACATTTTGCCTCCAGAATCTCACAATTAAAAATACAGACAACTAATACTGCTATAAGCAAAAGTTTCTTTTAATTATACATTTTTGTTGATAGTCAAAAAGTTCTGTTTTCTATCTCCTCTATTATTGAGACAATCTTATCGGCGATTAAGTTAATAGCCTTTTTACCCTTGTCAACAGTAGCTTTCTGTGGATCTCCCCATACTCCACCTGGCCAATATTTTAACTTGTCCCTTACTATAAAAGGTTTTGGCATTTGAGGATATTCAGCAGGGGCAGAGCCTTTAACAAGCTCAGGATATAAATATAAAACAATTGAAGTCTCAATCTCACCAGCATGCGAGTCATCAGGAGTCTCTATTATCTCTGAAAGTTCTTTGTATAAAACCTCATAGGGTGTAAAAACAGCTATCCTAATATCAAGAAAACGCTCTACAATAATCTCAGCAGACTCTCTAAGTGCTGACATATGAAGGCTACCTCCATGGCCTGATATAAGAACAAAGTTTTGGAGCCCCTTTTTGTAACTGTCGATCACAAGATCTAAGGTCAGCCTCCTAAGCGTATCTGCAGAGATACCTATCGTGCCTGGATGGTTTTTGGTAGAAGTACAAACACCATAATTAATGAGTGGAGCAAGAAAGAATTTTTTTCTCTTTGATGCTATTAATAAAGCTTCTTGAACTATTAAAGAATCAGTATTTAATGGAAGATGACTCCCATGCTCTTCAATGGTTCCAAAAGGGAATACTATGGTCTTTGTATCTTTAAGATATCTCTCAAATTCAGACATTGTGATTTTTTCTAAGATATACATTTAAGCTCCTTTGGTTATAGCATACTCTTGAAATCGATGTTTTTTTATTATTTCTATAAACTATAAAACAATCTCAGCTTTTACTATTTAGTAATAGCTATTAATTTATTTATTGCTTTTTTGCCTCTGTACAATCAAGGTTTCATATAAAAGTATGAGAACCCCTATGGTTAAGGCAGAATCAGCAATATTGAATATAGGCCAATAATATCCACCAACATGAAATTCCAAAAAGTCGATCACATAGCCATATTGAATTCTGTCAAGTAAATTACCAACAGCTCCACCAAGAATAAGGGCATAACCTAATTTATTGTTCTTTTCTTTTAAAATAAAAAGAATCACAGTAGCTATTACTATTAGGGAAATTATTATGAAAAAAAAGCTTCCCAGTTCTTTGAATAGTCCAAAGGCTGAGCCTGTATTTTCAACATAAATAATATTGAAAAAAGGCAAAACCCTTACAGTACTGAGAGGGCCAACATATTGTTTAACAATTATCTTCGTTAACTGATCAATGAAAAGGGTGAAAATTGCAAGTGTAAAATAAGGTAACAGGCGTTGTCTCATTTAAGAACATGATAACATCTTTCACAAATATCTGGGTATTCTGTATAATTTCCCACCGATGGACTCCAGTTCCAGCACCTCTCACATTTTCTACCATCAGCTCTTTCAACTTCGATGGCTAAGTTTTTATTATTGCTTAGTTGGGCAGTGGATGGAGTTTGATCAAAATTTTTAATTAAAACCTTTGATACAATAAATAATGTGGGCAAAAAATTATAATATTTAGTTAAAAGGCTGTAATGCTCATCTTTTGAATAAATTATAAGTTTTGCTTCAAGGGAGTTGCCTATAATTTTATCTTTTCTCTTAATTTCCATTGCTTTGTTGACTTCATCTCTAATCTCTAAAAGTTTATCCCATCTTACTTCTAAGTCTTTATCTATAAATTCCTCTGCTATTTTTGGGAAGCCGGCAAGGAAAACACTCTCGATTTTGTTTTCCTCAATATTTGGGATCCTCCTTATATGAGACCATAACTCCTCACAAGTAAAGGACAAAATAGGTGCTAGAAGCCTGGTCATGTCAACAAGTATACGGTAAAAGACCCATTGCCCGGCACGTCTTTCCAAGGAATCCTTTTTCGAGATATACATTCTATCCTTCAAAACATCCAGATAGAAAGAACTCATGTCGACCACACAAAAATTATAGACAGAGTGAAAGACCTCATGAAAATCAAAACTTCTATAAGCTTTTTCTGTTTTCTTTATGAGCCCCTGGAGTTTTGACATTGCCCATCTATCTATCTCTAACAGATTGGCTCTATAATCTGCTCCATCGTAGTCATATAGATTGCCAAGTAGGAACCTACAAGTATTTCTTATCTTTCTATAGGCTTCATTGAGTCTACTAATAATCTCTTTTGAGATTTTAACATCGTTGCGATAATCCTCAGCAGAAACCCACATTCTTAATATCTCAGCACCACTGGATTTGATCACTTCTTGAGGTGAAATAACATTGCCCAGAGACTTCGACATCTTTTTGCCCTGCCCATCAACAACAAAACCATGAGTTAAGACACTTTTATAGGGGGCTTTTTGTCTTGTGCCCACAGAAGCTAAAAGAGAACTCTGAAACCATCCTCTATGTTGGTCACTACCTTCAAGATATAAATCTGCAGGCCATGAAAGCCTTTCGTCTTGCTCAATTACAGCACTATGACTTACTCCTGAGTCAAACCAAACATCGAGAATATCTGTTTCCTTTTTTAGATTGGAAGAGCCACATTTTTGGCATCTATAATCTGGAGGTAAAAAATCCCACAGGTCTAACTTAAACCATATATCTGCACCCTCAAGTTTAACTCTCTCAATTATCCTCTCAAAGAGTTGATGATCCTTTATGAAAGTTTCGCAGTCATCACAAATTATAAGAGCTATAGGAACCCCCCAGGATCTTTGGCGAGAGATACACCAATCTGGTCTGTTTAAGATCATATTAAATATTCTCTCTTTGCCCCATTCAGGTATCCATTTAACATTGTTTATCTCTTCAAGGCATTTCCCTCTTAAATTGTTAGCCTCCATAGAGATAAACCATTGGGAAGTTGCTCTAAATATCACTGGCTTTTTACATCTCCAACAATGGGGATATGAATGTCTTATTTTTTCTTGGTGAACAAGCGCACCTCTATTCTGTAAAGTCTCTATAATCGCATCGTTGGCTTTAAAAACAAACTGCCCTTCAAATTCTGGAACTGTAGAAGTGAATTTTCCTTTATCATCAACAGGAGCATAAATGTCGAAATTATATTTTACACCTACCTCATAATCATCTTCTCCATGCCCAGGAGCTATATGGACTATGCCGCTACCTTCCTCAGCAGAGACAAAATCTGCCAGTATTATTGGAGATAAACGTTCGATAAAGGGATGCATTGACCTCATGCCTTCGAGTTTTGAGCCTGGGAACTCAAGGATAGGGGTACCTGAGATGATACCCCTTTCTAACAAAGTGTTTAAATTGTCCTTAGCTACAATTAAAATCTCTCCTTTTGTCTCGATCACAGTATAAATTAGATCTTTATGGACAGCGAGAGCAAGATTAGCAGGTAAAGTCCAAGGTGTTGTGGTCCAGATAAGAACATAAGTTATTCTCTCTTTCAGTTCAGGAAAGGATCTATTTAGATCATCCTGTAATATTTGAAATTTTACATAAATAGAGGGAGACTCTTTTTCTCCGTATTCTACTTCTGCTTCTGCTAAAGCAGTAACACAGGATGGACACCAATGAACAGGCTTTTTACCCTTATAGACTGAACCATTATTAACGAAGTTAAAAAACTCTCTTACAATAGCGGCTTCATAATCATAAGACATTGTTACATAAGGTCTTTTCCAATCACCAAAGACTCCGAGTCTTTTGAACTCTTCTCTTTGTATGTCAAGGTATTTTTCAGCATATTCTCTACATAGAGATCTTTTGGTTAAAACATCTATTTTATCTTTTTTGTCTCCAAGGTTTTTGTCTACCTGTAATTCAATTGGCAAGCCGTGACAGTCCCATCCTGGCACATATGGGGAATAAAAACCTTTTAAGCTATGGAATTTTACTATAATATCTTTTAGTATTTTATTTAGAGCATGACCTATATGAATATGCCCGTTTGCATAGGGTGGACCGTCGTGAAGTATATAGTGATGACCCTTTTTGTTAAGCGCTTGAATCTTATTATATATATCTATCCTCTCCCAAAAATCAAGTATTTCTGGCTCTTTAGTCCTCAAATCAGCCTTCATAGGGAAATCTGTTTGAGGTAAGTTTATAGTGTCCTTATAATCAAGTGGCATAAGTTTAAAACTAACATTATCAAAGTTCTAAAGTCAAGGATAAACGTTCTTCAAGCCTTAAACTGCCATAAAAACATTTTAGAAATAGAATCCCCTACCTTGGTGGTTAGAATAAAATTATTGTTTTTTTACACCTATTAGGCAGGTATTTAAAAAAGGAACAGGAGATGTAATTATGGTTTAGTTTTTGATATTTATTACATTTACAAACCTGAAGCTGATTTACCGACAGCGGAGTTTTACTAGTTTAAGAACTTAAAAAATTCATTTCTTAGCCAACCAGAGATAACATGTGTTTTCTATAATTTTGTTTATGAGGATGATAGAGAATAAATTAGGAAGGCCAGTATCAGCAGAAAGAATAAAAGAGGCATTAAGAAGCATAAAATTAACAGAGTTCAGCTTAAGATGACAAGGAATTCTATCTTAAAAACAAGGTAGACAAGGCAGGAAAAAAGCTTTTTAGAGTTTTCAAAGTAAAAGAACCAGCCCCCATAACAGTCAAGGAAGACTTCAAGATATAAAGAAGCCCTAGCCTCTACATCGTCAGTCAGATTAGTTTTTGTATAAAAATTTGCCTTTTTGAAAAGTGAAATCCGATATTTTCAATAAGTCATGAAATTTAATTGATAAACTCAGGGGGAGAAAAGGTTTTATCATTAAAATTAAAAATAGCGAGAGAAGCAGAAGTCATTAGAAGAAGGTATGATGGATAGGCTTCTTTTTTAGTCCTTTAAGACCAACTGCCTAAAGATCAACTATCTCTATATTTGAGAGAAAACTGTGGCTCTTTGAGGAGGAAATTTCTACGGGATCCAGTTGAGATAAGGTTTTAATGGGTGAACCTTTTGGAAGTTAACTCAATTGCAAGTAATCTGTCCGCCTGTGATGAATGTGCATGTGGTTTTGCCTGGAGGTGCATTGGAGTTGCTGACTCTTATATGGTATAGCTATTTTCTGATACATCGACTACTATTAGACTATGGTATGGGTCACTACGCATTCTGCAACATCAAAGCCTGTATAGCCATTATTTAGTGCCCCCCCTTGCTTCTGCCTTGTTAATGCAATTTTTGAGGTCTAAGAGCATAGTTGCATGAATGGCTACTCTTTGTTGTTCAAAATACCGATAGATTGCGATAGAAGAGAGGATAGCTATTAGAGCCACAACAATCAAGAGTTCAATGAAAGTTAAGCCTCACCTGCCACCAAGGGATATTATTTTTGTATAGCCCTTTGAGATTTTCATAATATATGATGCTCTTTTCAACCCTATTAGCAATTTACTGCCATTTTATTTTCTTTAAGGGGAGATTATTTAAAGGAGTCAGTTCTTATGAGGTTACTTATACCCTTTATAAAAGGGGCGTCAATGACGCCCCTTTTATAAAAGTAGCTATCCTGATTTTTATTTTTACTGACTATGTACAGGTTACAGTGCTATTTCCAGGATTAAAGGTGCAAGTTCCAGTGTATGCGCCAGTGCCTGTGATAGAACAGCTTGTAATATTACCGGTAGCGTCAAAATTGCAGGTAAAGTTGCCCCCTGCAGGTACACAAGATGTGCTTACGGCGCAACTGACACTGCCAGCAGCTAAGATCCTTGCATATTCGGCAGCAGCTAAGGATACGCAGTTTCTTACATCTGACATACAGGTAGACCTTGCAGCAGTCTCTCTATACCTTGCAAACTGGGGTATGGCGATCGCTGCTAAGATGGCGATGATTGCCACAACGATTAATAATTCCACCAGGGTAAAACCTCTCTCATCTTTTGCTTGCATTTTGTGAATTGTTTTTATCATAACTTTAAACCTCCTTCAGGCTTTCAATTTCCCCGCCAAGGGCGGGATCTCTTTTAGAGCTTTTCAATTATTCTTTTCTCAGTTTTTAGCATCACCTCCCTATTTCCTTAGATAATCACTTTTAGAATACTTAAACTTGCTTCTCAAGTCATAGCAGTAAAGGTTTATGTTGTCCCTCTCAGTCCCCATCAGGGCAGAGTAAGTTTTTGAATAAATAATCAGCATTTTTTATGCCAGTATTTTAAAAAATTGTCTCATTTATAATAAAAGGTTAGCAGGATGTTGGAAGGACAAAAAAGTGACAAATTTTGTCAATGCCTATGACAAAAATTGTCACAAATTAGATTGAAGAAATGTGAGTAGTATTCCCTTTAATTGATTAGCATTCTTTATGGCATATCCCATAAAGTCATTATCGAAGTAAAGATATGTGGTTTTATTCCAGAGGCTAATTTTCCTACTCCACTTTATTAGTTCCTCCTCTTTATACTCTGAAGCATAGAGCCTCTCTGAACCATGCAATCTTATATAAACAAAATCAGCAGTAACTATCTCATAATAGGGAAATCTTCCTGCAGAATCGGAGATACAGAATGATATATTGTTTTCTTTTAGAATATTAAAGAAAGTGTCATTTATAAAAGTTTTATTTCTTACTTCAATTGTATACTTATAAGCTCTCTCAAGCATTGAAATAAAATCTTTTATGAGGGACTCATCAAATCTCAAGCTTGGCGGGAGCTGGATCAAAATTACCCCAAGCTTTTCCTTAAGAGATGAGACCCTGTTTAAGAATTTAACTAGCACTTCTTGATTTACTCTAAGCCTTTTAAAATGGGTTATCTCTCTTGAGATTTTTACGGAGAATATAAACCCCTCAGGGGTCATGGAATACCACTTCTGGAAGGTTGATGGTTTTACTTCCCTATAAAATGAGACATTTATCTCCACTGTAGGGAAATTTTTAGAGTAGAAATTAAGCCACTCAGAATATTTTAGATTCTCGGGATAAAAAACTCCTTTCCAGTGACTATACTGCCATCCTGATGTGCCGATAAATACTTTCAGCCCCATGACCTTTATTTTTAAGATTTCGAGATCCTCTGTCAATCCAAATTTATAGGGACCCTTCAACCTTTCCTTTATAGGTAATCTTATGGTAGAAGATATCTTATACTTTTTCTTCTCTTTTAACATTGATACTCAAATTTAGAGAACCCCTTTATCCTATAATCTTTAATCACTTAGCTTAGAAACTTCGACAAACTTATGCTCCAAGTCCGATCGATTTCTTCATGCATCTTACCTAAGGTGGATATTCTAAGCGGTGTTTCCTCCAATCTTTTGCTTTTTAAAGTCTCTTCAAGATAGAATTAATTTTGAGAAGCTCTACAATTTTAGGTCATGTCGGTATTAAGTAAGCTCCTAAAAGGGCATGTTTTCAGGTTATTAGAAAAACTCCACCAATTACCCCATAAGAAGGTTTACAACCTTTCTATTTCCCATGAGGCTTTAATTTTAAACTTATATGAAAGGCCCTTTATAGCAATAGAAGATTCCTATGAGAATGCTCGTAAACTTTACTTGGATTTTCTCTTTTTTAAAGAAGCTTTAGATAGGGGGTCTAAAAAAACTGTTATATTCTTCCCTCCAAACCTAAGCAAAGAGAATAGAGGTCTAAGATGTAAAGCCCTATATGAATTATCCTTAAGCTCACAAAGGGGGGTAATCACATCTATAGACGCCTTAAAAACGGGCTTCAGGCTTCAAAAAATAGGGCAGAATATATTTCCTATTAAAAAGGGGTTAGCGATTGAGAGAGGTAAATTCGTAGAGATGCTTAATGGGCTTGGGTATAAAGAAGTCAGCCTTGTAACAGAAAAGGGAGATTATGCCCAAAGAAACTGGTTGTTTGATATCTATCCTGTAACAGAAGAATATCCGATAAGGGTTGAATTTTTTGGAGATGAGATAGAAGTTATTAAACTATTTGATCTAAACTCACAAAGAACCTTAAGGGAGATAAATGAGGTGATACTTTTTCCCTCTGAAGAAGGTTTAATAGAGAGCAATTTAATTGCGGAATTTCATTTATCTGACTTTGATGTGATATGTGAAGCATCTATTGTCAGGGAGCTCAATTTAGAATATAACCTCCCTGACAATCCTATTTCGGTCTCTCATATGCCCTTTATAGATGAAGGGATCGATGCTGGAGAAATTCCTTTAGGTGGATTGCATATCCTAAAGGAAGAGAGGAAATCCTTAGAAGAAATTATTGAACCTTTATACAGGATAGACAAAGGGTTAATTCTTGTTCTGGCTTCAAATTCACAGGCTCAAAGGATTCGTGAAGTTTTCCTGGCGAAGGATTCCATAATCCCCCTTGTAGAAAGAACCTCAATAATTAGAGTGGATGATAAGAAGCTGTTGACTACTGGCAACCTCTCATCGGGATTTCATCTAGATAGCCTACTGATTCTTACAGAGAAGGAGATTTTCGGAGACCGACCTGAATATAGGGCCCTCAAAAAATCGAAGGTTTCTGACCTTATTAGTGTAATAGATGAATTACGAGAGGGTGACTTTGTAGTTCATGATGATCATGGAATTGGTAAGTTTATAAAACTGCAAAGAGAGATTATTGAAGGATATGAAGGGGATTTAGTCATTTTAGAATACGAAGGTGGTGATAGACTATATATACCGATTGATTGTATTAATAGGATAAAAAAGTTTAGTGCTTCAGATGGTCACATTCCCTCTTTAAATAGACTGGGTAGCAAAAAGTGGATAAGAACTAAGGAGAAGGTTAAAGAGAGTATTAAAGAGATGGCTGAAAAACTTCTCCATCTTTATGCAATGCGGAAGATTTCTAAGGGTTTTGTATTCAGTGATGACACTCCTTTACATCATGAATTTGATGAATTTTTCCCCTATGAGGAGACAGAGGATCAGATAAGGGCTTTCGAGATGATAAGAAGCAGGATGACCTCAGATCAGCCGATGGATATCCTACTATGCGGTGATGTAGGTTTTGGAAAGACAGAGGTTGCAATGAAGGCAGCCTTCAGAGCTGTTTATGATGGTAAGCAAGTTGCAGTAATAGTCCCTACAACCCTATTAGCTGAACAGCATTATAGGACTTTTAAATCAAGATTTTCCCCTTTCCCAGTGAATATAGATTATGTTAGTAGGTTTAAAAGGGATAGAGAGATTAGAGAATCTCTTACTGCTCTTTCAAAGGGTGAGATAGACATTATTATTGGTACCCACATTCTCTTAAAGAGGGATGTGGAATTTCATGATCTCGGGCTTCTGATCATAGACGAAGAACATAGGTTTGGAGTAGAGCAAAAGGAGCGGCTAAAGGAAATTAAAAGTGGAGTAGATGTATTAACCCTATCCGCTACCCCGATCCCTCGCACCCTCCATATGGCTCTCTCGGGAATAAGGGATATGGTTGCTATTGAGACTCCTCCAGAAGATAGATTAGCTGTGAGAACCTTTATTACTAAATTTAACGAAAAAACTATAAAAGAGGCTATAGAGAGAGAGCTCAACAGAGGCGGTCAAGTCTTTTTTGTCCATAACAGAATAAAGGATATAGATAAGATGGCAGATTTTTTAGAAAAATTAATACCCAATGCCAGGATCGGGATCGCCCATGGCAGACTCTCTGAGATAGAACTTGAGAAAACTATGATCCGCTTTCTCGATCAAAAGATTGATCTTCTTTTATGTACAGCTATAATAGGATCGGGCTTGGATATACTAAATGCTAATACTCTGATTGTGAATAGAGCTGATAAATTTGGGCTCGCTGACCTCTATCAATTAAAGGGAAGGGTTGGGAGATCCTCGAGGCAGGCTTATGCCTATTTCATGATTCCCCCAGAAGAATCAATGACTCAAGAAGCTAAAAAGAGATTACAGGCTTTAAAAGAGATGAGCTACTTGGGGGCAGGTCTAAGACTTGCGATTAAAGATCTGGAGATTAGAGGAACAGGTAATATCCTTGGGAAGGAACAATGGGGGCACATTCATAAAATTGGATTCGATACCTATTTAGAGTTACTTGAAAAAACTGTTGCAGAGATCAAAGGGCATCCTTTTATTAAGGAGGTAGAGCCTCAAGTAAGGTTGAGATTGCCTGCCTATATACCGGAAGAGTATATATCTGATGTTCCTCTGAGATTGAGTATTTATAGACGGATTGCTAAATCTAAATCTATAGAAGAGTTAAAGGATTTAGAAGAGGAGATAATAGATAGGTTTGGACCTTTGCCAGCTGAGGTTAATAATATATTACAGATTATGGAGGTCAGACTATATGCAAAGTTGCTCTATATAACTAAGATAGTAGAGAGCGAATCAAAGATTAGATTCTTTTTCTTGATCGACCAAAATAATGAATACAATATTGCTGAAAATTTTTTTGAGAGAATATTAAAATGTCTTTTTACTTTCGCTAAAAATAATAAAAATATACGTTTCCATCCCGATGGTTTTGAGATCAACAGAGTGAATCTACCCTCTAATGAAGCTTTAGTTTTAGTTAAAGAGTTTCTAAGATCTCTGCTGGACTTGCAACTAAGGGGATCCCAAGTTTTAGAAAAGTCTCATTAAGTTTAACCATCTTATAATAACTTAAGCACAATTAAAAGCAGAAGAGTCCAAAAAATAAAAAATTAAAATTAGAACAGGTAATTTTTTTCTTTAAATCAACCTAAGTACCAGTCCAGTATAGCACCGCCGAAAAAGAGAGTTATTATTGAACCTAAGGCTAAAAAGGGCCCGAAGGGAATTTTAGTTTTCCGGTCCTTGCCCTTAAAGATCATTAAGAATATTCCCACTATAGAGCCTGTTAAACTACCTATGAGAGTGACCATTAGCACAGCCTTCCAACCCAAAAAGGCTCCAATCATCGCCATCAACTTTATATCACCTCCGCCCATACCCCCCTTGCTAACAAGGGCTATAAGATAAAAGAGCCCACCTCCCAAGAAAAGCCCTATTAGGGAATTTAAGAACCCAACCTTAGCATTTGAAGAAGTATAATTCTGTAAGGGATCTACCAAAAGAAAGGTTGCAGATAGAACCCCTATGATGATCCCAGGCAGGGTTATAACATCAGGTATTATCTGGAAATCTAAATCTATGAAGGTAATTACAATCATTGCAGATAGAAAGGCAAAAAGAGGTATTAAATGCCAGCCAAAACCAAAGGTATAAAAAACAAAAAGGTATAGGAGCCCATTTAAAAATTCCACAAAGGGATAACGAATTGATATTCTTCCACCACAAAATTTGCATCTTCCCCTGAGGAGGAGATAGCTAATAATAGGAATATTATCTATGGGTCTTATTTTTTGATGGCAAGAGGGGCAAGAAGAAGGTGGTGTGACTATTGAAATATTCCTGGGCAATCTATAAATACAAACATTCAAGAAAGATCCCACAGTAAGTCCGATAATAAAAATTACTATTCCCATATACTCCATATAAATATCTCCCTATAAGAGTTTATGAAACTATTAGAGTCAAATGTTTACTCGACTCTTCTATTCTTTTCTAAGAATATTATGTCTAAGAATATTATGAATTCGTTTTTGTTCATTAAAATCCCTGAAGAGTCTTTATTTATCCAACTTTAAATAAATCTATTCTATTACCCCAGAAGTTTTGGAGGGATTCTTTTAATTGGGGATAATTAGCTAAGGTTTGATTTTTCTCTACAAAAGAGAAAGCTTCCTTTCTGGCTTCTTCGAGTATTTTAGCATCCCTCAATAGATTTGTGATCTTGAAGTCTGGCATCCCTGACTGTTTTGTTCCAAAAAATTCTCCCTGCCCTCTTATCTTTAAGTCTTCCTCCGCAATTGAAAATCCATTTGTCGTTTTTGCAATTACCTCAAGTCTCCTTCTGGCGTCTTCATTAATCTTATTTGGGACTAAAAGACATAAGGATTGTTTATTTCCTCTGCCGACCCTTCCCCTGAGTTGGTGTAACTGGGCAAGCCCAAATCTTTCGGCGTTCATGATAATCATCAGACCAGCATTTGGTACATCTACACCAACTTCTATTACAGTCGTTGAGACTAAGATCTTTATTAAACCTTCCTTAAATTTATCCATAATTGATTGTCTTTCTTCTGCCTTCAGTCTGCCATGTACCAAACCAACAGAAAGCTGAGGATATTTTTTCTTGATCTCTTCATGTCCCTTAATAGCGGAGTCAAGATCCATCTTTTCTGACTCTTCAATAAGAGGATAGACTATGTATACTTGCCCGCCTCTTTGGAGTTCTTCTTCTATAAACTTAAATCTATAGTTTTGTCTGCCTTTATCAAGAAGAACTGTTTTGACAGGGGTTCGCCCAGGAGGCAATTCATCAATTACCGAATAATCGAGGTCTCCATATAGAGTTAATGCGAGGGTTCTTGGAATTGGAGTTGCTGTCATTACAATTGTATCTGGGTTAACTCCTTTCTTTTTGAGGGAAGCCCTTTGCATAACTCCGAATCTGTGCTGTTCGTCAATTACTACGAGACCAAGATTCTCAAAGCTAACGCTTTCTTGTATCAAGGCATGAGTCCCAACCACTAACTCAGCTTTATCCATAGTGATTGTTTCAATACTCTTTTTTCTATTATTAATTTTCCTACTACCAGTCAAAAGCTCGGTTTTTATGCTTATAGAACCCAGCAAATTTAGGATATTTTGATAGTGTTGTTCAGCAAGAATCTCAGTGGGAGCCATAAGAACAGCTTGATACCCACTCTCAATACAGGCAAGGATAGCTAAAAGAGCTACTATGGTCTTACCAGATCCGACATCACCTTGGATTAACCTATTCATGGGAGAGCTTGCTCTCATATCTCTCAATACTTCTTCAAAGACTCTTTTCTGGGCCTTTGTGAGTTCGAAAGGAAGATTTTGTAGTAGTCTGTTAATATATTGAAATGTAGGTGAGAAAGATATACCTTTATTTTTACTATTAGGATTTTTCATTAAAGCTATTCCTGTTTGAAAGATGAATAATTCATTAAAAACGAGTCTTTTATGGTAAATGCTTTCTCCTTGGTTCAGCTCGGTTAAGGAGAGCTCAGAAGTGGGAAAATGAACTTTTTGTAGGCTCTCTTTTAAGTCAGGAAGTCCTTTTCTTTGAACTATATCTGGGGGGATAGGATCAGTAATACAGGGGATAGCTGAGATCAGGATAGAGTCCATAAGCCCTCGCATTTGCCTTTGGCTCAATCCTTCTGTAATTTTATAGATAGGCACAATTCTGCCAATGTGAAGATTTGCTAGTCCTGAGAGTTCGTCCCCAGCTAATATCTCGTATTCAGGATTTAACATTTCTAAGGCAGACATCCAGTAATTTGGTTTAGCTAAACCGTACAAAATCACTTCATCCTTGACTTTAAAAGTTTTTTCCAAGTATGGTTGATTAAACCATTTTGCAGTGAGTATACCTGTTCCGTCGCTTATCATGAGCTCTAAGATGGTTAATCCTGGTTTTTTGTAGTTATTTATATTCTTAACATTAATCTTCAAAATCTTGCCCATTACAGTTGTAGACTCTTCAGGCTTGAGTTGAGCTATTTTTTTAATTGTTCTTCTATCTTCATATCTATAGGGTAGGTAAAATAGGGCATCTCTTAGTGTGTTTATACCAAGGCGGGCTAATAATTTAGAACGGTAAGGACCTACACCCCTAACATATTGCACAGGGCTAGTCAAATCCTTTAGTTTATTCATTAGTTACATTAATAATATGGCTGGTGGGGCTCTTTAAACCTTTTAGATATCTTCAGTCTTGACTTTTGAATACTCTGACTCACTAATAATATCAATATCCCACCCTGTAAGTTTTGAAGCAAGTTTAATATTCTGACCCCTTTTGCCTATGGCGATTGAGAGTTGTTCGTCATTAACGACAACCATAGCTGTTTTTTCTTCTTCGTTTAATCCTACCATATTGACAGTTGCAGGAGTCAAAGCTCGGGCTATAAAGATTCGGGGATCGCTACTCCAGGGAATTATATCTATTCTCTCTCCCCTCAGCTCTCTAACAATGGATTGTATCCTGGTGCCTTTCATACCAACACAAGCACCAACTGGGTCAATTGTGGAGTCATTTGAGAAAACAGCAATCTTAGTTCTCTCTGAGGGTTCCCGAGCTATCGCCTTAACGATAACTATCTTGTCATTGATTTCTGGTACCTCCAATTTTAAGAGCCCGAGGACAAACTCAGGACATGTCCGGGAGAGTAAAACTTGAGGTCCCTTGGGGGTCTTTTTTATGTCAACCAGATAAGCTTTAACGACTTCATCTCTTTTAAAATTGTCATGGGCTAATGTCTGATTTTGAGGAAGAATTACTTCAATATTTCGCAAAATTCCATAATAAAAGTTTTTTTCCTTTCTTAATATTGTGAGAGTTACAATCTGCCCTATCTTATCTTTCAGCTCATCATAAATTAGATTCTTTTCAATCTCTCTCACCTTCTGAAGAAGCACCTGTTTAGCAGTCTGTGCAGCTATCCTACCAAAATCCTCCAAGGAGAGAGGTAACATTATAGTATCACCTATTTTTTTGTCAGGATGGGAATCTTTTATATCTTTTAAAGCTATCTCTTCTTTTTTATCGCTAACCCTTTCTACTACTTTTTTTATTTCAAAGGCTTGAAGTGAGCAAGTGGCTGGATCTATATGGAAGCTAATATTTTGATTTGCCCCATACTTTTTTTTGGCTGCGGTAGAGAGGGCTGACTCCAGCAATTTAATAATTGATTCCTTTGGTATGCCCTTTTCTTTACTAATCTGTGTTATAAGAGTGCTTAACTCCTTTGACATCTTTTATATAGCCCTTAAATATTTAGAATTCAATTTCCAAGTTCGCTTTAGCTATTTTATTTAGTGGTATAAATACACTCTCCGAATCCCCCTTCTTCTGTAAGGAGATCCTTACCCAGTCACTACCAACATCTATTATTCTGCCTTTAAAAAAGGTCTGATTATTTATTTTTTCTGAGGTAACTATTTTTACAAGCTTACCAACATTTCTTTCGAAATCTCTTTGTTTTATCAGAGGTCTGTCGATACCAGGTGATGATACTTCCAGGGTATAGGGTGACTTTATAAGATCTTCAACGTCCAGAAGGGCACTTAAACTATTGCTCACTCTCTCACAATCATTGATTGTCACTCCACCATCCTTATCAATGAACACTCTTACTAAGGTTCTCTTGCCACCACCTTGAATCTGAACATCGTAAAGCTCAACCCCTTCATCAGCGGCTACTTCCAGAGCCATATCGTAAATTTTTTGTCTCAATATCTCGGCTTTCATAGCTAAAACCCTAAAATAAAAGAGTGGGGAATACCCACTCTCAATATTAATTAACTATTCAATTATAACGATTTCTGGTGAAAAAAAGCAACACCGCGAATTGCCGGTAATGTCAATACTTCTGTGTAAATTCCTTTAATGGTTTTCTTCCCCATTGC
>CAYPJO010000003.1:0-48017 GCA_964411065.1 uncultured Thermodesulfovibrio sp.
ATCAATTTGTTTTCGGGTTTTTTCTTCTGGTTTCATATAAAAACATCCTACGATGTTATGTAAAATAAATTAGTTATAAACTAAATGAGACAAAATTGGCAAATGAAATAGGAAATGATATTATTAGAAAATAAGGAAGATACCACTGGGGGCGTCAATGTTAAGAGAAGACATTTTGAGATAGGAATGTTGAACAGGTCTGAATCCGATGAACGAAAAGGTAGACAGGTAGACTCCCATCGCACTCCTAAGGAAGTTGCTTTAGCATTGATTACAGGAGCTTGTACAGTAGGTAAAAGGGAAAGTTAATTATGAAAATATGTCTCTTACTCCAAATAATGCCCAGAAATTCGCTGTAGAGAGGTTTATTACCTAATGGTTTCGTAATATATGGAAACTTGCGATATTCAAAACTGGTAATGTCAAAAGAAACATACATACCTCTTTTGCCTGCTTTCCACCCTTGGTTCATTAAATCATCAGCCCTTGCATTAATCTTACGGACAGTCTATATAATACGGTATATTACAATCTGACGGAAGAGGATAAATCGCATCTATACCATTTCTGTTGCACTCTGAGATTAAAACTTCGTCTACCCCCGTGATTTCAGAGAAGTCAAAGGCTATCAACAAATCTATAGCTTCGGTCTTTCTTGCATCTTTGACTTATAGATATATGTTATCATGCCTTTTTTGTAACATACAAGATAGCCCCAAATCCCGAAACCCGATAGGTATAAAAACATAAAGCAGATGCTTCCCTCAGAACTTTTACACTTGTTTTTGAAAAGTTATTGATGTTATATTTAGCTTCAGCTTAAAAAAATTCAGTTTAATACTATTAACAAAATTATAGTTGACATGTAATAATATATAAAATAAAAAATTAAATTTAAGGAGTGTTATGAACCTTTTAGCGGCATATGTTATCACTTTTATAGCAAGCTTCTGTATTCTGGTAATTGAGATTGTGGCTGGGAGAATTCTTGCACCCTTTGTGGGTGTCTCTCTCTACACCTGGACGAGCATTATAGGTATTGTCCTTGCTGGTATAAGCATTGGTGCATATTTGGGAGGCAAAGTTGCTGATAGATCACCGGAGACAAAAACCTTAGCTATTCTACTAATTATTTCTGGTGTGGCGACTCTTTTGATCCCCCCCTTAACCAATTTGATAGCAGCAACTCAATTTCCAGTATCTCTAATGTTGAGAATTGTTATTGTTACAACTATTATTTTTCTTGTTCCCAGCTGTATCTTAGGGATGATATCTCCAATGGTTGTGAAATTAGCAATTAAAAATCTTGAGAAAGTCGGTAATGTAGTTGGTAAAATCTACGCATTTTCAACCCTTGGTTCAATTATAGGAACATTTGCTGCAGGCTTCTTCTTCATATCCTTTATGGGTGCTCGTAATGTAATTCTACTAATGGGTGTCATATTAATCATAACAGGATTTTTTGTCGCTATTTTCTATAGAACAAAGAAAATCAGTGTGGTATACTTTATAATTCCTCCTTTTTTATTATTCGGAATTTATGACCTTGCAGTGAGAGTCCCTCTCACAAAGGATACCTATTTCTATACCGAAAGTGATTATTACACAATAAAAATTAAAAAGACCGTTTCTTCTGATGGCGAGACACCATTGGAAGCACTCATATTAGACAACCTTACCCATTCATATGTCTGTCTTGAGAATCCACTTCATATTGAATATAAGTACGAAAGAATTTACAGGGATGTCTTAAAATGGAAATTTAAGAGAGAAGAAAATTTCAAGACTTTAACTATTGGTGGAGGGGGTTATACCTTCCCAAGGTATATGGAATTATATTATCCCAACTCAGTGATCGATGTGGTAGAGATAGATCCAGAGGTCACAAAAGTTACATATAAGTATCTCGGTTTACCCAAAGACACACGTATAAAATCCTTTAACACTGATGGAAGATGGTATGTAATGAATTGCAAAGAAAAATACGATGTCATCTTTTTAGATGCTTACAATGATCTTTCAGTCCCATATCACCTTACCACAAAAGAATTCGCTCAACAGCTTAAAAACATTTTAACTCCAAATGGTATAATTCTAACAAATATTATAGATAATTTTAAGACAGGTTCTTTCCTCCCTTCCTATTTAAAGACTTTAAGAGCTGTTTTTGGAGATCAAAATGTTCATCTTCTCTCAGTAAGCCACGATTTTGAGAATATTGGTATCAGTACCTTTATAGTTCTTGCAAGTAATGGTAGTTTTAACATAAATGATTTTGATACCTTTGTAAAAAATGAACTTCAAAGCGAAGCCACCGCAGCAATTGTGCCAGAAAGCATGATCTCAGATTTCATTAATAGAAGAAAAGCAATTCTTCTTACTGATGACTATGCCCCTGTAGATAACCTTATTGCACAGGTTTTTGAAGAAAGATTCGGATATAGCAGAAAAAATCATTAAAATTTCTTAAAGAATTTCTCTTGACTTCTAAATAATCAGATACCTTAAACTTTTGTGATAGCCTTTTTAACATCCCTAATATTTGTAGTCCTTGCCGAGATAGGAGACAGAACTCAGTTGCTTGCTATATGTTTTGCCACAAAATATCCTTGGCAGACAGTAATGTGGGGAGTTTTCTGGGCAACTTCTATCAACCATCTTGTAGCAGTAGCCTTTGGTAATTATTTAACAACTATTTTCCCTATGAGTTATGTAAAAATCGGGGCAGCTTTGGGTTTTATCATTTTTGGACTCTGGACCTTAAAGGGAGATGAAAGAGCTTGCGAGAATCAGAAACAAAAGTTAACACCTTTTTGGACCGTCTTTATTGCATTTTTTATAGCAGAAACAGGTGATAAAACACAGCTTGCAACTATAGCTCTTGCAGCTGATTATAATCTATTCATCCCTGTATGGCTTGGAACAACCTTGGGTATGGTTATAGCTAATGCTTTAGGTATATTCGCTGGCTCTACGATGCTTAAAAAAATGCCAGAAAAAATCATAAAGTGGATAGCTGGAACAATATTTATCATCTTTGGAATTACAGGGTTATATGAATATTTGCCAGAGGAATATCTAAAATTATCTTACATTTTGGTATTTTTTATAGCTTTGGGTTGCTGTGTGTATTTAATTACACAATACTCTAAGAAAGCCAAATAGCAATGTATATAGAGAATATATCCCGACAGATAAAATATAATTGTGACATCTCTGATGCAAAATACTGGGGCTATTTTTCCCTCTGCGGGCTACTTCTAAGATTGAGAGAATTATATAAATCTGAATATAATCTGTATCCTTGGTCAAAGGTAGATCAGCAAAAGATTGGAGAATGGATCACTGAAAAAGAGGTTCTATGGGCAAAGATTGAAGAAGAGGATTTTAGAAATTTGGAGATTGATGGTCTTATTCTACATCCCTTCGAAGTTGCAACTATTAATTCTCTTTTGATAAAGCACAATCTCATCTACGGAGCCGGTTTTGGTCTTTACAAAAAACCAATATTCTTTTTTGGTGAACTTCACTCTTCATATAAAAAAGGCGACTATGTTATTTACTATGTTAAAAAAGAATTTGCCAGAGACTTGTTTATATCTTCAGGTATGCTACAGGGCAAACAAATTTTTATAAGGCTTGAACAATTATTAGCTCTTCTTTGGGAGATGTTTTTGGAGTTAGGATGCAGAAAAAATAATTTCTTTGAGAATATCTTTTCTAAAGTAGGAATAACTCCAGCCTGTGATATAACCGACGAATTTACAGAGAAACTCGATAGTCTCGCTTTGTATTATGCAGAGTTAATTGTAGATCATGAACTAGCTGAAGCAGAAGAGGTTAACGAAGAATGGAGAGAAATAATTCTAAAGACTGAAGATGTAAAAGTAGAGCATTGTCTAAGAAACCTCAAAGATATGATTGCTGATACTTCTGACAAAGGACCCCTCAAAAAGATCATTGAAAAAGAGGACATAGGAAGTCTCTGTTTTTATCAATCCTACTTAGAAATTTTTCGCAAAACTCTCTATCCAGAATTAAGTCAAGCTCTAAAAGGGTTTAAAATTCACAAAAATTGGAAAACCCTTGATACTGTCAGAAAAGATCTTTATCATAAGGGCGTTTTGTTACAGAGTAAAGTAATCAACTATATTAGAAAAGGTATTGATAGTGAAGAATTTTCATGCCTATTAAAGAGCTTAAATTCTATAGTCAATGGATGAGCTTTCTGTAGAGCTTAGTTTACTTCTCTTTGGTTCCTGTTAATATCCCTCTTAAGCTCCACTTTCTGAGAATAACAATTTTTTCTGCTTAAGAATATAAGTCTATATTTAACTCACTCTATTAAACTAAGTCTTTTTGCTCAATTTCATTTAATCCTGAGAAAGATCTATTTTTTTCCAGCCTTCTTCTCCTCTATTGCGTGTGTTGTATCATCCTTAATAAGTAAATCCCTTACAAATTCAATGCATTTTTGACCAGCTTTTAGAGAGAACCTTTTTTGACAGTTCTCCCGATATGCGCAAATTATACAAATATCCTTTTTTTCACTCATTTCATCCCTCCGGGTGCTTAAGCTCCCTTTGTCTTAAAATAATGTGATAGAACAGTTTGAATATTATTTATGATGCTATCTTTTGAGTTTATTATAAATATTTTAGGTAATTCCTTCAAATCCAAAGGGAGTTCAAAAATCTCCCTTTCAACCCTATTGCAAATGATACTTTTGTCTAACTTCGCCCTTGCCTCCTCCTCAAAGAGGAGGACTATTTTGTCTTTCATCCTCAATTCAGTATCCACAAAGAAAATAGCAAGTTCAGGCATGAAGTCAAAGACTCGATCTAAAAAAGCTCTTATCTCACTATTATATATCTGTTTAGGTGGGGAAGATTTAACTTCCATATAGAGTATAGAACCATTAAATTTCGATAAAAGATCGTAATCTCCACCGATCAATCTTTTTTCAAGCTTTACACCTCTTATACACTCCATAGAGAACTCTCTTTTCAATATTTCCGCCACAAACCATTCCAGAGTTTCACCGAAACTACGGATAGGATATTTTAAAATTCTATAAATGCCTTGCTCTATCGTAACTAAACCAATCTCTTTTAAGAAAGATAGATACTGAGCTGTAACCTCCTTTGTAGCATATCTTGTGACCTGTTGTATTGTAAAGGCAGGCTGATTTTTTATGACATCCCTAAGAAACAAGCGGAAAGAATACTTTTTCATCATCTCATAGTAATTATCGATAAATTTTTGTTCTGGTATAAAAAGATCATCCCCTGGATCTTTCTTATAAATTTTGAATCCCCTTCTCTTTATCATAACTTGAATCGGAGGGGTGAGCTTATTTAAGGTTCTTCTTAATCTTTTAATCTCTGATTTTAGAGATTCAATATCTGCATCCATTTTTTTATTAATAGATCTATTCTGAATTAGGGCAACAATAATTTTTGACTAATGAATTATACAAATTAAACCTCCCATGAGTCATGTTTATTTATAAGCAACCAGTGAATGCCATATTTGAATTATTATATTAAGCTTCAATTTAATAAAAACGTCATGTCCTTTTGAAGAATAAAAGGGCATCGGTCAAACCCATAGCCCTTTTATTCTGAGATCTAATTTAAGATTATCTTTTAAATTGCCTCTTCTCCCTTTTCACCAGTTCGTATTCTAATAGTCTCCTCTACAGGAGTTACGAAAATTTTCCCATCTCCTATGGAACCCGTATAAGCTCTATCTTTTATAGTCTGGATGACTTTATCAACCATATTGTCTGGCACTATAACCTCAACCTTAACCTTAGGAATAAAGAGGACTTCTAATTCAGAGCCTCTATAAACTTCTATATGGCCCTTTTGTCTGCCAAAACCTCTAACATCTGTGATAGTCATTCCTTGTATACCTAATAAAACGAGTCCCTCTTTTACCTCTTCAAGCTTGAAAGGCTTAATTATAGCTTCTATTTTTTTCATCTCTACAACTCCTTTTATAAATTATAAGCCTTCTCATTGTGCTCAAGAGAGTCAAGCCCTGTGACCTCTTGATCTTCTTCGATCCTTATCTTCATAACTATTTTAATTACGAGAAATATCAGAGCTGTTAATATTGCTGTATAGATTATGGTAACAACAACAGCAATAATCTGAGTCATTACCTGCCCTGCATTTCCATATAGTAATCCTTTCCCTGCCTCGTTAATTGCAGGATCTGCAAAAACACCTGTCAAAATAGCACCAATAATACCAGCTACCCCATGGATACCAAAGACGTCAAGAGCATCATCATATCCCAATTTAGGTTTTAGTGATGTGACGCTCAAATAACAGATGAAACCAGCTATAGCACCAATAATAATAGAACTAACTACATTAACGAAGCCGGCTGCAGGTGTTATCGCCACAAGTCCTGCAATCATGCCTGAGGCTATGCCGAGAACTGTGGGCTTCTTAGAAAAAGCCCACTCTGTAAACATCCAACTTAGAGCTGCTATAGCTGTAGCAGTATTTGTATTTACAAAAGCCTGAGCAGCAAGTCCGTTTGATGCGACTGCGCTTCCTGCATTGAAACCAAACCATCCAAACCATAGAAGAGCCGCACCGATAGCAACAAGAGTGAGATTATTAGGCACAAGGGATACGTTTTTTCTTCTGCCAAGAAACAATACCCCTACTAAAGCTGCAATTCCTGCATTTATATGGACAACTGTGCCACCAGCAAAATCGAGAGCGCCCATATCTGCAAGAAAACCTCCTCCCCACACCCAGTGTGCAACAGGAACATAAACAAGACTCATCCATAAAACGCAAAAGAGCATCCACGCAGAGAATTTAATCCTCTCAATATATGCACCACTTATAAGTGCAACAGTAATAGCTGCAAAGGTTAATTGAAATATTGAAAACAAAATTTCTGGTATCGTCCCCTGGATTGAGTCAATCTTAACGTCAGTAAGAAAAACTTTATCAAGACGACCAATTAACCCAGCAATATCATCTGAAAAGGCTAAACTATATCCATAGGCTATCCAGAGAAAGCTAACTATACAGTAACTAATGAAAGACATAGCGATTGTGTTTAAAACATCTTTTTTCTTTGCAAGACCACCATAAAAGAGTGCAAGTCCTGGTACAGTCATAAGCATAACAAGAGCTGTTGCTACAATCATCCATGCCGTATCACCTGTGTCAAGCTTTGGCTGAGGTTGAGCCTCAGGCTGTGCTTGAGGCTGAGGAGTTTCCCCCTCAGCGAATATTAAATTTGTTGATAAAAGTAAGGCCATCAAAATTAGCGCAAATATAGTTATTAATTTTTTCATTTCCTTCCTCCCTAAAAGCTAAATGTTATATTTAATCCTGCTACCCATGTATCATCAAGATGTCCATTGTGGTTGTAGGGATTTCCATCAACAATTCTTTTTGCCTTATTTGAAAGTGGAAACCAGTATTGGACAACAGGCTGAATAGTTACATTCTTCATAACCGGAATTGTAAGACCTGCTTGAAGTTTTCCATCATGAAAGCCACTGTACTTCTTGCCTGTATAATCACCTGTAGCACTTTCATAGGTTCTCCAGTAAGAATCATCACCTTTGAAGTAGCCAAAGGATGCTGCAAGATCAAGGGTAATATCCTTATAGACCTCAAAAGAATGGGAAAAAGATAAATTAATATAAGTGCCAGGATAGGTAGAGATGTCACGGTAAATTGTAAGTGTAGGTTTTGAAATAATATCATAGCTTGCACTTAAGAAAACTTCCTCTGTTTCATCAGCATACTTCGTACCATAGTAAATGTACCCAGCAGTAAGGGAAAGCTTGTCAATTGCATAGGTATAGTTGAGAGTAAGATCAGACTCATTAAAGCTTTTTCTACCAGGTCTGTCAGGTACGAAACTTTGTGTTTGCCTCTCATTTGTGTCAATGTTACCCCAATAACTAATAGAAAAGCCTTTGTAAGATACGGTAATTGAAGGCTGAATTATGATGCTACCGGAACTTAATTCATAACCTCTAAAGACAAATCTGTTAAAAACACCTGTACTTATACTTCCGGTAACTCTCTCATCCCCCTTTGATTCTTCGGCCTGAACCATAGAAAGAGGAAGAAAAAGAATCATTATTACTACGATACACCTTAAACTTTTCATTAAAGCACCTCCATAAAGTTTTAGTTATTTAGTTTATTGGAGTGCTAAATTCGTGCCAAATAAAAACTATTGATATTATTAGGTTTTTTGTAGAGAATCGACTAACTTTTTTGTAATTCTCTAC
Organism: uncultured Thermodesulfovibrio sp.; assembly: GCA_964411065.1. Taxonomy (GTDB): domain Bacteria; phylum Nitrospirota; class Thermodesulfovibrionia; order Thermodesulfovibrionales; family Dissulfurispiraceae; genus DYHD01. The sequence goes on from CAYPJO010000003.1 coordinate 8,285, forward strand.
AATTTTGTATGCTTTATTTATTCTGCCTTTGTGACAAAAATGTAGAATCAGAATGAGAAAGGAAAATACTTGAAGATATTAAAATATGAGCATCATGAAATTTTAAAAAGAAGAATTCAATAATAGGGTCATAATTTTATATAAATTTTTTTTGAAAAAAAATTTTGTTATATAATTATATAAATTAAGCAGTAAATGTAAATTTTATAGGAGACAAAATGGTAACTATTGAAGATTTTAAAGGTGAAACACCTGCATGGTGCCCAGGATGTGGAAACTACAGCATATTAAAAGCCTTTAAAGAGGTGATGGTTGAATTAAATATAAAGCCCTATCAATTTACAATTGTCTCTGGAATTGGCCAAGCTGGCAAATTTCCGCATTATTTAAAGTGCAATACTTTTAATGGTTTGCATGGGCGTTCTTTACCAGTTGCTACAGGCATCAAACTATCTAATAACAAAATGCTTGTGTTCGCAGTGGCTGGCGATGGAGACTGTTACGGTGAAGGGGGTAATCACCTCATTCATTCTATCAGAAGAAATATTGATGTAAAACTCTTTGTTCATAATAATCAAATATATGGCCTCACAAAAGGACAAGCATCTCCGACCACTTTAAAAGGGATGATTACAAAAAACCAACCTTTTGGTGTAATATCAGAACCGCTCAATCCTTTAGCTTTAGCAGTAGCATTGGATTGCAGTTTTGTGGCGAGGGGTTTCTCTGGTGATATTAATAACCTTAAAATCTTAATGAAAGAGGCAATTAATCATAAAGGTTTTTCACTCCTCGATATATTACAACCATGTGTAACTTTCAACAAAATAAATACCTATGAGTGGTATAAAGAAAGAATTTACTATATCGAACCTGATTACAATTTTGAAGATAGACATGAAGCCTTTAGAAAAGCTCTTGAGTGGGGCGATAAAATCCCTATAGGTATCATTTATAAAAATAATAATCGTAAGACCTTCGAGGAGAAATTACCAGTAATCAAAGATAAACCTCTTATCGCTCAACCTTTCGATAGAGCAAAGACTTTAAGGACTTTAGAAGAATTTTACTAATTTCTTAACAAAAAATTCTGCATATGAAGGATAAATTCAGCCTTTTAAAAATCGAGTTTAAAGCTCAAAAACAAGGCTTTTTAGTTGAAAGTGAAATAGAATCGCCAAAAACAAAAAAGAGGCTGTAAAATCTTTTTACAGCCTCTTTTTCGATATATAGTATTCTTATTTCTCAGCCCCTACTCCAATATAAGTTCTGAGCTTTTCTTCCTCATACATTTCCTGAGCTCTTCTATCAGGCGTTAAGATAGAAGCAACATAACCTGCTATAAAAGCCAGTGGCAGAGATATAATTGCAGGGTTCTTTAGAGGGAAGATCGGTTCACTCATCTTTAATATATCAACCATAACGGTGGGGCTCAAACAGATTAAACCAACTGATGCTATTAATCCTGTCAACTGACTTATTACTGCTCCACTCGTTGTAAACCTTTTCCAGAACATAGACATAAATAGTGCCGGGAAATTAGCACTTGCTGCGATAGCAAAGGCCAAACCAACAAGGAAGGCCACATTTTGACCTTTAAAGATTATACCAAGAGTTATAGCAACAACTCCTAATAAAAGGGTTGAGAGTTTAGCAACCTTAACTGATTCCTTCTCAGTTGCAGCACCACGACGAATGACATTTGAGTAAAGATCATGAGCCAAAGCTGCTGCACCAGCAAGAGTTAATCCTGCAACGACCGCTAATATTGTTGCGAAAGCGACTGCAGCTAAGAAGCCTAAGAATAGAGTTCCACCAAGAACTTCTGCAAGAAGAGGGGCAGACATATTGCCACCCTTATCGAATTTCTGAATTATTTCTCTGCCCACAAGTGCACAAGCACTAAAGCCAATTATAAAGGTGAGTATATAGAAATAACCTATCCAACCTGTAGCCCAGGCAACAGACTTTCTGGCTGCTTTTTGATCAGGAACAGTATAGAATCTCATGAGGATGTGAGGCAAACCACAAACACCAATCATTAAAGCTATTCCCAACGATACAGTGTCAATAGGATTAGCAACAAGAAGTCCAGGTAAGAATGCGGACTCACCATATTTTGTGGCAACTGTATTAAATAGCTGTGGTAAGTTAAAATCAAAAGCAAAGAGAGAGGCTACCACGACTAATGTTGCACCACCAATGAGGAGACCAGCTTTAATGATTTGAACCCATGTAGTAGCGAGCATGCCACCAAACAAAATATAGGAAATCATAGCAACTCCAACTATTACGACTGACAACTCATAAGGAAAACCGAGAAGTAGCTTTATTAAAGTTCCTGCACCAACCATCTGAGGAATAAGATAAAAAATCACTGTGATAAGAGTTGCAATAGAAGCACATGTCCTAACCGGCTTTTGGCTGAGTCTATAGGCAACTACATCTGCATATGTAAATTTACCAAGATTTCTTAATGGTTCAGCTATAAAAAGTAGCAAAATTGGCCAGCCTACTAACCATCCTACTGAAAATAAGAGGCCATCATAACCCCTCATTGCCACTAAGCCCGCTATCCCCAAGAAGGATGCAGCACTCATGTAATCGCCAGCAAGGGCTAAGCCGTTCTGAAAGCCTGTTATGGATCTGCCTGCAGCATAAAATTCACTTGCTGTTTTCGTCCTTTTTGAAGCCCAATAGGTGATCCCAAGAGTAGCAAACATGAATATACAAAAGAAAAATATTGTTTCAGCATTAACTTGTCCTAATGCAGTAGCTTGTTCTGTCATTTTTTACCCCCTTATCTTTTCTTTGACCTTTTCAACAAGGACATCGTAATTACTATTTGCCCATAATACATAAACCACAGTTATTAAAATAGTAGATACTAATACGAAAACTCCAATTGGTATCCCTACATATATCCCTAAAACCTTATTAGCGAATAAAGGCTTATTATAAGCCATCAACAGGACAAAGCCGAAATACAAAATCATCACAATGCTTCCAAGTATTATGGAAACTTTCCATTTGCTGCTTTTCAACTCCTTAAAATCAGGGTCTTGCAAAATTTGATCTCTTCTCATCAAAAACCTCCTTAATTATGTTTTTTTATTAAAATTAAAAATTTGGCATTTCCCCAGATAACCTATATCTGGCTTCTTTACTAAAGGGATTAGCTAAACTTAATAGCTCACCTATCCGGCAAATACCTATACCGAGAAGCATAGGTATGAATCTTTGGAAGAGCTGGGCAGTAACAAAGGCATCGCTTAGGGCATCATGGCTGCTTTCACAGGTTATTCCAAATTTTTTTGCCATCTCGTATAATTCCATTTCGCCAGGATAGGTAAAGAAAATTGTCTTTTTTGGATACTTTTTCTTAAGGTAATTATAAATATAGGAAGTATCCATGACTGGATTTGGTATTGTAGTTCCTAAGACTCTTCTCACCTCCTTATTAATGAAAGTCATATCTATAGCGACAAAATGTCCAATGATAATCCTATCTTCAGAAAACTCAAGAAATTCACTTATAACCTTATCTATTGTAGGTTCTTGCTCAACCTCAGAGGGTGTAATCTTGTGAATTATGATACTTTTGGATGTTAGGGAAGTTGTAGGTTTTATCAGCCTGTGAAAAGCTTGAGTCATCTTTATAAGTCTACCATCCATCTTTACAGCACCTATTGACACAATTGAATCTCTTTGTTCATTGAGACCTGTAAGTTCGGTATCAATTACAACATACCTTTGGCTGGTAATATTGCCGTCTTTGTCTATAATGGGGCGTTCCTTTTTCGTAAAATACATAGTAAACCTTACAAGATCATGGGTTTATATCTCTCTATGAGCAGGTCCTGGACCTTAGAGATTACATTAAAAGCTTCTTTAATTGTCTTTTTCTCTAAGTTAGTTAACGTTTCTGGGTCGATAAAATTATCCACTGGTGATCTCTGCTTGATTTGTTCGAACTGATTTCTCATTCTTAACATCATTAGGAATTCTAAGGAGTGTACGAGTTCCTCTGCATATTCAGCTACTATTTGATGTTTATCTTTTAAAACTTCTATCCTCTCAAGAGTGGATGTCTCATTAACTTGTTTTTCAAGAGCAAACAACCTAATCATATCTACAATTGGTGCTATGCCTTTAGTTTTGAGGTTAAGTTTATCCTTATATTCACCACTTTTTTCTACCACAAAAGTCTTTAAAAACCCTAAGGGTGGCATATTCCTTACAGCTCTGTTTGCTATATATCCAAAAAATACTCTTTGCTCCCTTAAGTAATAATTGATTTCTTCTCTCAATTTATAGGCTAAATCAAAATCTCCATAAACAGGTCGAAAATCAAAGAATATTGGGGAATGCATAATAGAGCCATTCCTTAATTCAAGAATCCAGTCAGCGTAATTTCTCTTCCAGACCTTCAAAGACTGGCAAAGCTTAGGATTGCTAGCCACATAATTGACAGGGCAGATAGGAAAACCACATTTTAGTAATTGTTCGTGTATAAAAGTTGTAAACTCTGCAAAATACTTTTTTACTTCTATGTCTTCACTGTTTGTATCAGGGTCTTTATATATTATTGCATTGTCTTGATCCGTCTTATACGCCTGCTCCTTACGGCCCTCGCTCCCAAATACTATCCAACAATAAGGGACAGGTGGTTTGCCATATTTAAGTTCTGCTATCTCAATAACTTTACTGATTACTCTATCGTTAAGCTCAGCAATCACCCTTCCAATATTTGTAGCACGTAAGTTTTCATGTAGCAATAGATTAACTATATTTTCGATTCTTAGTGCTAATGGAGCGAGTCCGTCAATATCTTTTTGGCTTTCGATGTCCTTAGCTAAAGCAATCGGGGAGGTTCCCTGAAATAAAATCACATCATGGTTTGTTAAGATCCCTGTTACAGCACCATCTTTTACTATTGGGAGATGGTGTACATTATGTTTTATCATCTTTAAAAGAGCTTCAAATAAGGTTTCTTGAGCATCTACCCTTAAAAAGGGTAAGCTCATTATATCTTTAGCTGGACTATCAAAATTTCTTCCTTTAGCAACAACCTTTTCTCTTAAATCTCTATCAGTAATAATCCCAACAGGCATATTATTATCATTCACAAGAACTACAGAGCTTATTTTATTCATAGACATAATAGTCGCTGCTTCTCTTATTGAAATGTCTTGAGGCGCTGTAACTACTTTCTTACTTCCTACTTCATCTATGGAGGTAGTATAAAGTAAATTCCAGCCTATATTATAAGGTCGATTTTTGCTGTGAAGCTCTTTATAAGCTTTGTCCAAAAATTTATTCAAAAAGGATTTCTGAAAGAACTCATTGACTTGCGGATTTACCTTCATAAGCTCAGCAATAACATCAACCCTCAAAAGATAACATACTGTATCCTCTATAGCTACAACATTAGCTTTTGATTTGGATGAATTCAGAAGAGCAAGGTAACCTATTAACTCACCTTCTTCTCTATAGTCAATTACTACCTCTTCAGCCTCGCTAAAACCAATAGTCACTTTAACTGCACCCTTCTTTATAACCCTTATATATTCACCCAAGGGACCGTCCTGATAAACAATAGTTGTTCCCTTTGGGTAGAAATCCATTGAAACATCCTCAGTTATTTTCCTAAGAGTATCTTCATCTAAAAACTGAAAAGGTGGAACTTTCTTTATGAATCCTATTACTTCCTCTAAAATGTTATACATACTCTTGCCCTTTTTAGCTTTTTGAAAGTAAGACTGCAACTGGTATGCCAGATGTGAGATGTTGAAAAATAGGTTTTCGTAAGTAGAATTTAGGTATTTTTTTCGCATTAATGCGAAAAATGAGTTAAAAGTTTTGCAGTTTTGCTAAAAGTAAAACGTCTTCATCTAAAAAAGATTCTATGAGAGCTTTTCCTCAATCTTATAAAGATACTTGTCCAGAAAGATAAAATATTGTAAATTACCACTATCATTGAAGCTAAAACCATTTAAAACCTTTCTATTATTTTGTAAAGTATATGTTAATACAACAGTATCGTATTCTCGCCCTTCATCTTCATTGATTACTACATAATAACCTAACTTCTTCCAGGCTACATACACTATATTTCGGCTATCAGGACTAAAAAGGAGAGTACCTTCTTTTATATCTTCATATAACTGGCCTGCCTGCTTATCTACTACTGCAAAGCATTTATCATTAGAGAATAACTTTCTAACTCTCGCTAACGCGACATAAGCAATTCTCTCACTGTCTGGACTAAAAATAAGTGTGTCCTTTATTATGTCATCATGAACAGCAAAAAGCTCATTGTCAACTATAACATAGCATTTATTACCCAACTTACCAATATACGCAACTCTTTTACTATTAGGACTGAAGACAGGAGTACCAGTTCCTATCCCTTCAAAAGCTTTACTCTCTTGATCGTCAATAACTACCACACTTGCATCGTCTCTTATAGCTGCATAACCAAGCCTTTTACTGTCATTACTGAAGACCAAGCTATCTCGAGCGATGCTTCTGTAAAACTTTTTAATCTTGCCATCTAAAACAACAGTACATGCTCCATTTGTTAAACCAATATAAGCGAGATGTTTACTGTCAGGACTAAATATAAGTTTACCATCTCTTATGTCATCAAAAGGTTCCCCCTCTTCATCATCAACAACAACGAAACACTTTTTGCCCAAATAGGCTACATAAGCAAATCTTTTATTATCAGGGCTGAAGGTGAGACTCTTTTCGACAATATAATCATACTCTTTCTTTTCGCGGTCATCTAAGACGACAAAACACTTTTTACCTCTGTAAGCAACGTAAGCTATCCTGCTCCCATCAGGGCTAAAAACTAAGGGACCTTTCCCTATGGTATCGTAACGTCTCTTTTCTTGACCATCTATAACAACAAAAAATTTGTTACCTTCTTTAACAACATAAGCCAATCTTGCACCAACAGGACTGAAGGTTAAAGAGCCTTTACTAATATCTTCATAAATACCAACTTCATTAAAACCTTTGACAACGACATATTTTTTCCCACTGGTAGCTATATATGCAAAATTTTCACCGTCAGGACTGAAAATTAAACTGTCCTGTATAATATGATCATATCTTTTACCCTCTACTGAATCGCAAACGGCATATAACTTTTTGCCGTCTTTAGCGAGAAAAGCCGTTCTATCATTATTTGGGCTAATCATAAATGTGTTTGGTATCCAGCGATTGAAATCTACCGAAGTAATGCATGTCTCTGAGATTATACTCCTGGACATAATAAAGCCCTCCTTTTAATAAATTCCCTTATAGGAGTTATTCGCATTAAAAGTCAAATTATAGGAGTCTATCTTTATTCGAAGCAAATGATTATTCAATTGTATTTTCATTCTTGATTGATACCAAGAAGGTAGAGAGTTGGGAACTTCATTCGGGAAATCTATCTTTGCAGGTCTTTCATATTGAATCACCAATTGATCTCCATTATCAAGATAAATGACCTGTTTAGCAGGAAGCATTTCTTTTTTGGATATATAGACCCTTCGATTATAATTTCTGATGACAAAAAATTCCTCTTCATCTTTTATTATATAATCATCTATTTTCCACCAAAAAAAGCAGTTTCTTAGACCCTCAATCATTAGTTTGATCTTGCCTCTGTCTAAGGGATAAGAAGACTCTATAAACCCATTAGTCTCTTTGAGATAACCCACTGAAAAACCAAGATAATAAATTTTTAGTTCAAGGTCTTTCTCGGAAATAAACAAAGAGGCATCACCTTGTAAGCTGTTAGGATATTTCTCATACTCCAAAGATAAAACAGCCTCTATAACAGAAACTCTTGACAAAACTCTTAAAAGTTCCTCAATATCTCCCTTATCGTGGAAAGGCATCTCAAAATGGTGAAAAGTGCATGAGGAAGCATTAAAAATAAATAAAAGCAGAAGAATATAAGGTATTTTACGAAGCATTTAATTATTGAAAAGCAAATTCATTAAAAGACCCTAATTTTTAAGTGAAGACATTAATACCGTACATTAGATAAGAGTAATTCAATTTTAAGCCTTACATTAAATCTTAACAATCACTATCTTAATAGTTCAACAAAATCTACTATATTTTTGAACCCCTCCACATTCAGGCCAAAGTCATTCTTTAATCTTTCTCTGTTCCCTTCTGGAATTATAGCTCTTTTAAAACCTATTTTGGATGCTTCTTTAAGTCTTTGTTCAGCCATACCTACTGCTCTCACCTCGCCAGCTAAACCTGCCTCGCCGAAAAAAACAGTTGTTGGATCTATTGGTACCTCTCGAAATGAAGAGACTAAAGATGCAATAATCCCTAAATCTGCAGCAGGCTCAACAATCCTTAAACCACCTACAATATTAACGAAAATATCCATACTGCTTAATTGCAAACTAGCTTTTTTTTCTAAAATCGCAATCAGAAGGTTTAACCTATTAAAGTCTATACCCATAGAGGTTCTTCTTGGCATTCCAAAATTTGTAGGGGAAACTAAAGCCTGTACTTCTACCAATAGAGGACGTGTCCCTTCTATGCTCGCGATAACTGTAGAACCAGTCACATCCGAAGGTCTCTCAGAAAGAAATAACTCCGATGGATTACTTATCTCTATAAGACCATGGTCAGTCATATTAAAAACGCCTATTTCATTTGTAGATCCAAATCTGTTTTTTACAGTTCTTATTATTCTGTAACTGTGACCTCTCTCACCTTCAAAATATAAAACAACATCCACCAGATGTTCCAAAACTCTTGGACCTGCAATTGCACCCTCCTTTGTGACATGTCCTACTAAAAAACATGGTGTAGCAGTCTTTTTAGCATATTGCATAAGTTTTGATGTAGACTCTCGAATCTGGCTAACTGAACCAGGTGCAGAAGTAATTTCTTCTGTATACACAGTCTGAATTGAATCTATCACTATTACAGATGGCTTAAGTTTTTGAGAGATATCAATAATATTCTCAATTAGGGTCTCTGGATACAGTATAATTTCAGAAGAATTTATAAGTAACCTTTCTGCTCTTAACTTAATCTGCTCTGGCGACTCCTCTCCAGAAACATATAACGCAACTTTTGAATCTTCACCCCTTTTTCTACCTTCTTCAGCAATATTTGCTAAGACCTGTAGGAGTAAGGTAGATTTGCCAATGCCCGGGTCACCACCGATTAAAATAACAGCTCCATCAACGATCCCACCCCCTAACACCCTATCGAACTCCCCTATGCCTGTCGTTCTCCTTTTTTCTTTAACTTGAGATATCTCACTTAAAAGCATCAACTTTGGTTGAGATAGGGAAGGCTTTGAAATCTTAATTATTTGTTTTTCCTCAGTAAAACTTCCCCAACTATTACAATCAGGGCATCTTCCTAACCACTTAGGTGAGCTATAACCGCAAACTTGGCATTGAAAGAAGGTTTTATCTCTCGACATCGATATTCAATATTTTCATGCCTTTACCAAGGATATGGGCATTCTCGATGGCTTTAGTGACAAAATACTTGGCTCTCTCCATGGCAAGAACTACCGTAAGTCCCTTTGCTAATAAGGCTGTGATTGCAGCAGAAAAAGCACAACCTGTCCCATGATACTCACCAGTTATTTTCTCTCCTTTATAATACTGAAAATCTTTACCATCGTAAAATAAATCTATACTTTTAGCTTTAAAACTCTCCTCAACTTCTATATCCGATATGTGTCCTCCTGTAATAACTACTATTTCTACTCCTGTTTCTCTCAGAGTATAAGCAGCCCTTTTCATATCGTCGAAATTTTCAATTCTTATGCCTGATAGCACTGAAGCCTCATAGATATTTGGGGTAATCACTTTAGCTAAGGGGAACAATTCAATTTTGATAATATCTAATGCTCCTTCCTCAATTAATGGAGTCCCTGCCGATGAAACTGTAACAGGATCCACCACTAAATTTTGTAATTCAAAATCTCTAACTACTTTTGCGACGACTTTTACTATGTCTTTAGAAAACAACATGCCCGTTTTTAGAGCATCAGGTTTAATGTCGCTCAATAAAGTATATAATTGTTCTTCAAAAGACTTTTTATCTACAGCACTTATATATTTAACCTCATAAGTATTTTGAGCTGTTATGGCAGACAAAACAGAAAGTCCATATACACCAAAATGCTGAAAAACTTTTAAATCTTGCTGTACTCCTGCTCCACCGGTAGGATCAAAACCTGCAATTGTTAAAGCTTTTTTCATCTTTAAGCTACTCCAATATATTAAGGTAAGTCTCTTCTTAATGATAGAACCCTTCGTGATGAGAAAATGCCAAGCTAAAGAGTCTTTTATGCTTTATATTAATAATATAAACCATCTGAACATTAAAGCCTTTGAATGGGAAAAACTTCTCTCATTCTCAATCATGGATCAAAAACTTGTAGATCTTATTTATAGGAACCTTTATTTTGTAATAAATATTCGGAAAAAATTCTGATTAAAGGTTACTTTAGCTTGTAAAGTTTTCTAATTACAATTTTAAAATCTGTGATTATTTTGAATTAATTCTATCAAGATTAATCTTTTTAAGTTTTAAAATAATCCTAAGACTGAGATACAGGGATATTAAACTGGTCAACCACCCTGTTTAGTCTTTTAAGAACCTTTTCTTTTCCAATAACCTCAATTAACTCAAAGATCCCGGGGCTTGCAGTCCCACCAGTAATTGCAAGTCGTACTGGTTGAGCAATAACACTAAGCTTTACGTTATTTCTTTCTGAAATGTTAATGAACAGTTTTTGAATTTCCTCTCTCTGAAAATTATCTATCTTTGAAAGAGCAGTAATTATCTGCCCTAAATACTTTAGGGTTTCTGAGGTAAAAAATTTTTTAGCCAATTGTGGAGGTATCTCTACATTTTCAACAATAAAATATCTCAGAGAATCTGCAAGCTCATCAAGGGTCTTCGAACGTTCTTTGAGTAACTCTAATGCTTTTGAAAGCCATTCTATATCGATACTTTCGACCTCAGAAACTATTCCTTTCTTTACTAAAAAGGGTCTGACCAGCTCTGCAAGTCTTACTGAATCTCCATTACGAATGTAATGGCTATTAAGCCAGAGTAACTTCTCAGGGTTGAAGATAGCAGCTGATTTGCCAATATTTTCAATAGAGAAAAGTTTTATTAACTCTTCTTTTGTAAAGATTTCTTGATCTCCATAGGACCAACCAAGTCTTGCAAGATAATTTATGAGGGCTTCGGGTAGATAGCCCAAATCTTTGTATGCTAAAACTGATGTAGCACCATGCCTTTTGCTGAGCCTACTTTTGTCGGAGCCAAGTATCATGGGTAAATGAGCAAACTCTGGCACTCCAGAACCAAAAGCTTCATAGATTTGGATCTGTTTTGGTGTATTGTTAAGATGGTCATCTCCCCTAATTACATGGGAGATCTTCATATCAATATCATCAACCACGACTGTGAAATTATATGTGGGCATCCCATCGGAACGAATAATAATAAAATCTTCAAACTGACTGTTCTCAAAAAGCACTCTTCCCTTAATCAGATCGTTAACCATCGTTTGACCCTCTAAGGGCATTTTGAACCTGATAACGGTAGAACCAAGCTTTGGTTTTATCTCCCTATCTCTACATTTTCTGTCATAGCCGGTAGGCATATTCAATAAGAGAGCTTTTTGCCTTTTAGCTTCAAGTTCTTCAGTGGAACAATCGCAATAATAGGCTTTGCCCTCTTTCACTAATCTTTCTGCATAGGTTCTATATATATCAACTCTATCCGTTTGTCTATAGGGCCCTTCATCCCAATCAAGCCCGAGCCACTTCATAGCTTCAAGAATTAAGTCTATGTATTCATCAGTAGATCGGCTTTTATCAGTATCTTCAATTCTTAAAACAAAAACCCCTGCATTGTGTCTTGCAAAAAGCCAATTAAAAAGAGCAGTTCTTGCACCACCAATATGAAGATAGCCAGTAGGACTTGGAGCAAATCTTACTCTGATCTCTTTACCCATTTATTCACCCTTTAATAATTAACTATATCTAGGTAATCGGCTAAATCCTCGCCACCTGATTTAAGATAAAGATTCCTTATATCTTCTATAAACTTCATTTTATCTCCATTATACCTTGAATCCATTGTTATAGCTTGTGAAAGAGCTTCCGCGGCATCCCCATATCTACCTAATCTATTGTAAGAGAGAGCTAAACCGTAGAGAGAAAGAACAAAATTTGGCGATCTCCTAAGGGAGTTTCTATAGGCGATTACTGCCTCTTCATATTTGCCTAATCTGTAATAGGCACTACCAAGGTTGAAATAAGCATTTTCGGGGTGTTTATACATAGGATTAGCCAGAGCTTTTTTAAAATGTTCAATAGCTTCTTCCCATCTTAAAAATTTAGTATATACTAAACCCAGATTATTATGAGCTTCTGAGAAATTTTTATCGATCTCCAATGCCTCTTTAAAATACCTTTCTGCTTTTTCCAAGTCCTCAAAATAAAGATGGATAATTCCAAGCCCGTTTAAAACATCTTTATTCTTAGGCTCAATAGCATAAGCCTTTTGAAATTGCAGATATGCCATCTGATAATTATTTTCATTCAAATAAGATAGCCCAAGAGTTAAGTGCAAGTCAGCTTCTTTCTGCCTCTCTACTGAAGTTGTAGCACAGGCGCACATGATTAAATGAATTAATAAAAGAATAAAAATTTTATTTATAGATAGCCCCTCAGCGAGTGTTATTCTCTTTCGCGAAGGTGGGTTAAACTTTCTTGATATCATATACACTGCTTGTTTTAAAACAGTCTTTTTGAAAAAGACTTAGATTATTTTACTCCAAAATTCATTACATAGCAAATATCCCATCTAAAACCAGTGTAGCTATCAAATATTCTAAAAAAATTTTATAATTCTCTTACTAAGAAAGGTCTTGCTAAAATAAGAGCAGTAATATCATCCAGCGCTTACCCTTAATACTTTTAAGACTGCTTTTTCTTTCTCATTATGCTTTTTTGTATATCTGTTTCATTAATCCTTAGGGATATTTCTTATGTGAAAGATACATCTTTTTACATATCACATATGCTGGTGAGTTTCTTTCTACTCCAAAGGGATTTAAATTCATTCAATAATAATTCAATAATAATTATTGATTAATTTTTTGCCATAGTTGAGTAAAACTCTCATGAATATAAGATATTTTGAGATATTCCTTAGCACATTCTTCTGTATAGGAACAAAACAGAATTAAGTAGTTTACAAGAACCTGCTATGGTCTTATGTGGCTACATCTAAAAAAACTGTTTGAAATGGCATTTAAACCAAATGCTTTAATGTTTTTATATCCAACCTCTTAGAATATCTTTGTATCTTTTTATCATCTGTACTGTTAATTTCATACCTCTTTCCTATCTCTAAATATCTGAATTATAAATATAAAAGAGACACAATTTTATTTAATCTCCAAAATTTCACATTACTAAGCAAAGGAACATTTGAGTTATATTTACAAACTTTTGTTATAATTACTATTTATTATAATTACTATTTCATTTTACCTAGGGGGTCTTAACCTTGAGTAAGGATAATGCTATAGGGATAGATATCGGCGGTACTAATATAAGATTAGCTTTGATAGATAGAAATCATGAGGTCATACTCAAATTAAAAGAACCAACAGGTGACAAACCGCTTGAAGTCATTCGTAAATTATTAAAAATGGTTTATGAGCTCTACGCTAATGAAATTTTAGGTATAGGGATAGCAGTAGCTGGCATTGTTGATAGAGAAAAGGGAATAGTTGCAAAATCTCCTAATATCCCAGAGATAAATGGAGTCGATTTAGTGAAAGAGATCACGTCCTATTGTAAGGTGCCTGTATTAATTGAGAACGATGCAAATGCAGCAGCCTATGGAGAAAAGGTTGCAGGTTCTGGTAGAGACTACAGAAACTTTGTCGTTTTTACTCTTGGTACAGGTATTGGTGGAGGAGTGATTATAGATAATAAATTATTACCTATTGCTGCAGAGTTAGGACACATAACAATTAACTCTAATGGCTTGATGTGCTCCTGTGGAAACTCAGGTTGTCTGGAGGCTTATGCTTCTGCAACAGCAATAGTGGAACACGCAATCTCCAGACTAAAAGATGGCGAACAGAGCATTTTGCGAGACCTTTATAGTGGTAATTTTTTTAAGATAACCGCTGAAGATATTTATAATTCTGCTCTTGAAGGAGACAACCTGGCTCGAGAAGCCCTGAGACAAGCAGGGAAGAGCCTTGGCTTAGGGCTTGCAAACATAATAAACATCTTTAGCCCTGAAGCAATTTTTCTAACAGGTGGTTTAGTAGGTTCATGGAATATCTATGTTGAAAATGCAATTAGAGAAGCTTCAAGGAGAGCTTTAAAGAAGCTTTTTGAAAATACTAAGATTCTACCCTCTGCTCTGGGGGATAATGCTGGAATTATAGGTGTCTCATCCCTCGTCTTTAAAAAATTTGGAACATAATGTCGGTCTGAAAATTACTTAATTCATAATCTTATGGGAAATAATATAAGAAATTTTTCAATAATTGCTCATATTGACCATGGCAAATCAACTCTGGCAGATAGACTCCTTGAAAGCACAGGTGCTATCAGTGCAAGAGAGATGGTAGAACAAGTGCTCGATTCGATGGATATTGAAAGGGAGAGGGGTATTACCATCAAAGCTCATGCTGTGAGGCTCAATTACAAGGCTGATGATGGTAAGACTTATGTTTTAAATTTAATCGATACACCAGGACATGTAGATTTCTCTTATGAGGTCTCAAGGAGTTTAGCAGCTTGTGAAGGGAGCATCTTAATAGTAGATGCTACTCAGGGGGTTGAAGCTCAGACCCTCGCTAACGCTTATTTAGCCATTGACCATAATCATGAAATCATCCCTGTAATTAACAAAATAGACTTACCCCAAGCCCAACCAGATGTTGTTAAAAAACAGATAGAAGAAGTTATAGGAATAGATAGCTCTAAGGCGATATTAACAAGTGCAAAATTAGGAATAGGAACAAAGGATGTTTTAGAGGCTATTGTAAATACTATTCCACCACCTAAAGGCCTTGATTCTAATCCTCTAAAGGCTCTCATCTTTGATTCCTGGTTTGATAATTACCTTGGAGTTATTGTTTTGGTTAGAGTATTTGAGGGTATCATTAAACCAGGAATGAAAATTATATTAATGGCTACTAAAAAAGAATATGAAGTTTATAAAGTTGGTGTTTTCACTCCGAAGATGTTAGAGGTGGAAGAACTCACTGCAGGCGAAGTTGGCTATGTTATTGCCAATATAAAAAGTCTCATTGATATAAAGATTGGCGACACAATTACAGACGCAGTTCGTCCTGTAGATAAACCCTTACCTGGCTATAGAGAAGTAAAGCCAATGGTCTTTTGCGGTCTCTATCCAACAGATCCAGTTCAATATGAAGATTTAAAGGTTGCTCTTGCAAAGCTCAGACTTAATGATGCTTCTTTTACCTATGAACATGAGATATCCTCTGCCCTAGGTTTTGGTTTTAGGTGTGGATTTCTTGGTCTTCTCCATATGGAGATAATTTGTGAAAGGCTTGAAAGAGAGTTTAATCTCTCCCTTATTAGCACAGCACCAACAGTAAGCTATCAAGTGCACTTAGAGGGAAATAGAGTAGTTTATATTGATAATCCAAGTTTGTTACCAGATAGATTTCTTAAGATATTGGAGCCTTTTGTAAAAGTTATAATACTTACTCCAGGGATTTACCTCGGGCAAATATTTGAGTTATGTCAAAAAAAAAGAGGTATTCAGAAAGAATTCTCATATATTAGTAAAGATAGGGTAGCAATAACCTATGAATTACCCCTTAATGAGATTTTATGGGATTTCTATGATAAACTAAAGTCCCTCACAAAGGGTTATGCTTCTATGGATTATGAATTCATCGGATATAGAGAATCAAAACTTGTTAAACTAAACATTCTTCTTAATGGAGAACCGGTAGATGCTCTGTCATCAATAGTTCATTCTGACAAGGCTTATTTTAAGGGTCGTGAAATTACAGAAAAACTGAAGAGGTTGATACCTCGACAACTCTTTGAGATTGTAATTCAAGCAGCGATAGGAGGTAGAGTTATAGCAAGAGAGAGTATTAAAGCCCTTAAAAAAAATGTTCTTGCTAAGTGTTATGGTGGAGATATAACTAGGAAAAAGAAACTTCTTGAAAAGCAAAAAGAAGGCAAGAAAAAGATGAAACAGGTAGGGAAGGTAGAGGTTCCACAGGAAGCCTTCTTATCCATTCTAACAGTTAAAGACTAAGATATTGAGGAGATAAATTAATAATGGACATAAGAATTAAAAAAAAGCTATGGGAATATACAAAAGCTATTGTATTTGCTTTGATATTAGCTCTTTTCATTAGAGCATATTTTGTTCAAGCCTTTAAAATCCCCTCAGGTTCTATGATACCAACTCTCCTTGTTGGTGATCACCTATTGGTTAATAAGTTCTTATATGGAATTGAAATCCCCTTCACCAATCACAAGATATTTGTTATTAGGAAACCACAGAGGGGTGATATTATAGTCTTTAGGTTCCCCCATGAACCAGATCGAGATTTTATCAAAAGAATAATTGCTATACCAGGTGATACAATAGAGATAAAAGATAAAACAGTCTTTTTGAATGGGAAAAAACTTGTGGAATCTTATGTCCAGTTTGTTGACAGTAGAATATTTCGCAATGGTAAGGAACCACGAGACAATTTGCCGTTAAGGAAAGTTCCAGAGAATATGTATTTTGTAATGGGTGACAATAGAGATCAGAGTTTTGATAGCAGATACTGGGGATTTGTTCATGAAAAAGATATTAGAGGTAAGGCATTTATTTTGTATTGGTCGTGGGATCACGAAAAAAAGTTTCCCCGTTTGGATAGAATAGGAACTCTCATATATTAAAAATAGTTAGCAAATTACTTTCACTCATTTTGTTAAGATGTTTACGGGATTAATTGTAGAGCTTGGCGAGGTTATTTCTCTTCAGAAAAGGGGAGGTAGCGCTACTTTATCTCTTAGGTGCTCTAAGATTCTTCAGGACACTTCTGTTGGCGATAGTATATCTGTCAATGGTGCATGTCTAACTGTTACCAAAATCTCAGGAGACACAATCCACTTCGATATATCCCAAGAGACTCTTAAATCGACCAATTTGAGTGAATTAAAGATATCTGATAAAGTCAATCTTGAGCCTTCTCTTAAACCGATCTCTAAATTGGGAGGGCATTTCGTTACAGGACATGTAGATTGTATAGGTAGAATTAGGTCAAAGAAGATAATGGGTGATTTTATCAAGTTTGAGATTGAAGCTTCTGCAGATATCTTAAGATATATTGTTCCAAAGGGCTCTATTGCAGTAGATGGGATCAGCTTGACTGTAGTAGATGTTTTTCAAAGTTCTTTCACATTTGTGATAATACCCCATACAGCCTCTATGACTACTATGGGATTCAAAAATCCAGGTGACACAGTCAATCTTGAAGCAGATATATTAGCAAAATATACAGCAAAATTTTTAAACATAGACAAGGATACCACTCTGCTATCAGCCCTTAAAAGGTCGGGGGTTCTATAAAGATCGTGAAAATTTAATAGAGAATATAGCCGTTAGTTAGAATGAAGGCGAAAAAATTGGCGATTCAAAGTTGTTTAGCAGAAAATAAGAAAAGACAAAGAAATAATCCTAAAAGAGCTTAGATTTAAATAGGAGGATTGATGACTATAACAGAAAAAATACTTGCATCCCACTCAGGAAAAGATAGAGTTTCCCCAGGAGAGTTAATAAATGCGAAGGTTGATTTAATTTTAGCAAATGATATAACCGCTCCAATTGCTATACAGGAATTTAAAAAGACAGGAGCGAAAGATGTCTTTGATAAAACAAAGATTGTGTTAATTCCTGACCACTTCGCACCTCAAAAGGATATTAAAGCTGCAGATCAATGCAAATTGCTCAGGGACTTTGCCAAAGAATATAGCCTTAAATTTTATTTCGAAGTTGGCAGAATGGGAATAGAACATGCTCTACTCCCTGAGCAGGGCTTAGTGGCTCCGGGAGACTTAATTATTGGTGCTGACAGTCACACCTGTACTTATGGTGCCTTGGGCGCCTTTGCAACTGGGGTTGGTTCTACTGATGTTGCTTCAGCAATGGCTACAGGTGAATGCTGGTTTAGAGTGCCCGAGTCAGTCAAATTCATTTATAATGGCAGATTAAATAACTGGGTTGGAGGGAAAGATTTAATCTTATATACAATCGGTGATATTGGTGTTGATGGTGCTTTATACAAAGCGATAGAGATCGATGGAGAGGTCATAAGAAATCTGCCCATGCATGGAAGGCTTACTATCTGTAATATGGCAATCGAAGCAGGTGCAAAGAGTGCTATTATAGTCCCTGACGAGATAACAGAGCAGTATGTGCGTGGGAGGGTTAAAAGACCCTATACCATTTTTACTTCCGATCCTGATGCTCACTATGAGGAGATTAGAGAATATGATTGTTCAAAGATACCTCTTGTAGTATCCTGCCCTCATTCTCCAGCGAATGTTAAACCTGCTACTGAGCTTTCTCATATCTGGATTGATCAAGTGGTCATAGGGTCCTGTACAAATGGGAGATTAGAGGATTTGAGAGAGGCAGCTCATATATTGAAAGGAAGAAAGATAAATCCCAATGTGAGAATGATTGTGATCCCTGCGACTCAACAAATATACAAAGAGGCTTTGAGAGAAGGTCTACTCGAGATATTCATAGAGGCAGAAGCAGTAGTGTCGACTCCTACATGCGGACCCTGCCTCGGTGGTCATATGGGCATTTTAGCAAAAGGCGAAAGAGCCCTCGCTACTACTAATAGGAATTTTGTTGGGAGGATGGGACATCCTGAGAGCGAAGTTTATTTATGTAATCCTGCTGTGGCAGCGGCCTCAGCTGTTTTCGGTAGAATCGCCATACCTCAGGAATTAGGATTATAGAAATGAAAAAAGATATCGAAGCAAGGATTAAAGAACTGGGACTTCTCTTACCAACAGTTAGTTCTCCTATAGGTTCATACATCTCTTGTGTTCAGACAGGCAATTTGTTATTTCTTAGCGGAATACTACCCTTTAGAGAGGGTAAATTATTTAGAACTGGAAAGGTAGGTGAAAAGATCTCCTTAGCGGAAGCACAAGAAGATGCAAAACAGGTAGTTCTTAATGCTTTAGCTATTCTTAAAGGTTTTTTAGGCGATCTCAATAAAATTAAGCAATGTGTTCGTTTAAATGGCTACATTGCCTCTACAGAAAATTTTACAAAGCATCCAGAGGTTTTGAATCCTGCATCTGATTTACTCTATGAAATTTTTGGCAATGCAGGCAGACACAGCCGAATTGCCATAGGCGTCTCGGTACTCCCCTTAGACTCTCCTTTAGAAATTGATTTCATCTTTGAAATTTCTGTCTGATTTAAATTAAGCTTATCAGATAGACTTGTCCCTATACATCTATGCTATAATTCTAAGTTTTTTCAATGGAATCTCTATAAATATCTAAAATTACTTCTTTTTGAGAAGTTATTATACTTTATTTAAATAGAAGGAGAATCTAATGAAAGGAGTTATTAATGTTCTTTTTGCAGGGGTGGGCGGTCAAGGGGTGATTCTTGCTAGTGCAATACTCTCTCAGGCAGCTTTTAAGAGTGGATATGATGTAAAAGACAGTGAACTCCATGGTATGGCTCAAAGAGGAGGGAGTGTTATTAGCCATGTTAGATTTGGAGAAGTTGTATACTCTCCCCTCATCCCCAAAGGGAAGGCTGATTATTTTGTAGCTACAGAAGAACTTGAAGGTTTACGTTATGTTGGTTTTGTTAAGGAGGGTGGAAAAGTGATTCTTAACAAAAGAAGAACTATTCCAGTGACAGTAAGTGAGAGGACTCCTTATCCTGAGAATGTAAAACAACAGATGGAGGCTCTAAATTTAGAAGTAATTGAGATTGATGCACCAGAAATTGCAAAAAATCTCGGCAGTAGTAAGGTAGAAAACGTGATTCTTATTGGAGCTCTTTCATCCTTTTTGCCTCTCTCCTTAGAGCATTGGTATGAGGCAATTAGAGAATTAGTTCCTAAAAAAACCATTGATATTAATATAAAAGCCTTTGAAGAAGGAAGAAAGTTTACTCTTTTGCAATTAAAATAAAGAGGAGTAACCCTTAAAAAGAGTCAAAAAATTGCATTTTTTAGATATTAGTTAAAATTCATTTATTAAGGAGATTTGATGTACTGGCAAGAGGAAATAGAGACGATCGATAGAGAAGCTCTTCAGAAAATTCAATTCTCAAGTCTAAAAGAAACGCTAGAAAGGGTTTATTATAATGTGCCCTTTTATTATCAAAAATTCAGAGAATTAGATCTAAAACCAGATGATATTGAATCACTTGAAGATATAAGAAAATTACCCTTTACCACAAGAGATGATTTAAGGGAAAACTATCCCTATGGTCTTCTGGCTGTTCCCAGAGCTAAAATAGTCCGTCTTCACACATCCAGTGGCACTACAGGTAAACCAAAGGCTATCCTTTTCACTAAAAAAGATATAGATCAATCAGCTGAACTGATAGCACGATGTCTCATAATGACAGGCGTTAAAAATGATGACATACTTCAAAATATGATGACTTATGGTCTTTTCACTGGTGCTTTAGTGATGCATTATGGCGCTGAAAAGATTGGTATATTAGTCATACCAGCTGGACCTGGTAATACAGAAAGACAAATCACTTTGATGCAAGATTTTGGTTCTACATGCTTACATTTAACCCCCAGCTATGCTCTCTATCTTGCTGAAGTAATGGAATCAAAAGGTATTGTTCCTCACAAAGATCTATCATTAAGGAAAGCATTTTTGGGAGCGGAACCCTATTCGGAAGAGACGAGGATCAAACTCGAAAGGATGTTAGGAATTGATATTTACAATTCCTATGGTCTATCCGAGATGAACGGTCCAGGAGTGGCTTTTGAATGTATATATAAAGAGGGCATGCATATTTGGGAAGATAATTTCTTAATTGAGATTCTCGATCCTGAGACAGATGAACCTGTTTCTGAAGGCCAAGAAGGCGAAGTAGTTTTAACTACCTTAAAAAGAGAAGGAATGCCGTTATTGAGATATAGAACCAAAGATATTGCCAAAATAATTCCAGAGGAATGCAGATGTGGTAGAACTCATAGAAGGATATCTCGCATCCTGGGAAGGGTAGATGATATGTTCATAGTAAGGGGGGTAAATATCTTTCCTCAACAGATTGAAAGAGTCTTGATGAGTATCAAAGGGGTTGCTAAAAACTATCAAATCTATCTCGAATCCTATGATAAAATGTGTGTTAGAGTAGAAATTGAACGAGATTTTTTCGATGGAAACATAGAAAAATTGCTTCTTTTAAAGTCTAAGATAACTGAGAAGCTTAAATCTGAAATACTCGTTACACCTCAGGTAGAGCTTTTAGAACCAGGCACATTGCCAGTAAGTGAGGGGAAAGCTCAAAGAGTAATAGATAAAAGAACTTTGTAGCAAAGGAGCTTTTATGGCAAAAATAAGAGAGATTGCAGTTTTTGCAGAAAACAAGCCTGGTAAAATTGAAAAAATTACAGGTGTTCTTGCTAAGGAGGGCATAAATATACTTGCTATCACAATTGCGAGCACAAATGGTTTTGGAGTTATAAAATTAATTGTGGATAAAACGGATTTAGCCTATCAAAAGTTAAAAGAAAATGGTTTCACTGTCTCATTAAATGAAGTTTTAGCTATAGCTATGAAGGACCGACCAGGACAGATTTATGATATAGCGATTATCTTTTCAAGAAATGGGATTAATATGGAAAATGCCTACGTATTAGTTGAGGAAACCAGAAAACAGGCTTACCTGATTGTACAGGTTAAAGATATTGAGAGAGCAAAGGAACTATTAGAGAAAGAAAATCTTAAATTTTATGATGAATAGAGAGGGAGGAGTAATGATCTGGAATAGAGAAGCCGAATGCATGCCTTTTAAAGAGAGAGAACGTTTACAACTCGAAAGATTACAGAATATAGTAAGAAAGGTTTATGAGAATGTTCCTTATTACAGAAAAAGGTTTGACGAACTCCGCGTCAAACCTGATGATATTAAAAGCCTTAATGATATTACAAAATTACCCTTGACAACTAAGACGGATCTCCGTGAGGGATATCCCTTTGGTATGTTTGCAGTACCCTTTAATGAGATAGTTGAGATCCATACCTCTTCTGGCACTACAGGTAAGCCTGTTGTTGCTGGATACACTAAAAGGGACATTGAGATATGGTCAGAAGTGATGGCAAGGGCATTAACAATGGTAGGAGCTACCAAAGACGATATAATTCAAAATGGCTATGGATACGGTCTATTTACAGGCGGTATCGGGGTTCACTACGGAGCCCAAAAAATCGGCGCGACGGTCATCCCTATTTCTGCTGGTAACACGAGGCGCCAGCTTGAAGTAATGGTTGACTTCGGTTCAACAATTTTGACTTGCACTCCCTCTTATGCACTTCATTTGGCGGAAGTCGCTGAAGAGGCTGGTATAACAAGCAAAGACATAAAGTTAAAAGCTGGATGCTTTGGTGCCGAGGTATGGACGGAGAAGATGCGAGAGGCCATAGAGAGCAAATTCAACCTTATAGCTCTTAATATATATGGACTGACAGAATTAATTGGACCAGGTGTTGCTCAGGAATGCCAAGATAAAAGTGGTTTGCACATATTTGAAGACCATTTCTATCCAGAAATTCTCTCCCCTGAAACCTTAGAACCCTTACCAGAGGGAGAAAAGGGTGAACTCGTTCTAACATCTCTGACTCGAGATGGAATGCCAATGATTAGATTTCGGACGAGAGATATAACTTCACTAAGAAGAGAAGTCTGCAGATGTGGTAGAACTCTCGTAAAAATGGATCGTGTAACCGGCAGAACTGATGATATGCTAAAAATAAGAGGTGTTTTGATATTCCCTTCTCAAATTGAGAGAGCACTTCTTGAGATCAAAGGTATAGAGCCCCACTATCAGATTATAGTCACAAGGCCACATCATCTTGATGAATTAGAAGTTCAGGTAGAAACATCTAAGGAAATCTTCTCAGACGAGATTAAACATATTGAAGCAATGAAGAAAAAAATAGAAAGCCATATTGAAAAGTCAATCGGGTTAAGAGTTAAAGTAACCCTCGTCGAGCCCAAAACGTTACCTCGTAGTGAGGGTAAAGCTAAAAGAGTTATAGATAAAAGGGAACTATAAAAGGAGAGAAGTGATGATAAAACAGATCTCTATTTTTCTCGAAAACAAAAGAGGAAGATTATTAGAAGCAACAGAAGCTCTTGCAAAGGAAGAAATAAACATTCGAGCTCTTTCAATAGCAGATACCTCGGAATTTGGCATCTTAAGGCTTATAGTGCCAGACCCTGTTAAGGCAAAAGATGTACTTGAAAAAAACAATTTTACTGTTAGAGAGAATGATGTTATTGCTGTTCAAGTAGTAGATAGCCCAGGAGGTTTAGCAAGTGTTCTTAAAATCCTGAATGATGCAGAGATAAATGTTGAGTACATTTATGCCTTTGTCCAAAAAAGTGGTGAAAAAGCAGTTGTGGTAATGAAGATAGAAGACCTCCAAAAAGGTATAAGGGCTTTGAGAGATAGGGGGATAGTTTTGCTCTCTTATGAAGATATTTTACAACTCTAAAATTTTGAGATCGATCTCCTATTGGTAAGACCCTATCTTGTATAGACTCGATGAATATTCAAGAAGGGCTGGTGAAGTCTATCATTGAAACAATTACTTATCATAACAGCTAAACCTAAGGAGCAATTTGAACATTTAAAGTCTACTAACTTTTACATTACATTAAAGGATTATGAATCTCAGAGGAAATCCTCAAAAGCAGATTTCCTTTTAGCAAGACAATTCGACATCGCCCTCCTCGACTTGGAGCATGAAAGATGGAAAGATTTATTAATGATGCTACGCCATAGAGTTCCTATTATAACCTTTGGCCACGGGAACATAGAATTAGCAATTGAATCAATTAAATTAGGTGCTCTCGATTATCTTCTACAGCCCATCTCGATAGAGAAAATCGAGAATATTTTAAATAAATATTCCTCTTCTTTTAACTCGGATACCGAAAGTTTCGATGACATTGTTGGCAAATCTCCTCAAATGTTAGAGGTCTACGAACTTATTAAAAAGGCTGGAATGAGCGATAGTAATGTCTTAATAACTGGTGATAGCGGTACAGGAAAGGAACCTGTAGCTCGTGCAATCCACAGATGGAGCCTTCGCAAGACTAAGCCTTTTATGACGATTAATTGTAGTGCCATACCTGATACTCTTTTAGAATCAGAACTTTTTGGATTTGAGAAGGGTGCATTCACAGGGGCTAACTACACCAAGAAAGGCATTTTTGAATTAGCTGACGGTGGAACAGTTTTATTAGATGAAATTGGTGATGTATCTCTTTTGTTTCAGGTTAAGGTTTTGAGAGTATTACAGTATGGTGAAATCATAAGAATCGGTGGTTCCCATCAAATTAAGGTAGACCTTAGGATTATTGCAGCTACAAATAAAAATCTCAAAGAAGCCATACGAAAAAAGATCTTCAGGGAGGATCTCTTTTATCGTCTTAATGTGATAAACATTCATCTACCCCCTTTAAGAGAAAGGATGATGGATATACCGCTGTTAGTGAATCATTTTATAAAAAAGTATGCTCCTAAAAGGACAGACTTGTTAATAAAAGGTATTAGTAGTGAAGCTATGAGGTGTTTAATGAATTATTCTTATCCTGGTAATGTGCGGGAATTAGAAAATATTATTGAGAGAGCAATTTCTTTAGCAAATCATTCTGAGATATGTCCAGAGGATCTGCCGCCCTTTTTAACCCAAAAGAAACAATACGAGAGAAGGCCATCAAGACTTAAAGAAGCGCTCGAAAAGACCGAAAAAGAATTAATTTGGTTGGCTTTACAGGAGTCACGAGGGAACATAACAAAAGCTGCAAGTGCCTTAGGTATCCACCGACAACAGCTTCAAAGGAAGATAAGGAGTTTAAGGATACCCACTATCTCCAGCTCGGCAAATTAAAATCTAAGATTTTTCTGGTTACTAAGAATTCCCATACTCCTTCTAAATTATATCTCAAGCTATCCATGCTTCTTTGTTGTTCAGTTAGAGTTTCATTAAAAAACTTTTTATAAATAGGTTTTCAAAGGGCTTGAATTTTGTGATCTTCAAATTTCATCGAATCAAAAGAAAATGAGTTTTTCTGAAATAAGGGCGAAAAGATATCCACTCACAAAGGCTAAGGATGGGGCTAAGAACCAATTTTTTAGAGTTTTTTTTAGAAATGCTATGTTAACTGTTCCCATACCCTTAACTAACCCTACCCCGCTTATAGCAGCTATAATGCAATAAGTTGTAGATATGGGCATCCCAAAAAATGTGAATATTAAAACTGTACAGCCTGCACCAAATTGTGCAGCGAAACCCGAGTATGGGTCTAAGGTAACAATTCCTTTCCCTATTGTCTCTATAACTCTATGGCTTAAGAAAAAAGCACCTAAGAAAATAGAGAATGAACCAGCCAAAATAGCAATATTTTTCTCGATAATACCAGCATACAAGAGAGGTCCCAAGACAGTTGCCAATTCATTAGCACCTGTACTGTAGGCAATCAAAAAACTACTTGTTATCAATAAGACTCTTAATTTTCTCTCTATTTTCAAAAGGGGGAGCCTAGATAATGTCTTTTCCATGAGATTATATGATAAAAAAGCAAGGAAAAGAGCAACAAGAGGTGAGACTGCCCAGGATAGAATTATTTCTCCTAATTTTAGATAGTTTACATGTAATCCAGAGCCAATACCAGTTCCAGCTAAACTACCCACCAGTATCTGATGTATTGAAAGAGGCATTCTTCTCCAATTAGAAAAGATTATAATAGAAGCAGATACCAGAAAAGATATGATTAAAATAAAAAGATTAACATCAAGGATATCCTTGCCAACTGTATTTATAACCTTGTGACCATGAATATGAACACCTAAGAGAACAACGAATCCAAAGAAAAAAACTGCTTTTTTGAGTTTAAAAATTCCAGAGCCAATAGAAATTCCAAAAGCATTAGAAGTGTTATTTGAACCTATTGCAAAAGCAATTGATATGAAGGCTAAAAGAGGAACTAATTCAGTCATTTAGAAAGTTTTTTCAAGATTAGTTTTATTTTAGACTAATTTTTATGATATTTAAATGATCACTGGCATCTTCAATAATATCGCTAATATGAGTTAGATGTTCCACAAAGTCTGAGAGCATCTTGCCTTCCCAATAGGTTTTAACATCAATATGCTGGAGCTTTTCAGTTATTTCAAATTTTATTTCATCGATCTTCTTCTCATAAATCCTTATTGCAAGAGACTTTTCTCTTAAGCTATCTCCGTAAAACATTGAATCCACTGACTGTAAAAGCATTTCACCCATTTGATTATTAATATTAGCAATTTCTATACAGTCCGATTTTATAGTATCAATCAATTTAACTACATATTTATATTCTGATGCTGCATCCTCAAGTAGATCAAAAGCCTCATCAATAATCTCGACAAATCTAAAGATATTTGGTCTAAAATAAGGTAGAAAAGCACCTTCATAGATTCTGGAAACTACTTCTCTCCTAATCCCATCAGCTTCACTCTCTAACTCTGTGATATCATTCATTAGATTTTGACTGTTTTTCACAAGAGCATCTCTGAAGAGTTGTAAAGCAGATAGAAATGTTTTCAGATGATTTTTTATTTTCTCTATAATTTCCCGTTCCTTTTTACCCGAAGAGAAAAACCTCTCAAGGACCATACTCACCTCTTGCTTTCATTATTAAAAAGGCATTCATAACATCCATCAAAGATACTATTCCTATTATCTGCATATTGTCGCAAACAAAAACTCTTGCGATATTGAAATTACTCATTAAGTTGATTGCATGCTTGACATCAATCCCTTTGTTTACGCAAATAACTGGTTTATTCGCTATCTCAGAAACTTTGGTTTTACTTAAGTTCAGATTATTTTTAATAGCTTTAAAAACGATGTCTCTAACGGTAATTACTCCAAAAACATCGTTATCGTCTTTTGGCTCAACCACAAGAGATCTCAGTCTTTTATCTATCATCCTTTCCATAGCATCAAATAAAGATGCGTTACCATCGATGAATTCTATTTTTCTTACCATTATTTCTTCTACTTTCATTTTTTTCACCTCTTAATCTTTTATTAATCAAATATTAATCAAAAAACTAATAGGAACGCATCATTTTAAAATGCACGATAGCAGAAATAGATTGATGAGCAAACAATAGATATCATTGTTTACTATCTATAATTTTTATGGTAGCAATCCCTAGCTTGCAAAAGTCATCCTTCACTTAGCTTAACTATATATTAGCATTTATTTCATAAATCTTTTATCTCCCCTTTCTTGTTTGAAAGGTGTAAATTTGTTATCATTTTAAAAAATCAAAATATTCGAGAAAGGGATAGTTTCCATGAAGAATGAGAGATGCGTCTTTTGTGATATAGTTTCAGGCAGACTACCTTGTTATTTGGTAGAGGAGAGTAAATTATCAATGTGTATTTTGGACATTTATCCCCTTCAGGAAGGTCATTGTCTTGTTATTCCTAAAAGGCATGTTCCCTTTTGGCACCAATTAAATGAAGAGGAGACCTCTGATCTTTTTAACTTATCAAGAACTGTCTCTCTAAAGCTCATAGATATATTTAAAGCTGATTTGATAACAATCTATGCAAGAGGAAGAAGAATACCCCATACCCATATCTTTCTTATCCCGACTTTCTCCAAGGATCCAATAGATAGGTATTTTAATGCTTTGGAGGGATTTCAAGAAGAGGCCAATAGATTGGCATCCTTAAGTAAAGAGCTTGAACTAATTAGAGTGCAAAAGTTATTGCAAGGATGATTCTCCAATATTTTAGGGTACAATACTAAAATTCTAAAATATTTGTTACACTAGCAAAGAGTGGTAAGCTTTTATGATATCTCTATTCCGATGAGACAGATATTAATAACAGGCTTTTATTTTGAAGAATCAATTGATATTCAAGATGAAATCTTTGAAGATTTAAAGCCTTGTCAGTTTCATGTTGTTAATACCTTTGAAGATTTTTTATCGAGAATCAAAGAATTCCTCTTTGATATAATAATCCCAAATCATAAATTAGCTGATCACGATAGACTTTCAACTCCAAAAATAGATTCCAAGGATGGACGGTAAGTTAGCTTACGATGAGATAAAAAAGCTAAAACCAGAAATCTCGTCCTTTTTATGAGTGGTTATACCGAAAATATCATCCAGCAAAAGGGGTTGTTGGGAGAAGATATTAATCTCCTTTTAAAACCCTTTTCACCTTTAAACTTCTGACCAAAATAAGAGAGTTACTTCTAAAAGATACTAAATTTAAAATATTTTTTTGGCTGTTCCTTTATATCCATAGTCAAAGCTTTAAGCTCAACCACTACTTCTTTAAGACTGATAACTATCTCTTTGAATTCCTTAGCCATCTCTTTATCTTTAAGCAATAGTCCTGCTACACCTTCACCTTCAGTAATGTTTTTTGCAATCTCTGATAGCTTAATAGAGACACTGTTCAGGTTCTCATAAAGACTTGGATCTGTGGTAAGTCTTCCAAGAGTCCCCTCTCCAGAAGATATTTTTGTAGTTAATTCCTCAATTTTTATTGAAGCATCTTTAAGTTTATCGTATAATGTAGGGTCCTTTATTAACATCTGCAAGGTACCTTCTTTAGCCTCAAAATCTTTCAAGATCAATGATAGTCTTTTGGTTGTTTCTATAAGATTCTGATAAAGGGTAGGATCATTTATGAATCTCACGAGCGTCCCTTCACTTTTTTCGACTTTGGCAATAAAGAAGTTAAGCTTATCTACAAATTCTGTAATTTTGTTGATTGATTGGGCACTCACGTCTACTATATCTTTGATCTCCAGCTGGCTTCTACCTTCAAGAATGTCGCCCCTTTTGAAAGATTCAGCATTTGGTGAGCCTGCAGATAGCTCTATATACTTATCTCCCAAGAGACCCATGGTCTGAACAGCTGCGACTGAATCTTTCTTAATGAAGCTCAATAAATCTTCCCTTATGGCTAAGGTAACGATTGTGCCATATTCCTCATGAAGCTTCATGTTTTTTACAAATCCTATCTCAACACCCGCGAGCCAAACAGGAGAACCCCTTCTTAATCCTTTTACGTCTTTAATCTTGGCTTGTATCTCAATTTTTGGAGAGAATAACTCTTCAATCCCGCCTGCAAAAAAGACTGTGAAAAAAAGTACAATAAGGGCTAAAGTCACTACAATCCCTACTTTAAGCTTTGACCATCTTAGCTGTTTTTTTAGATCATACATTTTAACTCCCTTCTATATATAGTTTTGGTATCAAAGAGTGACATATAGATACATATAATCTTTTATATTGAGAACCTCAAAGAAAATCTGCAAATTTTTCCTACTACAGCTAATGAATCTGTGTATCTCGGTTGTAACAATTTATCTTATTCTTGATAGTTTTAGCTTTACAGATTTTTATCGCTCACCTTTTATAAAATTTAATTTTATTTCGTTGAAATCTGAGATTTCTTAAATTCTATATAACATAGTGTAGTTCCTTTTTGAAGATCACTAAATCTGGATATTGAGATTTCTCGAGCTCCCCTTTGCTACCATCAAAGACAATCTCACCATTTTTTAGGAAAATAAATCTCTCTGCCACTCTTAAGGCATCAACCAATTTATGAGTGACAATTATGTGGCCTGTGCCATCTTTACTCAATTCATTTATTAAATGACAGATATTCTCAGCATTTATAGGGTCCAAACCGGTTGTTGCTTCATCATATAAAAACATTTTCGGCTTGGTGACTGCTAAAGATCTTGCGATGGCAACTCTTCTATGCATACCCCCACTTAGCTCATCAGGCATATAGTAAATAGCCTCTTCTACTCCAACAATTCTTAAGAGTTCCCTCACTTTTTGTTCTATTTCTTCTTCCGACATCTTTGTGTATTCCCTTAAGCAAAAGGCAACATTTTCTTTAACATTGAGAGAGTCAAAGAGTGCACCATCTTGGAAAACTACACTAAACTTTTTTCTAACCTCCATGAGTTCTTCTTCATCTTTAATGGTTATGTCTTCTCCGTCGATTAGTATTTTACCTGAGTCAGGTTTTATAAGACCTACAATGAGTTTTAAAATGGTCGTTTTACCTTCTCCGCTACCACCAAGAATTGCAACTCTCTCGCTTTGTTGTATATGGAAGGTTAAACCTTTTAGGATGGGTCGTGTACCATAAGAAAAATTCACATTATCAAAGATTATCATAATGAAAACCCAAGCACATAGAGTAAAATCCTTGTTAACATAAAGTCAGATATTATGATCATAATGATCGAGAGAACGACTGCATTAGTGGTAGATTTCCTTAATCCTTTAGCACCGCCTTTAGTAGTTAGCCCCATATAACAGCAAATAGATGATATTATAAAACCAAATATAAAAGGTTTTACTGACCCAGAAAAGACGTTTTCAAAATCAAGAATCTCCCTTATTGAAGACCAATAGACATAACCACTCTGGTTGCTCACAAACACAGCAACATAATATCCACCTAAAATAGCAATTGCATCTCCTATTGTTGTCAGAGCTGGTAAAATGATGAGGGAGCTTAATATTCTTGGGGTTACAAGTTTTCTAATCGGATCAACGCCGAAAACTCTTAAGGAATCTATTTGGTGTCCTATTACCATTGAACCAAGTTCTGATGCCATCCCTGCCCCAACCCTACCACAGTAAACAAGAGCTGCAGTTACAGGTCCCACCTCCCTTATTATAGCTATACCCACTATTTTGCCAGTATACATTTTTAATCCAAGAGATGCCAATTCAGCCGATAGTTGTAAAGAGAGAGCCATGCCAATAAAGAGAGATACAATCATCACGATTATAAAAGAGCCTGCACCTGCATAATCCATCTGTTCAATGGTATCTCTCAAATAAAAGGGTCTCCTGAAAATACCTATAAGGCTATAGAAAATCATAAGATAAAAGTCTTGAAGATCACTAATTAATCTTTTAATCTTTTCAGCCATTTTGTTTTTTCAAGAGGATTGTATTTAGTATACTACTTCATAACAGTCATAATAAAGTTTTAGAGAAGAGATTTATATACCCTATAAAGTGTGGTAACGGTGTAAAATAATATTACTTACATCTACTTGATAAGTCTACTTGATAAGGTATGAAAGATTTTCTTTTGTATGACTAAGTCTAAGGAAACTAATGCCCTTAAATTTCTTTGGGGTGTTGCTACCTCAGCTTTCCAGCTTGAAGGATCTCCTTATGCTGATTGGACTTTCTGGGATAATATATTTGATGAAACTCCTGAAGTAACAAATCATTATAAACTTTATAAAGATGATTTAAATTTATTAAAGGAGCTCGGAGTAAATGCTTACCGCTTTTCCTTTGAATGGAGCAGGATACAGCCCAGGGAAAATTTTTGGGACGATGAAGCGATTGCTCATTATCAGGAAGTTATTGATATTCTAAAAGAAAATAACATAGAACCGATGGTTACTCTCCATCACTTTACTCATCCATTGTGGTTTATAAAAAAATACCCATGGCATCTGGATGAATCTATCGAGAAATTCATCACCTATGTGGAGAAGATGGTCTCCTTGATCAAAGGCGTGAAATTTTGGATAACCTTCAATGAGCCCTATGTGCTTTTATTGGGAGGCTATATTGAGGGATGTATGCCCCCAGGATATAAAAATTTAAGTTATGCAATAAAGGCTTTACAAAATATTCTTATCTCACATAGTGAAGCTTATAAATTAATTCATTCAAAGGTTGACAACCCAATGGTGAGCGTTGCCCATAATATGGCTGTCTTTGCACCGTGGAGGAGATGGAATCCCCTCGATAGATTGTTATCAAAGATTGCTAAATACTATTACAATCATTCCCTAATTGATGCTTTTTTGACTGGAATTTTGAGGATTCAATTCCCCTTTCACAAAAAGATAGAGATACCTCTACCTATTAAAGGCGCCCTTGATTTCTTCGGTGTAAACTACTATACCAGAATACATCTGAGATTTAATCCCTTCAAAAAGATGGGTGTTGAATTGAGACACCTCGACATAGATGGGCACGGTCTGACAGATTTAGGATGGGAGATTTATCCACACGGGCTCGAGAGGGTTTTATTTTATGCCTCTAAACTTAAAGTGCCAATATATATTACAGAGAATGGCATAGCAACTCACGACTCACAGAAAAAAATAAAATTTTTGAAAAAGCATATCGATACAATGGAAAAATGTTTACAGAAGGGATTAGACATCAGAGGTTACTTTTACTGGTCTTTAATTGATAATTATGAATGGCTCCAAGGCCTTGATGCGCGATTTGGTTTATATAAGGTTGACTTTAAAACTCTGGAGCGAAAACCTACTTCAGCAGCTTCTTATTATTCCTATTTGATTAAAAACAAGTCTCTATCAAAGGGATAAAACAGAATCATACAAAAAATTACACTGAGCTTGCAATTTCACTAAGCATTTTTAGGCATTCTTTAAAATCACAGGGTAATTCTGTTGAGAATTCGAGGTATTCTCCGGAAATAGGGTGATGAAATCCTAACATGTAAGCATGTAGCATTTGTCTCGGAAATAGAATCTTATGGTGATTGATTTGTAGAAAGATCTTTTTGCCATAAGTCCTATCACCCAGAATAGGATGCCCGATAGCTGAAAAATGAACCCTAATTTGGTGTGTCCTGCCAGTACCTAAAACTGCCTCTATGAATGTTGCCACTTTGAATCTCTCTATTACATTCCAGTGAGTAATAGATTCTTTTCCCTTCTTAGTTCGAATAGACATTTTTTTTCTATCGGTCAAAGACCGCCCAATCTGAAATTCAATTCGCCCCACATCTTCCTTTAAGTTGCCATAAATTAAAGCTTTATATTTTCTTTTAATTCTTCTCTTTTTGAATTCTTCTACCATCTTATAGTAAGCAATGTCTTCAACAGCAACTACCATCACACCAGAAGTATCCTTATCAAGGCGGTGCACGATACCGCTTCTTAGGGGACTACCAACAGAAGCTAATTTTTTAGTATGATAGTAAAGAGCGTTAAGCAGAGTCCCTTTAAAATGACCAGCACATGGATAAACTACCATATTCGGTGGTTTATCTACTACTACTAAATAATGATCCATGTAAAGAATATTTAAGGAAATTGGTTCAGGGACTAAGGTTATAACTTTTTCTTCAGGTTGTTTAATTGTAATTATATCGTTTATCTTTATCTTATAGCTTTGAGAAGACTGGAGATTGTTAACAAGAATAAATCCTTCTTCTATAAATTTTTGAACGCGTGAACGACTTAAACCACTGCTCTTAGATGCAAAGATATCAAGCCTCTTTCCAACATCCTGCTCTGAGACTCTAAATATTCTTACCTCATCCATCAGAAAAAGAACTCTCAGAAAAAGAACTCTCTATTATTGTATCTCCTCTTCTTGTCATAGGTAAGGGCATTGCAGTAGCCATGCCTTGTGCAAGTTGTTTTTTTGTCTTCTCACTCCTTGCTTCGAATTCAACAACCAGCAAGTGTCTACCTTTATGTATAACCTTTGCCTGAGCGGAGATAGTATCTCCTAATTTTGCGGAACGGAACATATTGAAACTCCATTGCACCCCCACGGAATCTATTATAGAATTGACAGCTATCGCAAAGGCCACATCCAAAAGGGCAAATATCATTGCACCATGAGCAATTTGATGAGCATTCAAAAACTCTTTCTTCACCTCTGCAGAGACTCTTGCAAAACCCTCTGAAGATTCATCAAGTCTCATCTCAAAAAGGTGAAAGATCCTGTCTTTTTCAGTAATATTCAATATCCTTTGCAGTTTTAAACCTCTAAACTCTATTAAGTTTAATAATATACCAGATTATGAGCATAATTTTCTTATCCTATCCTAAGTTCTTTTAAGTTTAGCGATCAAAATAGCTCACCTACTCTTTTTCCAAGGTAATCTCTATATTTCAACGGGTTTCATAAAATTGACAACACCATAAATAATCAAAGTAAATAATTGTAGATTGCCCAAACAGGAGAAATTCAGGGTTGTGTTTTATCCTTGACTGTGAAAAAATATTAAATAATGATAAGATTTATGAAGTTTTAAAGAGAATATATTTTTGTGTAGTATTTATTTGTGGTACTTAAAACTGTATGAATATGAAGAGTTTTAGAGGTAAGGGTATTAAAATAGATTTGAGTAAAAGAGAGATCTCTATCTTTGAGATTCCCTTAGAGCTCTGCATGGAATTTATTGGCGGTAGAGGGTTAGGTGTAGCTATGATTGCTGATCATATTACTTATCCCTATGATTCCCCAGAAATGCCTCTATTCTTTGTTACTGGTCCCTTAGTTGGCACTCCAGCAATAACATCAGGAAGAATGTCTGTCGTTAGCCGCTCTCCTCTTACTGGTACTGTCTTTGATTCTTCTGTTGGTGGTTTTTTTGGTATGAGGCTTAGAAGGGCAGGTTATGATCTTATTGATGTAAGGGGAATTTCTGATAGGTGGGTACTATTAAATATAGATAATGATGAGGTCAAACTTGAGGATGCAGAACATCTTGTAGGTAAAAACATATCAGAACTAAGAATAGCCAATCAAAAAGATACTTCCTTTGCAGGGATAGGTATAGCTGGTGAGAGAAAAGTCCGTTTTGCTTCAATAGTCTTTGATAGGCACTACTGTGCTGGCAGAGGGGGTTTAGGTGCGGTGATGGGTGCAAAAAAGCTCAAAGCAATTATAGTTAAAGGGGATAAAACAATAGAGGTCTTTGATCCTCAGGGTTTAAGAGAGGCAAACTCGAGGATAATGAGACTTTTAAGAGCTTCACCCTCTATCTTTGGTGAGTTTGGTCTTTCAGAGTTTGGGACTCCAGCTCTTGTCGATGTAATTCATGCCAGAAGGCTTGAACCGACTGACAACTTCAGAAAAACTTTCTTTCCAGAAGCACCGAATTATTCAGGCTATAATCTAAAAAGACACTTTAATACTAAAAAAACTGGTTGTTTTGGCTGCCCTATTTTGTGCAAGAAGAGAGGGAGTAAGGGAGAAATGATACCAGAGTTTGAGACCCTCTCCCATTTTGGCGCTCTGAATGGTTGTAATGATCTTTCCGCAATTGTTAGAGCTAATGAAATTTGCAATGATTATGGTATGGATACAATAAGTTCAGCCTCTACCATCTCTTGCTATGCTGAGATAAACAACTTGAGATTATCTCCTGAGGAGATGATTAGACTTCTCATAGATATAGGTAATAGAAAGGGAATAGGTGATTCGCTTGCCGAAGGCTCTTTAAGATATGCTTACTCTACGGGGATTCCAGAGTTAAGCATGAGTGTGAAGGGTTTGGAGCTTCCAGCCTATGATCCAAGGGGTTCTTATGGTATGGCTTTAGCTTATGCTACCTCTAATAGAGGTGGCTGTCACCTGAGAGCTTATCCAATAAGCCATGAAATACTTAGAAAGCCCATTTCCACTGATAGGTTCTCATTTGAGGGCAAGGCAAGAATAATAAAGATTGCTGAAGACATTAACGCAATTGTTGATTCCTTAACGGCATGTAAATTTGTATTCTTCGCCGTAAGTCTTGAAGAATACTCGAATGCTTTAAATGCAGTTACAGGAGCAGATCATGATGTGCAGTCTCTTCTAAGGATAGGAGAAAAAATATGGAATCTTGAGAGGCATTTAAATGAACTAAATGGCTTTAAAAAAAGTGATGATGACCTTCCTAAAAGATTCTTTACTGAAGAAGGCTCTTCTACTGAAAGTATTAAAATACCTCCAATTGATCGCCAGGCATTCTTAAAAGCCAAAGAGGATTATTATAAAATCAGAGGTTATAGTTCTCATTAGCAATCTAAACAATCGTTTTTTTTGACAAAAAGTATCACCCTGTGATAAATTCCCTTTCACAGACTAGTTATTCTAAAGGAGTGTTTTATGAAAATGACCAGATCAGAAGCTCTATATAAAAAGGCTTTGACTTTGATGCCAGGAGGAGTGAATAGCCCTGTAAGAGCTTTCAGGGCTGTAAAGAGCACACCCCTTTTTATTAAGAAAGGTAAGGGATCTAAGATTTATGATATAGACGGAAATGAATACATAGATTATGTACTATCTTGGGGTCCTCTGATCTTAGGGCATGCCCATCCCTCGATTGTACGAGCTCTTAAGAAAGCTTTAGAGTTGGGAACAAGCTACGGAGCACCAACTTCTTTAGAAGTGCAATTGGCAGAATTAATTAAGGAATTTTTCCCTTCTATTGAGATGATTAGAATGGTCAATTCAGGGACAGAAGCAACGATGAGTGCAATCAGAGTTTCAAGAGGCTTTACTAAAAGGGATAGAATAATAAAATTTGAAGGTTGTTATCATGGTCACTTTGACGGACTGTTAGTCAAAGCTGGTTCAGGAGCTACAACATTTGGTACTCCTGATAGTGCAGGCGTTCCAGAATCCTATGCAAAGGATACTATAACTCTTCCTTTCAATGATATAAAAACTTTCAAAAAAGTCTTAGAGCAAGATGGTAATTCAATAGCTTGCGTCATTGTCGAGCCTGTTGTAGGCAATATGGGCTGTATCTTACCTATTGATGGATTCTTAGAGACCTTAAGAGAAGAAACTCTCAAATATGGTATTGTTCTAATCTTTGATGAAGTAATGACAGGCTTCAGAGTTTCTAAGGGTGGAGCACAGCAGTACTACAAGATTAAACCTGACTTAACCTGTCTTGGGAAAGTAATAGGCGGTGGACTACCAGTAGGTGCTTATGGAGGTAAAAGAGAAATAATGTCTATGGTAGCTCCTGAAGGACCCGTTTATCAAGCTGGGACTTTATCAGGAAATCCTATTGCGGTAACTGCGGGTATTGAAACCTTGAAAGCTCTATCTAAAGATGGCGTTTACGAAAACTTAGAGGAAAAAATGAGACTCTTTGAAGAAGGTCTCAAAGATGTAGCTCTAAAAACTGGAATTAAGACAAAATTCTATCGAGCTGGAACCATGTTTTGTACTTATTTTACCGAGGAAGAAGTTGTCGACTACACAACCGCAAAAAAAGCTGATACTCAGAAGTTTCAGAGGTTTTTCATGGGCATGCTCAAGAGGGGGGTCTATATAGCTCCCTCACAGTTTGAAGCAGGATTCATTAGTCTTGCCCATTCAAAACGAGATATTTCAAAAACCATAGAAGCAGTTTATAAAACATATAAAGACATAAAGTAATGAGCGATCACTTGATTTTAAATATTGCTCTATGTTTGACAATACTTAAGTGTTAGAGAATAACCTTCTGCATTAGAAAGAGAATATTTAAATACTTTTGATTTTAAATAAATCTAAACTTCATCCCTATGATCTTCTTACATCTATATGATCTTCTTACATCTATAAGAGTGGCTAAGTGAGCTTCTACTGATCTTTTAGTTTTAGTTACAGATTTTGAGAGATTTCTTATTGAGAATTAGTAAGGTGGTTGGTTTGCAAGATATAAAGTTATTAGATCATGCTAAAAACAATTTTCTTAGGCAGTTACCAAAATTTTCATAGAATACAAATCTCGATAAGGTCTCTTTGAATGCTTTAAATTTTGCACTGAGCCTTTCTACAATAGATGTGATCTAACTTTTTTTATAAATTCAAAATCACCTTTTTAATTCTTGCTCAAGATATTCTACATTTTTTGCAGTATTGCTGATTTCCTGGGGTGATGGTATATCTTTCTGACTCGAAATTCCAAGTTCCTTGAGCTTCTTAACTGATGGTATAAATCTTGATTCTAAGGATCTTACACTATCATTATAAGCTTCAACTGAATTCTTTAGAGCCTTGCCAATCTTTGAAAAATGGTCGATCACTATGGAAAATCTATCATAAAGCTCCTTGCCTATTGAGCTTATCTCCTGTGCACTTTTTGCAATTTGGTCTTGCTGCCACCCATAGGCTATTGCCTTAAGTAGTGCTATGAATGTAGTGGGCGTTGAGATTATGACTTTTTTAGCTGTGCCATCTTCTATCAATTTATGGTCAAACTCAAGGGCAGCGCTAAAAAAAGACTCACCAGGCAGATACATCACTACAAATTCAGGTGACTTTTTCAGTTGATCCCAATATGCCTTTGAGCCAAGATTATTCATATGATTCCTAACTTGAGAGATATAGTTATTAATAGCTTTCTGCCTTTCCTCCTCATTAGAGGCGGAGACGGCGCTTAAATATGCATCAACTGGTGCTTTGGCATCTACTACTATCTCTCTGCCGTTAGGTAGCCTCACTATCATATCAGGTCTTAATTTCCCTGCTTCTGTTCCCACCGATTGTTGCTCATAAAAATCGCAATAAGGAGTCATGCCAGCAAGCTCTACAACCCTCCTTAATCCTATCTCACCCCATGAACCACTCACTTTTGGCCTCCTTAATACAGTTACAAGATTGCTTGTCTCTCTTTGAAGTTGCTCCTGCATAGATGACAGGGAGCGTATTTGTTGTGCTAGGCTCCCAAAACTCTCATGTCTGTCTTTTTCAATCTGCTGGATCTGCTCTTCATACCTTTTAAGCATTTCCTGTAAGGGTTTGATCGTTCCTTCTAAAGCCTCTTTATGCTCACCAAGTTTACCTTTTGTCTCAGCAAGAACTTTACCCAGATGTTCTGAGGCAAGCCTGAGGAAATCTTCGTTACTACTCTTTAGAGCTGCTGAAGCATGAGCTCGGAAGATATCAGACATTTCTGATTTCATAAGTTCAAGAAGGGATTTTTGCTCTTCAAGGCTTTTATAGGAATCTTCAAGTCTTTTCCGAGTCTCTTCAAGACGAGTCATTGTCTCTATCCTTTGCTGCCTTTCTTCGCTAAGCTCCAATCTAACTTTGCTTATCTCCTGATCTTTTTGTTGAATTTGCTGTCTTAGTTCCTGGATAAGTGCTTCTGCACTCTTAGCCCTTCCTTCAATTTCTGCATATTTGATGAGATGATCAGACTGAATATTAGAGATTTTTTGAGAGTACTCTGAATGTAACCTTGATTTAACGATAAACCATGTAATAATCCCTCCAACTAAAAGACCAACTATTAAATATATTAGTTCCATCCTATATCCTCCTTTTGGATTTAAAAATTTAAATAAGGGTAATTTGATTTAAGTATATTTTACTTTATTATCGCATTATGACTTGCAAATACTTTTATTGGAAAATCATTGATATGCACCCGTTTTTTTGGAATGGTATAAAATAGTGAAAAAATAGTTAATAAAAACTATGCGCCCAAATACTGGAACAACCTATTTACGCACCATACCTAAAGACCTCAGAAAGCCTTTTACCCCTAGACTGCTGTGAGGTCTCTCGCTATTATAAAAAATCCTATGTTTTTCTATCACCTCCTTTGTCTGCAATGGATTTTCAAAGAGA
>CAYPJO010000004.1:0-47610 GCA_964411065.1 uncultured Thermodesulfovibrio sp.
AAGAATCTATAAAAGAAGTAACCTAATAGTATAAACAATAACTCTCTTAAAGAGGAGGTTTCCTTTTATGAAAATCTGTGCTCTTTTCATAGGCATAAGCAATCTGTAATATTTTTTTTTCATCAAAATGTTTTCCTATTATTTGTAATCCAACAGGTAAACCTTCCTCTGAAAATCCACAGGGGATCGATATCGCAGGTATACCGGCCAGATTAACAGAAATGGTGTATATATCACTCAGATACATCTTTAAAGGATCCATTATCTTTTCTCCTATTTTAAAAGCGGTAGTAGGAGAAGTTGCAGTAACTAAAGCATCCACTTCTTTGAAAGCTTTCTCAAAATCCAGCTTAATTAAAGTTCTTACCTGTTGAGCTTTTTTATAGTAGGCTTCATAATAACCTGAGGAGAGGGCATAGGTCCCTAATATTATTCTTCTCTTCACCTCTTCACCAAAACCTTGAGCTCTGGTATTCATGTACATATCGAGTAAGTCCTTCCCTTCAACCCGAAAACCATATTTAACACCATCGTAACGAGATAGATTAGAAGATGCCTCAGAGGTTGCGATTATATAATAAGTAGCCACCGCATAGGGAGTGTAGGGTAGTGATATCTCTATAATCTCCGCTCCTAAATGCTCCAGTTTGAGGATAGCACTTTGGACTATATCGTATACTTCTTTATCCATACCCTCTATAAAAAACTCCTTGGGAATGCCAATTTTAAGTCCCCTTATTTCCTCACCCAAGGAGGCAACATAATTGGGTAATTTAT
This sequence comes from uncultured Thermodesulfovibrio sp., assembly GCA_964411065.1. Taxonomy (GTDB): domain Bacteria; phylum Nitrospirota; class Thermodesulfovibrionia; order Thermodesulfovibrionales; family Dissulfurispiraceae; genus DYHD01. The sequence goes on from CAYPJO010000004.1 coordinate 778, forward strand.
CTGAAACTGATGTAGAGTCGTGAGGATCTTTACCAGCTATAGCTTGGAGCACTAATGCTGAATCTGTAACATCCTTTGTTATAGGACCTATCTGATCTAAGGATGAAGCAAAAGCTACTAAACCAAAACGTGAAACTAGACCGTAGGTTGGTTTAAGACCCACAACTCCGCATAAAGACGCTGGCTGCCTAATGGAACCTCCTGTATCGGAGCCTAATGCTGCTATGCATTCATCAGCTGCAACAGCAGCTGCCGAGCCGCCACTGCTACCTCCAGGAACCCTCTCAAGATTCCAGGGGTTTTTTGTAATTTTAAAAGCAGAATTTTCAGTGGAAGATCCCATTGCAAATTCATCTAGATTAGTTTTACCAATAAGTACATATTTTTGTTCTAATAATCTCTGGGTAACGGTACTTTCATAGGGAGGTACAAAATTATATAGTATTTTAGAAGCGCAAGTAGTTATCACCCCTTTTGTGCAGATATTGTCTTTAACCGCAAAAGGTATACCAGTAAGCGAGAAGGCTGACTCTTTAAGAATTAATTCTTGGGCCTCTTCAGCCATTTTATAGGACAGGTCCTTTATAATAGTAAGGTAAGCTTGTATCTTATCTTCACAATTATCGATCTGTTTGAAGATGTCATTTAGAATGTCTTTTGTGCTAATTTCTTTTTTATCAAGCATTCTTCTTAATTGAGAGATCGTCAACTCGTTTAATCCCAAAATTGTCCTCCTGACCTTTGATTAAGGTTCTAATAGAATGCCATAAAAGACGATTTAAAGGCAAAAGTTCAGGAAGCAATCTTAACTTTTTTCAGAAGAGCTGAATTGGTCACTACAGATAAAGAACTTAAAGCCATCGCAGCAGCTGCTATTATTGGGTTTAACAATCCTAAAGCAGCAATAGGAACACCTATTGTATTGTAAATAAAAGCCCAGAATAAGTTTTGTTTAATCTTACGCATAGTGGCTTTACTCAGTTTTATAGCTCTAACAACATCCATTAGATTATCTCTCATAAGAATAATTCCTCCTGTTTCTTTGGCTATGTCAGAACCGCTACCGATAGCTATGCCGATATCAGCTTGAGCAAGAGCAGGTGCGTCATTAATACCATCACCAATCATAGCCACTACCCTGCCTTTAGCTTGTAAATCTTTAATTACCTTAGCTTTATCAGCAGGTAATACATTAGCGATTACTTTGTCTATTCCAAGAGCTTTACTGATGGCTTTAGCTGTTCTTTCATTATCTCCGGTGAGCATAATAACTTCCATACCTTCTCTCTTTAATTCCTCGACAACATTGGAGGCGTTATCTTTAAGAGTATCTGAAATAGCAATAAGCCCGATAAGATCTCGATCTTTTGCGATCATAATAACGGTGTTACCAGATCTTTCTAAAAACTCAATCTTCTCTTCCCATTTGTCTAATTCAATATGATGCTCAGACATCAGTTTTTTATTACCAACTAAAATCAAATTACCATTAAAAGTTCCTTTTACACCATAGCCTGCTATGGCCTCAAAGCTTTCAACAGAAGGAACGACAGCGTTCATCATCTCTGCCTTTTTAATAATTGCAGAAGACAAAGGGTGCTCAGAACTTTTCTCGGCTATAGCAGCAATTTGTATGATTTCTTTCTCCGATAGATTATTAGTAGGTAGAATATATGTCACCTCAGGCATGCCTTTAGTTAGAGTTCCGGTCTTATCAAAGACAATAGTGTTGAGCTTTTCTGCCCTTTCGAGATATTCAGCTCCTCTGATAAGGATTCCCATCTCAGCTCCTTTACCTACTCCCACCATTAAAGCTGCAGGAGTGGCAATTCCAAGAGCACAGGGGCAAGCGATAATCAAGACAGCCACAAAAGATAATAAAGCGGTGGTGCTACTACCTAAAAAAAGCCAGGCTATTGCAGCTACAATAGCTGTTATTATAACGGTAGGCACAAAATATGATGCAACCTTATCAGCATATCTCTGAATTTTAGCTGACGAAGTCTGAGCTTCCTCTACCATAGAAATTATCTGATTTAAAGTCGTCTCATCACCTACTCTTATAGCTTTGAACTTGAAAGTACCCATACCATTTATTGTTCCCCCTATGACGATGTCTCCTCTTTTCTTTTGGATTGGCATACTCTCGCCTGTGATCATCTTTTCATCTACATAGGAGTATCCCTCTATTACTTCACCGTCAGTTGGTATCCTTTCGCCAGGTCTCACTACAACAATGTCATTAATCAACAAAGATTCTACAGGGATCTCTATCTCTATTCCATCTCTGATAACTCTTGCCTTTTGGGGTTTTAACTCCATTAATTTCCTAATAGCTGCAGAGCTTCGCCTTTTAATAATCTCCTCCATATACTTACCTAACAAAACAAAGGCAATTATAATTGCAGAAACTTCAAAATAGACATTTTTTTCATCAACAGGCAATAGATTAGGGAAAAAGACCACAAAAGTACTATAAATATAAGCAGTTGAAGTACCTATAGCTATTAAAACATCCATATTTGCCATACGATTTTTAATGGCATGATAAGCACCAATAAAAAAACCTTTACCTCCAAAAATCATTATTGGAGTAGTAATAATAAAAAGCCACACACCCCACGTAAACCAAGGTAGCCAAGGAACAGGAACCCATGTTAAAAAAGTTGCTCCAGCAGCAAGACCTAAAAAAACTATAGCTCTAAAAATAGCAAGAACAAGAACTCCTGAAAGGGCTATGGCTACCCTTCTCTTCATGGCTTTTAGCTCTTTTTCAGGAGATTCAAAAGTTTTAACACAATCCTGACTACAAAAGTAATAGGTCCTCCCTCCAATCTCTCTCTTTAAAGATTTTTCCTTGGGAACGACCATCCCACATACAGGATCCTTTGCCATGGAAGAATCTAAAGCCTTTCTTTCAACTATAACTTCATTTACAAAGAGAGCTGGATTATTATCAAATTCCTCTTTACAAACTTCAGCACAAAAATAATAAGTATTTCCCTTGTAATGGCTGAACCCTACAGCATCTTTTTCATCTATTGTCATACCGCAGACTGGATCTTTTACCTTCATCTTGTTCTCCTTCTGAAATGAATCTATATTCATTTACTTTTTATTATTTCACTGTAAGAAAAGTTTGCCCTAAACTCATTGAAGTTGATAGGGTCAGGCGAGGTAAACAAAAGGATTTTAAATGAACTTTTATACATCCATTAAGTAGTATCGGCAAGCTAAAACTATGAATATTATACATTTATTAAATACGTTTTATACATTGGTCTAAAAGAAGTCTAAATAGTAACTCCAAGACCCGCTATCTTTTTGGATAATTTACACTCTAAGGATCTCGTGAATTTGAGTTAAGATTTGGTTGCTGAGATTGTGCGACTTATTCAGAGAACTCCGAAGTATCCTGATTCCTTAGCCTTATTTTATCGATATTTATAAGCCAAAAAAAGTCAACCTTTAAAAATTTGTCAATCCTCCATTTGTTAGAAAGCCTTAAGAGATAATATTTGCTCTTGCTATAACTCTAAAAGGAGCATCAATCCTTTTTTTCTTTGGATAGATACTTCTCAGGGTCTTTGTCGAATTTTTCTTTACATATCTTTGCACAAAAATAATATATCCTTCCTTTATATTCGCTTGTTGCAGCTGCTCTTCTTTCATCCACGTTCATATTACAGACAGGGTCCTTTTGCATCCTTTCTGCCTCCTTTTAGTTTTTACTGTTTAATATTTTATTTTAAATTAAATCATAAAAAAATTCACCTAAATACATTTTCAAATTTTCTTTCAGCAGATTATGTTTTATAATAGAAATAACGAAAGATAGTTTTTAAAAGTAAAAGAGAAAAGTAATTATTGTTAGATTTTTCACAACATTTAGTCTTATATACATAAGAAGGGGGAATTTATGAAGATTTCAATGAGCGGTGCAACTGGGTTTATTGGAACTAACCTCGTTAGAGCCTTTCACGAAAAGGGTTGGTCAGTGGAACCACTTAAAATAGATGATTTCAAAGCAGGTAGAGAGGTCTTGGCTGAAAAACTAAGGGATTCTAATGTGGTAATAAACCTTGCTGGAGCTCCTATAGTTGCAAGATGGACGCAAGAATACAAAAAAATTCTCCGTAGTAGTCGCATCGAGACAACAAATATGATTGTTGATATAATCAGCCATCAAGAACCAAAGCCTAAGGTCTTTATCTCCACATCGGCTGTTGGTATTTATGATGATAAAGGCGTCTACTCAGAAGAAAATGCTAATTATGCTAAAGACTTTCTCGGAAATTTAGCCCAGGATTGGGAGAAATCTGCCTATAGAGCAAAAGAAGCAGGAATTAGGACTATCATTTTTCGTTTTGGAATAGTTCTTGGCAAAGATGGTGGGATCTTAGCCAATATGGTCCCCTATTTTAAGTTTGGCCTTGGAGGCACAATCGGCAATGGAAGACAGGGGTTTTCATGGGTTCATATCAAAGACCTTATTAGGTGTTATTTAGAAGTGATTGAGGATGAAAGATATGAAGGTGTTTATAATCTCACTGCGCCAAACCCTACCACAAATTTAGGACTTACAAAGGCAATTGGAAAAGCCTTGAGAGTTCCAACCTATTTTAGAATACCTTTAATAATCCTTAAATTAAAGTTTGGAGATGGTGCAATAGCTATTGCAGGTGGTCAGAGGGTTATACCAAAGAGACTTATGGAAGCAGGCTTTGAATTTGAATTCAAAACCATAGAGGAGGCAATCAACGACTTATTAGCAAAAAGTAAAGGAGTTTAAAAAATGAATAGAAGAGAGTTCTTAAAATTTTCAATTATGTTAGGGGTTGGTCTAACAAAAGGATTTGGAGAGGGAATTCCAAAATTAGAGGCATCTGAAAAAACTGACTTAGTTGTAGTACAGGGAGAATCGCCATCAAAGATTACAAGAACCGCCTTAGAAGTCTTTGGAGGAATGAAAAGATTCATATCAAGGGGTGACATAGTCGTTGTAAAACCAAACATGGCATGGGATAGAACTCCTGAGCAAGCAGCGAATACCAATCCTGAGGTGGTGGCTACGATAGTTCAGATGTGTTTTGAGGCAGGCGCAAAAAAGGTAAAGGTTTTTGATAGAACAGTAAATGATCCCAGAAGATGTTATGTCCAAAGCGGTATTGCTGACGCTGCTAAAGCAGTGGGGGCTGAGGTCAGTCATATAGATTACAGAAAGTTTAAAGAAGTAGATATTAAGGGTAATGTCCTTAAAGTTTGGCCTCTATACTCAGAAGTTCTCGAAGCTGATAAGGTAATAAATGTCCCAATAGCAAAGCATCATGGACTTGCTAAGTTAACCATGGCTATGAAAAATTGGATGGGTATAATGGGAGGTTCAAGAGGTGCTATTCACCAAAGGTTAGATGAAAGTCTTGTGGATCTTGCAACCTTTATGAAACCAACATTAACTATTTTAGACGCTGTAAGAATACTTGTAGCAAATGGACCGCAGGGAGGTAGTCTATCAGATGTGAAAAAGCTCGATACAGTTATAGTTGGTACTGATCAGGTAGCCGTTGATTCTTATGGAGCTACACTTTTTGGAATGAAGGGAAGCGATCTTGGCTATGTTAGAATAGCACACCAACTGGGGAAGGGGAACATGGACCTTACAAAGCTGAACATCAAAAGACTTAAAGTCTGAAAATTAGCTAAAATTATTATATCTTGTTAATTTTTAAATGAAAAATTTAAGAAGGTTTTCTCAAGCTCTTTTTTTGTCAATATTCCTTTTTCTTTTCATCCAAACGGAATCAAAGGGCGAAGATGAACTGGGGTATCCTGTAAAAATATTTCTTGACTTCGACCCTTTGATATTTATTACCACTTTACTATCTGCTCATTCGGTAGAGAAAGCCTTTTATCTTTCCTTGATACTAATTTTCATAACGGCACTTTTTGGAAGAGTCTTTTGCGGCTGGATATGCCCGTTGGGAACGCTTAATAACATAGTTAGTTCTCTAAAAAAAACAAGCACTACCTTACAAAGGGAGGGACTTTTCAAACTTAAATATTCTATACTTATCTTTCTTCTGGTAAGCTCTTTTTTGGGCGTTCAAATCGCTGGCATAATCGATCCACTGTCACTTTTAATTAGATCTCTGTCTGTTAGTATCTACCCATCATTTAACTATACAATAACAATTCTTTTTAATTTTATATACGATTTACAAATACCAGTAATTACATCAATATCGGAGTCTGTTTTTTCATTCTTTAAAAAGACAATACTACTTTTCCAGCAAACTCATTATAAACAAAGCATATTCATAGGCTCTTTATTCATTGCAATTTTATCCCTCAATATAATTGAAAGAAGGTTTTGGTGTAAGTATCTTTGTCCCCTTGGTGCGCTGCTGGGAATTCTTTCTAAATTTTCAATTTTAAAAAGAACAGTTAGCGAAGGGTGCACCGCCTGCGGAAAGTGTGAACTCGTCTGCCAAGGGAATGCTTTACTATCTAAAAAAAATAGTTGGAGCCGATCAGAGTGTCTCTTATGCTGGAGCTGTGACGATCTTTGTCCCACTAAAGCAATCCATTTTGGTTTTGGGAAAAAAATAGAATATCAATATTTGAATCTCGGTAGAAGAAGAGTTATTCTTTCAAGTCTTTCAGCAGTAGTAGCAGTCCCACTTCTTAAGCAAAATCTTTTGAATAGAGAAAATTTTTTTAATCCCTTATTAATAAGACCCCCTGGAGCTCAATCAGAAAAAGTATTTCTGAAAAAATGTGTTAGATGTGGAGAATGTATGAAGGTCTGCCTGACTAATGGTTTACAGCCAGCTTTTCTTGAAGCAGGATTAGAAGGTATATGGACTCCTATCCTTATTCCTAAAATAGGCTATTGTGAATATCGGTGCACCCTTTGCGGACAGGTATGTCCTACTGGTGCTATAAAGAAGCTCTCTATTGAAGAAAAAACCAAGATTAAAATAGGTCTCGCAATGATAGACAAGGGTAGATGCTTACCCTACGCTCACAAAAAGCCATGTATAGTTTGTGAAGAGGTCTGCCCAACTCCTAAAAAAGCAATCTGGTTTGAAAAAGTTAATGTGAGAGATAGGAATGGTATTGAGTTTGTTTTACAACAACCTCAAGTTGACCTTGACCTTTGCATTGGATGTGGCATTTGTGAAACAAAATGCCCTGTTATAGATAAGCCTGCAATTTATGTTACAAGCATAGGTGAGTCAAGGTCAAAAGATAACCAACTCATTCATCTTAAAGATAGTGGTTTTTGATATTCAGCTTTTACTCCAATTTGCTGACAGAAAATTCAAAACTTAAAAATACTTTTCTTTTACCTCTTGGGATTTGAATCCTTTTTGGGGAACCTTTTCTTTCTTCTTGAAGTTACTGCGCTTACACGGGACATAAGTATAAAATTCCAGAGGTAGGAGTTCCTTCGACGTAAGTAACTATTGTCAATAAAGCACAACTATCACTGCCGACGGCTTGAATTTGATACTGTAAATCTTAGATAAATTTTCATAGAAATAGAATACTAATCTAGTATTGTCTTAATCTCCGAAAACTTATTGTTTGGACAAATCAGCAAGCGATGAGATTTTAGCCCATCTACCGTTAAGGGATATAGGCGAGCATAGGAAGTTGTAATTAGTTACGAACAAGGTAATAGGAGAGACAACTCTATTATGGCAATTAAAGTCATGAGACGGTTTTATTTGGTATTTAAAAGTTCGATTAAGGCGCTCAATTAGCTGTTTAAATGCTCTGAATGAAGTTTTCTGACTTTTTATCAAGGTTTTGAAGGATGACGACCTTTAGGAAAAACATACTTGACAAATAATCTATGATCTGATAGGGTTTAATTGGTAAAGACATGGCGTAGATTGTCGGCAGCAAAATGGCAATGCTTTATGACACTGACCCAGATTTTGCTCATTCACCCTCTCACCTGTAACCCCCCCAATGTTGATGCACGACTAAACATCTGTAGTGCAAGGCTTTAGCCTCGCATAAAATATTCTCATGGGCAAGTATGAAGGCTTGCCTTACACCAATCTATAAAATCAGTTATTTTTGCAAATTACAATAAATCAGGAGGTATTAGCTATGAATAGGTTAGGCAGAATATTTTTGTTAGTCGGTGTTTTTTTAATCGTATTAAGCACTGTTGCCCTTGCCCAGACTGACAAGCCGGGTTGTAAAGACCATCCTATGTTTACAAGGATGGCGAATTCCTTTATTCAAAATTGTAAACAAAGGGAATATGATCAAACGGATTTTAGTGATGAAAAAGGCAGAACTATCAAGGTCGAGGGAAGGCTTTACTCGGTTGAATATAAAATATGGAAAAGGGACATACCAATATCTGACTTACAGATTGCACGCAATTTTCAGAATGCCATCAAGAAGATTGGAGGGGTTGTTGTCTATGAAAAAAATCGGTTCAAATTATAGTTATTCCTATCTGAAACTCATAAAGCCAGAAATGATATACTGGGTGATCGTTTATTCTATTGGAGGTGAAAAATACCAACTTACCATTGTGGAAAAAGCAGCGATGGCGCAAGAAATTGTCGCCGATGCAAGGAGCCTGATGAGCGATATTCAGACAAAAGGGAGCGCCTCAGTTTATGGGATCTATTTTGATTTTGACAAGGCTGATATAAAACCCGAGTCTGAACCAACGATTAGAGAGATTGCGAAACTCCTTCAGGAAAACAGAGGGCTTAAGCTCTATGTAGTCGGTCATACAGATAATATTGGCAACATTGATTACAACTTAAAGCTTTCAAAGGCTCGGGTAGATGCAGTGGTAAGAGAACTGGTAACAAAATACAGAATTCAATCTGAAAGGCTTAGAACATTCGGAGTTGCCTCCCTTGCACCTGTTGCCTCAAATAAGACAGAAGAAGGCAGAGCAAAGAACAGAAGGGTGGAGTTGGTTGAGCAGTAATTTTTAACATTTCGATAACGGCTTGGTAAAATGTTTTAAAGAGCTTTTTGTATTTTCTTAGTTGAGCTGCTATACTGTTGTAAAGACCTAAATCAAAGGAGGAAAAAAATGTTTAAGAGGATTTTAAGTTTAATTGTTTTGTTGGTTTGTTCGATGTGGTCATCATATGCTATAGCTGCAAACACAAACATGAAAGAAGGCTTGTGGGAGATTACTGTACAGATGGAAATGCCAGGGATGCCCATGAAGATGCCTCCACAAACTTTTACACACTGCCTCACTAAAAAAGACATGGTGCCTCAGAAGGCTGAACCAGGACATGAATGCAAGATGATAAAACATGATACAAAGGGAGACACTGTCACATGGGTTATGGAATGTAAAACACCCGAAGGCATTGCTGTAAATAACGGTATGGTCACTTACAAAGGAAATTCTTTTGATGGTGTAGTAAAGGTCAAACATGCAGGCATGGAGATAACCCAAAACATGAAAGGAAGATGGATAGGGCAATGTAAGAAGTAATTCGTTATTCAAAAAGCATGGGTGGAGACAACCCTGTCTCATATCATAATATGCTCATGCTGGCTATTAAGCATTTGTGATTTTAAATTTCAAAGTCTTTGAATACAGCAAGTAAAAAACAACATAATGAGGATATATAAAAACTTACTCCTATATGTTTTCATTGTAGTATTAGTATTAGTTTCAGATAGGGTAGTCTTTGCTGAAAAATCATACACTCCCTCTTTAGAAAGTCCTGAGCGGAGAGCCATTCTTAATGCCCTAAGAGAGGGACTAAAAAAATTTCCTGAATCATACAGTCTTAATTTTCAATATAAGAGAAATGATGTAAAGATACCTTCTGATGTTAGAATCACCTTTGTTGTAAATCACTTTAAAATCAAAGATGATTGGGCATTGATTGAAGTAGATATTAAAGATTACTGTTGCTCTCCACTTTCTGCTCTCTTTGAAAAAAAGGATGAGAAATGGGAAATTCTGGGAATAATAAACTTTCAATATGTGGTATGCCCAGAAAAATCTACAGATTGTGTTGATATTAAGAAAAATATTTATCAGCAGGTGAGAAAGAAAAATCCATTTCTCCATATAGAAATATTCCCTGAGATTGTTAAAGAAAGAGATGATATAATAAGGACTCTTACTCGACTTGAAGTAATGAAAAGCCTACATGACACTGTTTTTGTTGTTAACCACCTTATGATAAAAGACAATTGGGCATGGATTGAAACAATTCCAAGAAGCGCTGATGGGATGGGTCAATATGAACCGATTAATGCACTACTTCATAACATAGGAGGCAATTGGCTAATCAAGAATGTACAGCCTTGCTGTGGTGAATGTGAAGACGATCCCTATTGTGCTAAGGGGATATACCACAAAAAATTGATGAAAATGTATCCTTCAGTACCGAAGGATATATTCCCCAATAAAACGAGGTAAGATTTATGAAGATCATTGAAAGGGCAAAAGGGATAATCTTGAAGCCCTCAGCCACATGGGCAGAGATCAAGGAAGAGCAGGTTACTATAGGAGAACTTTATAAATCCTATGCTGTAATTCTCGCTGCTATTCCAGCAATCGCTCAATTTATCGGGAGCGCATTTATTGGCTATTCCTTCATGGGCACATCTTTCAGGATGGATATTGGCGCTTCTTTTGGTTCTGCAATAACCTCTTATATATTATCTCTTGTAGGTATATATATAGCCGCCCTCATTGCTAATACCCTCGCTCCAAGCTTCGGTTCAAGAAAAAATATAATCAATGCCTTTAAGGCAGTTATCTATTCTATGACCCCAGTCTGGATTGCCGGTATCTTTTACATCATCCCCTCTCTTTCTTTTCTCGTACTTCTTGCAGCTCTATATGGAATTTATCTTTTTTATTTAGGACTGCCTTCACTGATGGATACCCCAAAAGAGAAGTCCCTCAGGTATGTTATTGTGGTTATAGTTGTTACTATTGTATTTAATATAGCCATAGGAGTTATTGTAGGAGCAATGTTTTTCCAGAGAATTTGAAAATTAAAAATATTGAACTCTATAGATTTAATTTGGGCTAAAAGTTTTAAATGCCCATTATGATTTAAAATAAAGAAGGACGATACATAGATAACAACTTCAACACAATTTCTAAAAGGGATAATATCTTAATCACTTTTTAAATAATAATCGTAAGTAATAAGCGTAGGAGCTTATTGCTTACTATTTATAATGTCTTAATATCCTTTTGACAATAAATAACTGTTTTATTATAATAATAAGTGATACCCTGGGGGAGGTAAATTGCCTGAGATCCTCTGATTAGTAGAGGAAAAACCCCTTGAACCTGATATGGGTAATGCCAGCGTAGGGAAGGGAGCTTAATGATAATTACATGAACCTCTCGAAATCCTGAGAGGTTTTTTATTTCTCTGTATCTGGGTTTGAATTATGTTGATTAGAGTAAATGGTGAAGACTACTTTACTCAAAAGGAGACTTTATTAGAGCTTCTCTCAGAACTCAAGATAATACCCGAAAGAGTTGCTGTAGAAGTAAACCTTCAAATAATAAGGAGGGCTGACTTTCCTAAAGTTAGACTTAAAGAAGGGGACTCAATAGAAATTGTAAACTTTGTAGGAGGAGGATAGATGGAAGAAGATAAACTTGTTATTAAAGGTATCGAGTTTAAGTCGAGACTATGGATTGGAACAGGAAAATACAAAGATTTCGAGCAAACAGCAAGGGCTGTTGAAGCATCAGGTGCAGATGTAGTAACAGTAGCTGTCAGAAGGGTTAACATATTTGATCGAAGAGCCCCTAACCTTCTTGATTACATAGATCCTAAAAAATACAAGATTTTACCTAACACTGCTGGATGTTATACTGTAGAAGAAGCCCTAAGATACTCTCGTTTAGCAAGAGAAGCTGGTGTATCAGATATGATTAAACTTGAAGTTATTGGTGATGAAAAGACTTTATTCCCTGATACCTGTGGTCTTCTTAAAGCTACAGAAATACTTGCTAAAGAGGGTTTTATAGTTTTCCCATACACCAATGATGACCCCGTGGTTGCCAAAAGACTTGAGGATGCTGGTGCTGCAGCTGTGATGCCCTTAGGTGCTCCAATAGGTTCGGGTTTAGGTATTAGGAATCCCTATAATATTAAAATCATCTTAGAAGCTGCCAAAGTGCCAGTGATAGTAGATGCTGGTGTTGGAACTGCTTCTGATGCTACTGTAGCTATGGAATTGGGTTGTGACGCTGTTTTAATTAACACTGCTATAGCCGAAGCACAAGATCCTATTTTAATGGCTAAAGCAATGAAACATGCTGTAATTGCGGGCAGATTTGCCTATAAAGCTGGAAGAATTCCTAAGAAGTTGTATGCTTCTGCCAGTAGTCCCCTTGAAGGAATGCTAATTTAGAAAAATTTAAAATTATAAATTTGAGTTTGCAATATATAGGAGGCTTTGAACCAAATTATTTTTATAAAAATAGATAATTTTAAATGGAAAATTACTATAAATTCATGTTGCCTAAGCTTTATTTGATAACAGATAGAAAACTATTTGATAATTTAAAGTCCTTTTATTATGCTGTAGAGAGGGCGTTAAAGGGAGGGATTAGATTTCTACAGTTAAGAGAAAAAGACTTATCCACGAAACCTCTTTTAAATATGGCATATGATCTAAGGTCTCTTACCAAACAATACAATGCTCTGTTTTTAATAAATGATCGCTTAGATTTAGCTCTTTGTGTAAATGCTGATGGAGTACATCTTACTCAAAAGAGTATTCCACCATCAGCCATAAAGAAAGTCGTAAACAAAAAACTACTTTTGGGTGTCTCAACCCATTCCTTGTACGAGGCTCAAAAAGCTCAAAAGGAAGGTGCAGATTTTTTGACTCTTGGACCTGTCTATCACACTCCTTCTAAACTTGAATATGGGGAACCATTAGGGCTTAAAGCTTTAAGAGATATAACAAGCATTATCTCTTTGCCAATTTTTGCAATAGGTGGGATAAACCATGATAATATAAATAAGGTAATGACAACAGGTGTTTATGGAGTAGCTATGATAAGAGGAATTCTCAATCAGGATGATATAGAAAATGTAATATCAAAATATTTAATAATGCTTGGGTAAAAAGAATGACGAGAATTGAATATGCAAAAAAAGGCATCATTACTGAAGAAATGGAGAGAGTTGCAATCTCTGAGAATATCTCTCCAGAGAGTTTAGCTTCAGACATCGCAAAAGGTTATACAGTTATAACAAGAAATGTTCTTCACAATATCTCTCCTCTTGGGATTGGAAAAGGTTTAAGAACAAAAATTAATGCAAATATTGGGACATCGAAAGACAAGGTATCCTTGGAAGAAGAGTTAGAGAAACTCAATATTCTATTAAAGTATGGCGCTGATGCTGTAATGGATCTATCTACAGGCGGGGATATCAAAAAAATTAGAAGACTATTAATGGAGAGGTCAACAATACCAGTTGGTACCGTTCCAATATATGAGGCTGTAGTAAAGGCTGTGGAGAGATCTAAGCACATTTCTAAAATGACAGAGGACGAACTCTTTGAGACTATAGAAGAGCATTCTAAGGATGGAGTTGACTTTATCACTGTCCACTGCGGAGTTACTAGGAAAGCAATTGAAAGATTAAAGATTGAAGGTAGAATACTCGACGTTGTTAGTAGGGGCGGGGCTTTCCTTATTGAATGGATGATTTTCAATGATAAAGAAAACCCTCTATATGAGAAGTTTGATAGACTTCTTGAGATAGCAAAAAAATATGATTTAACTCTAAGTCTTGGTGATGGGTTTAGACCTGGGTGTATCGAAGATGCTACGGATAGATCTCAATTGGAAGAGTTGGTAACCTTAAGTGAGCTAAGAGACATAGCTATAGAGGCTGGAGTTCAAGTAATTATAGAGGGTCCTGGCCATGTACCCATTGATCAAGTTGAATTGAACATAAGACTCCAGAAGGAGATATGTAAAGGTGCTCCTTTTTATGTACTTGGCCCCATCGTTACGGATATTGCTATTGGTTATGACCACATTGCTGCTGCTATCGGAGGCGCAATTGCAGGATCTGCTGGAGCGGATTTCTTATGTTATGTGACTCCCTCCGAACATATAAGATTGCCAGATATTGAAGATGTCAAAATAGGGGTCATTGCTTCAAAAATTGCTGCTCATGCCGCAGATATAGCAAAGAAAATACCTTCCGCTATAGAAAGAGATAGAAAGATGTCCTATTATAGAAAATTTTTTGATTGGGAAGGACAGATTTCTTTGAGTCTCGATCCTGATAAAATAAGAAATCTAAGAAACGAATCACCCCCATTATTTGAGGAAGTATGTAGTATGTGTGGTGAATTCTGTGCTATTAAAACTGTTCAGAGAGCTTTACAAAAGAAATAGACAAGCCATTTTAAAGAATTGCACTACAAAACTTTAATGCTAAGGGAGTTCTAATTCAGGATTTAAAAAAATTTTTCTGATTTTTATGATTCTGCATGCTTTATTTGACAGGAAAATGGGGCAAGATGGTTAAAGTTGATCTTTAAAAGAGTTTTGGAGTCAGCAAATTTCTAAAATAAATTGTTAGTATCGGACTTTTGTAATTAAAACGTAATGATATAAATTGAATTTATCTTTTAGGATTCAAATTATTCAAATGTTATTAGCCAAATTTTAAGGTACTTAAGATTTAAATGCTAAAGTGTTATGCTACCATATTTGGTATAACCCTTTGCTTTTTAACGTTTAGAGGGGGGGACAATGAAATTATTTGGGCTTGATGCAGGCTCTGTATCAGTCAAACTTATTGTTCTTGATGAAAAAGGTAATATTTTAGAAAGATTTTATAGGAAGCATTATGGTAATAGTCTTAAAATTGCATATGAACTGCTCAAAGAGGTGTATCATACTTTCCCTAATAATACCCTCTCAATAACAGGTTCAACTGGGAAATTAATTTCCTCTATTCTAAGAATAACCCCTGTCAATGAAATAGCTGCTCACTCCTATGCCATTAAAAGTCTATATCCCCATATAAAGACTGTCATTGAGATGGGCGGGGAAGATTCGAAATTAATTTTTCTTGAGAACGGTAGAATAAAAGATTTTTCGATTAATTCAGTCTGTGCTGCAGGAACAGGCTCATTTTTGGAACAGCAGGCTGCAAGATTAAGACTCTCAATTGAAGAGTTTAGCAATATTGCTGAGAAGTCTAAAAAGCCGGCAAAGATCGCAGGAAGATGCAGTGTCTTTGCCAAATCGGATATGATTCATTTACAGCAGATCGCTACACCTCTTGAAGATATAGTAGCTGGACTATGTTTTGCTGTAGCAAGAAACTTTAAAGGAGCTATAGCAAAAGGTAAAAAAGTTATTCCACCTGTTGCTTTTCAAGGGGGGGTTGCAGCTAATAGGGGCATGACCAGGGCTTTCAAAGAGGTTTTTGAGCTTTCTGATCTGTTCATACCCGATGACTTTCTTTTTATGGGAGCAATAGGTGCTGCCATAAAGGATAAAGATGAAGGAAGAATCAATAAATTCAAGTTGGAGACATTAGAGTCTTATTTATCGAACTATGAATACTCCGATATATCTTATAATCCATTGATAGTCTCTGGTGATGGCTTTTATGAGAGGCATTTAGCTTTTAGAGACTTTTCTACTATAAATTTTGTCTCGTCCGAATCTAAAATCAAGGCTTATTTAGGAATAGATGTTGGTTCTATAAGCACTAACCTTGCAGTAGTTGATGAAAAAGGGAATCTATTAGCCAAAAGCTATTTAATGACTGCTGGTAGACCTATAGATGCTGTTAATCAAGGATTGAGGGATATCTATAGTGAATTAGGTGATTCTTTAGAAATACTGGGTGTAGGGACGACTGGTTCAGGCAGATATATGATAGCTGATTATGTCGGGGCTGATATAGTCAAGAATGAGATTACAGCTCAGGCAACAGCAGCAATTCATATTGATCCTAATGTGGATACCATCTTTGAGATTGGTGGTCAAGACTCAAAATATATCTCGATAGAGAAAGGCATGATAGTTGACTTCGAGATGAATAAAGCCTGTGCTGCAGGTACAGGTTCTTTTCTTGAGGAACAGGCTGAAAAACTCGATATCTCAATAAAAGATGACTTTGCTAATATAGCTCTTTCTGCAAAAAATCCATGCAGACTTGGGGAACGATGTACAGTTTTTATGGAAAATTCTTTAATGGCTAACCTCCAAAAGGGTGCAAAAAAAGATAATCTCCTTGCCGGACTTGCTTATTCCATCGTTCAGAATTACATAAACAGAGTCGTTGCTGGTAAAAGGATAGGTCAAAACATTTTCTTTCAGGGAGGGGTTGCTTTTAACAAGTCAGTAGTTGCTGCCTTTGAAAAGTATCTGAATAAAAATATTACTGTTCCACCTCATCATGATGTAACAGGGGCAATAGGGATGGCACTTATAGCAATGAGACATATGAAAGAGAAGGGTAACCCTCCTTCAAGTTTCAAAGGGTTTGAACTCTCAAGAAGACCTTATGAGATAAGTTCTTTTGAATGCAGTGGTTGCCCAAATCTCTGTGAGATAAATAGAGTTAAAGTTCAAGGTGAAGATGGTTATTTGTTTTATGGGGGAAGATGTGAAAAATACGATGTGAGGCGTGCGCAAAAATCTACACCTACAGATCTTTTCACCCTTAGAGAAGAATTGTTGTGGAAAGATCATTTATATTACCAATCAAAAACCCCTTCTATGGGAAAAAAGCTAAAGATTGGCATACCCTATATGTTTTTCTTCCACGATTATCTACCGTACTGGAGTACTTTGCTTTGGGAATTAGGTTTTGATGTTATTGTCTCACCTAAGACTAATAAGCAAGTAAAGAATCTGGGGCTTGAATATATATATTCTGAAGCTTGTTTCCCTGTTAAAGTGGCTCATGGGCATATTAAGTACCTTCTCGACCAAGGAGTAGATGTCTTATTTATTCCAAGTGCTATCAATTTAACTAAAGAGACAGATGAATATAAGAGGAGTCTTTCCTGCCCTTATGTCCAAACGATTCCTTATGTTACAAAGCCAATAACAAAAGGTGTTTATACTGCTACACCGGTTATCAATCTAAGCCGGGGTGAAGAGTTCTTTAAAAGAGAATTGAAGAAAGCATTTGAAGAATTCGATATATCTATAAGTGAGATTGAAAGGGCTATGGCTTTAGCTCAAGCTTCTCAGGATAGATTTATCAGAGCTATTAAAAGTAAAGGTTTAGAGGTTTTGCGTGAAACTAATGATAGTAATAATCCTTTTATAGTTATAGTTGGCAGGGCTTATAATGCTTTTGATCTCGGGATGAATTTGGAGATCCCTAAAAAACTTGCTAATCTTGGTGTAACAGCTATCCCAATGGACTTCTTACCTATTGAACAAGTTAGATTGTTCGAACATTGGCCAAATATGTATTGGCGAGCTGGTCAGAGAATTTTGAGAGCTGCTAAGATTATAGCAAGAGAAAAAAATCTCTATCCAATTTTTATAGGGAATTTTTCTTGCGGACCTGATTCCTTTATACTCAAATATTTCAAAAAAGAATTAGGTAACAAACCCTTTCTTCACATCGAAATAGATGAACATAGTGCTGATGCTGGAGCAATAACAAGATGTGAGGCTTTTTTGGATAGTATTTCAAGTATTAATAATACTCGAAGCTTCACAGTGAAAGAGTCCAGTCAGCCTTATCCCATTAGGAGATCAATCAATAAATTTTCATTAGAAGATAGAACTGTCTATATACCCAGAATGGTAGACCACGCTTATGCGGTAGCTGCTGCTTATAATAAGTGCGGAATCAAGTCAGAGGTGCTTCCGCCATCAGACAAACAATCTGTTGATATTGGTAAAAAATTTTTACCAGGGAAAGAATGTTATCCCTGCACCGTTACAACAGGAGATATAATAAAAAAGATCTCGGAACCGGGTATCATTCCAGAAAAAACAGCTTTTCTCATGCCTACTGCAGCAGGTCCTTGTAGATTTGGACAATACAATGTCTTGCAAAGACTGATACTGAAAGAGCTTGGTTATGAAGAGGCAATAATATTAGCTCCAGAGCAACATGCTAATAATTTTGTCGATAATGGAAGGGGCAATGAGTTTATTAAAACAGCTTGGGCTGGAATAGTTGCCTATGACATACTATATAAGTGTTTACATGAGACAAGACCTTATGAAGTTGAAAAGGGGTCTACAGATGCTTTGTATAATAGATATTTAGAGAAGATTTATTTACTGCTTTCGACTTCTTCTTATGATAGGCTTGGATCAGTCATGGAGGATTTAAAAAAAGACTTTAAGAATTTACCAAAACATTCTGAAAAGAAACCATTAATTGGGGTAGTAGGTGAAATCTTTGTTAGGAGTCACACCTTTTCTAATGAAGATTTGATTAGGAAAGTAGAGTCTCTCGGTGGAGAAGTTTATCTTGCACCTATGGAGGAGTGGATTTACTATGTCAATTTCCTTGCTGAAAGAAGAGCCTTCCTTGACAAAGATCTGTCAGCTATCTTGACTTTCTGGATTAAAAAGCGAATGCAGTCTAAGATTGAGCATATCCTTGCTAAGCCATTTAGGGGATATTTGAAGACTTTAAAAGAACCTAAGACTAAAGATCTATTACAGTTAGCTTCTCCATATATTCATGACTCTTTTGAGGGTGAAGCCATTTTGAGTATAGGTAAATCTATAGACTTTATCTATAGAGGATGTAGTGGGATTATAAATGTTATGCCCTTTGGATGTATGCCAGGGACTATAGTGACTGCTATTATGAAGAGAATAAGTGATGAATACAATATACCTTTTATCAGTATTCCCTATGATGGCACTGAGTCTCCTTCTACTGAACTAACGATAGAGACATTTATGGAAGCAGCTAAAGCTCGTATGCAGAACCCTATTAATTTCGACAATTAGCAAAAAATAAGTAAGTTATAAACTCATGTTATAATAAGATGCTTTAAATTTCTAAGTTGAACAAAGAGTTTTAGCTACAATTTATCTTATAGATTATGTCTTTAGATTTTAATTACTTTTTATTCTTTATTTCTGTTTACCCCGTAGGCTGGATTAGGGTATATACTTGAGATTGCTTTGAGTCATCCCTGGGAAGGTAGGAATTAACAAATCTTTAAAAACCGAGATTCATTGATCAAGCCAGGTATGACAGGCTATCGAGTAAGAAATGGTATTTAGCAATTTCTTGTCTTTTCAGGGTCTGTAAGCTATTGAACGATCTGAGAGATGGAGAGGAGGTGATGTTGTGGGAAGCGTTGTAAAATGGCGTAAAAAAAAGATGCGCAAACATAAGCACAAAAAATTACGGAAAAGGACAAGGGCACAACGTAGAAAATAAAACAACAGAATACAGGAATAGAAAAATGAAGGATATTATAATTTTGAAGGAAAAAATCACATTGTTAGAGCAAGAAGTAAAAACTTTAGCAGAAAGAGTGTCTGCTCTCAGCCAGCAAAAGGAAGAAATCGAGGATATTAAAATGGATCTCAAAGCTCTTAAAATCTATTTAGGTCGATCCCATCCTGATTTGCTTTCCCAATTGCCTGATATTATAAAAAAGTTAAAACTCAAAAGTTAAAGACTCTCATTAAGCTGTACAACTTTTACAGTAAGATACTGATGTATGAATCTAATTTTATGGATAAAAGGGTATCTGAATTCGTTTATCAGCGAATCTATTTAATGTTTATCATATGTCAAAAACAGAGTTCTATCTCTTAACTTTACAATAAAGTGATTAAACTGCTATTATTTAGTAATCTTTTCCACTATATCTTTAAGAGGAGAGGTGGCCGAGTAGGTCGAAGGCAGCCGCCTGCTAAGCGGTTGTGGGGGTAAAACCTCACCCAGGGTTCGAATCCCTGCCTCTCCGCCATAGCTTATAAATAATGTTGCATGGTGGTATTTTGAGAAAGAATGCCTTTTTAATATATACTTTTGGTTTCCTGTTGCTTTTTTTAGCAATTTATGGATGCGAAAAGAAACAGGATTCCGCTCCTCAAAAGGTTCAGCCTTTTACTCCAGTTCAAAAGCCTATTCAAGTCCCTTTAGTTAAGTTAGAAGAGCAAAAATCGCCTTCGCCCCATGGAAATATTACAATTAAGGGTGAGAGAAAAGTAATAGTTCCCTCAGAGGTTCAAAGGAAATGGGATTCAGTGAGACTAATATTTGAGGACAAGTATAACAAGAAAAAAGCTGAATATGTTGTCAAATTAAATACTGAATTTACTATAACAGGTACTGATCTTAAAATCATTTGTAAGGACTTTTTGCCTGATTTCAGGATGGAAAAAGATATCATTACCACCAAAAGCATTGAACCTAATAATCCGGCTGTTAGGGCAATAATCTATGAGAGAGATCAGAAAATTTTTAATGGTTGGTTATATAGTAAATATCCAGAAATTCACGCTTTTGAACATCCTCGATATGGCTTAATCTTAAAAGAAGGCATCAGAAGGTAGAGTAAAAATGTCTTGTTTTCCCCCTTTCGAGAGGATGCCTGATAGCCCTGAAGAAAGAAACAGATTAATAACAGAATATCTTAAATATGAGGCTTACATAGAAAGTCTTTGTCTTTCCAATATTCAAAAACGTTTAATTGAATTTTTAATTACTAAAAAAGGATTCAGCCCTGAAGAAGTAGAAGTAAAAAAGGTCTTTTCACTTAATTTGGATGAATTAATATTCGATGTGACTGTAGATTTTATACTCAAAGCTAAAGGAAAGGATCTGATTTTAGTCCAGTGTGCAACCTGCTCATTAGACTCGTGGGAGAGGTATACAATTGCCCTTTGCAGGGTAATAAATTCATCTCCGATTCCTTATGCAATAATTACTGATGGTGAATTCGTTAGATTTATTAATACTACTACAGGAACTGCCACAGAAGGGTCTATTGAATCTATACCATCAAAAAGTGAATGTGAAAGGATGCTTAATGAATGCAATTTTGACCTCTATCCAGAGGAAAAAAAGGAGAAAGAGAAAAGGATAGTATATGCCTTTGAAGGACTTAAGCATTCAAGCCTGGATAATCCTTAAAGCTTTTTTCAAGACTCCCAGAGATTGAATTGTCCTACTAATTTAATTCCCGTGTAGTAGCAACAAAGCTCATTATTCATATCATTTATAAACGACCGCTCTTGACCATCAGCAAAAAGTATTCTCACAAAACAAAAACCGCCGGGCAAATTAGAATGTCTTTCTTCTATAACTTCACCATAACCCCATGAATAATGTTTTGTGTGCACTACCTTGTCTCCTGTCCTTAAATAAAGCCTTTTCTCCACTTAAAGTCCCTTAAGCTTAACTTTTTGGTCATTAGACTAATATTTTTTATATACCTACGGATTTCTTGTTAAAAATTTTTGGGCAATGTCGTTATTTTATATATCAGTTATATATCAGTAGCTTTTTAACTTTTAGATACCTTTTTATTTATAGAATTAAGCCTGAGACAAACTAAATTTTGACTTTCTTTTCTCTGTTCACCATCGATGCCTTCTTAAGTTTTAAACTATGATAGAAAACCCAAGTTCATAGAGACTGTTTTTATTATACAAAAAAATTGTCTGGAGACTATCAAAAAAATAAATGCTTCTATTACCAGAAAAGGCTATTTGTTTTTAGTATTTTCATAATTAAATTGATAAAGTCAAAAGGGGTTAAAATGACTATAAAAGAGTGTGGAAGAATTAATTTGGAGATAATGAAGAAAAACAAAGCATAAGTCACATCTATGAGCCGGTCAACATTTTTTAGTGGTTATGTTAGCCTAAAAAAGAAAAGCCTAAAAGTTTGAATTTCTCTTAACTTTTAAGCTCTTCTATATATAGGTCAGACTGTAAATTTTTATAGAATTTTATAATCAAATTTCTACTTTTTAATTTTTGTATTCAATCCTTTAACTCCTATGTGGCACTTTGTACATTGTTTATCCATTGCAAAACCCTTTTTCCCATCATGACAGGCACCACAATATTTTCCTTTGCTAAAAGACTTATGATTGAAATCAATATTTTTCTCGACACTTAGTGCCTCCATCTGGAATAGTTTATCATGACAAATGTTACAGCTTATCCCGTAATCTTCCGTATGGGCTTTATGATTGAAAATAACAGCTTTGACAGGTTTTGTGTAAATGATTGTATCTTCAGCCATACCGATATGAACAAAAAATAAGTCTGCAATCATGAAAACAGATATCAATATAAAAATTGAAATAGCTAAAAACCTAAGATTTTTCATTGAATTACAATCCTCCAATTTCTATCTTATCCTCTTGTATAAAAAACGTTTGGAACTGCACCACTTTCGGGTCTTAGTACCCATACAGTTTTCTCTAATTGGTGAACCATTCTATAGACTTCGCTGTTAGGATCAGAAAGGTCACCGAATATCCTGACACTTGCAGGACAAGCTTCTGAACAGGCAGTTGTTTTTAGTCCTTTTGATAATCTTGATGCATAACAGAAATCACACTTATCAACTGCATGCTTTTCTTCATTGTAATATCTCGCATTATAGGGGCATGCAGTCATGCATGTTTTACAGCCTATACATTTCTTATTATTCATCATTACTATCCCATTCTGCTTATCTTTGTAAGTTGCTTTTGTTGGACAGCCAGTCACACAGGGCGGCCTATTACATTGGTTACACAAAACAGGAATGAATTCAATCTGCTGGTCTATAGCCTTCGGCATTTTCCTTTGTAATATGGTAGTTCTAAAACCATAAGGTGGAACCTGGTTAGTCTTTGCACATGCTTCTACACAAAGTTCACAATCTATGCATCTATTTTGATAGATTAACATGCTGTAATGAGGCTTATAAGGATACTTATCTCTTTGAAAGGCGTAACCCTTATCGATAAGGGAGGTAAGAGAAAGGATCTTACCTCCTAATAATAAGCCTGTTACAGCAAAACCTATTTTAAGGAACTTTCTTCTTTCTATTTTTGGAAGAGACTCAACTGATTCAACTTTAAGTTTATCAAAATTAAGCTTTTTGAGTATCATCGCTTCTCCTTATTTCACTTCTTTTAGAGTTTTTGTATCAACTATTTCAACGGTTTTGAAGTCTACTACAATATGAGCATGTTCATGCTCTTCAACTCTATGGGCGTTAAAAATTTTTTCACCTAATAAAAAGGTTGTTCCAACAATTCCCATACCACCTAAAACCACCAGTATTTCATGTATTGATGGAGAGTAAGAGAGTAAGGTTTCGTATTCAGTAACGCCGAGTTCGTAATATACAGGGACAACTTGTCCAACTACCACTAGATCATACCTCATAAAAAATATGCCGAAGATCATCAGAGCTGATCCAGCAAAAATCAATTTTGCATTTTTACCCCTTGAGAGTATATATAGAATCAGCGGTATGAGCATACCTATTGCTACTTCTAAAACCCAGAAGTTAAAGGAATATTTGCCAGTTAGTAAAACCATAAGAGCTTCTCTTTTACCTTCTGCTCCAACAAAGCCTGTTATTATCTTCCATGCTGTAAAGAACATGATTATACATATGGTTAATATGCCGACTTTTCTTGTTGCATTGATTGCTTTAGCCACTATTTTATCTATTTGTTCATTGTTAATTTTGTGGGCAAGATACGTAAAAAATAGTATAGTTGCACAGCCTGATACCATTGCTGATGCTATGAAGTATATAGGCATATAGGGTCCATACCAAAACTCTCTGCCATGTAGCATTCCAAAAACTGCTCCAAGATTGCTATGGGCTGCAATACCTGATACCACACCCATAAAACCTGCATAGGTAGCCAGCCTATGTTTTTCAATTTGGAGCAATACGAATTCTACTGTCATAAAGAACAGATATGCTCCGTACAAAGTTCCCATCCACCAGATATTAGAAGATAAATTAGGTGAAATAATGTTATAAATAGCCATTCTAAAAGGATTTTCAATCTCAAAGAATATCACTGTGAAGCCTGCTATGATCGTAACGATAGAAAGAAAAACAGATCTTTTAGCAATTGGCATGAAATCTTTTATTCCAAACACATGTCCAATAGATGATACAAGACAAAGACCTGTAGAAGTAACGACAAAAAAGACATAGGTTGAGATTAGTATCCCCCATGGCACTTCGCGACTAACATTATAAGCGTGACTATATCCAATATACATTGCATGTAGCCCTGCAGCTACACCAATAATAGCTATGAAGGCAAACAAACCTAACAGGAGATAATAAGATCTGCTTAACCCTGTTAATCTGCTAATAAGAATATCCCATTTTGTAGGGACTGCAACTTCTGTTGCTACCTCTGTTTTGGGTAAATTTTCTGCCATTTTATCTTCCTCCTTATACGATTATACTTATACGATTATATTTTGTGTTCTTTTGCAGCTAACTCTTTTACTTCTGCCTTTTTATCTTTGAGTACTTCAATTACATACCCGCAAAGCCAACCTATGAAAGATAAACCTACTACGAAAATAGTTCCTGTTATTAAGACTCCGAGAACCATCGTAATTCCAACAATAACTCTTGGCATTATTGCAATTCCTAAGGGAACTCCAAAGATGTGGCTTGCAATCTTTAAACCTAATACTCCACCTATAAAAGAGCTTGGGAGCAATCCTATTACTACGAATAAGACTATCCCAATAATGGCACCAGCGTAAAGTCCCTTTTTTGATAATCCTGTTACTTTCATTTCATACTCCTTTCTATAGTTTTTTAAGCTGTTTTAGGAATTGTTTTTACTTTCAATGATTGCACTACATATCCGAATAACCAGCCAATGAAAGATGCTCCAATTATGAAAGTTAAACCTGCTGTGATTATCCCTATTACCATACTTATTCCTACAATAGATCTTGCTAATAATTCAGTACTCAGAGGAGAACCCAAAAAATACTTGGCTATCTCCAGACCAATAACACCACCTATGAAGGAACTGGGAAATAATCCTACAATAGTAAAAAGAATAAACCCTCCTACTGCACCTAATAGGGTGCTTTTTTTCGTTATCTCCTTACTAAATCCTCTTTTTTTCATTTTTACATTTACCCTTTCTCAATCTTTTTTATAAAAATAAAGCAATTAATATACCATTACATAAGTCTCTGTTTTTTAAGCTAAAAAGTTAAAAGACCTATTTCAACTTTGCAAATGAATTTGTTTTTCCTTTCAACTTTGCAAATTAAAAGAGGATATCTACTAATGCTATAATATCCACCAATGGTTGTGGTCTCAGCAAAGGGTCTTGTAAAAGATTATGGACTGTTTAGAGCTGTAGATAACGTAGAATTTCAAGTCTTTAAAGGTGAATGTTTTGGATTTTTAGGTCCAAATGGTGCCGGAAAGACTTCTATAATGAGAATGATATATTGTTTTATGCTACCTACCGCTGGTGAGATAAAGGTTTTTGGTTTAAATGTCTTGAAGGAACCAAGTACTATAAAATCAAAAATTGGTGTTATGCCACAGGAGGAAAATTTAGATATAGATTTATCGGTTTTAGAGAATCTAATTGTCTACGCAAGGTATTTTGACATTTCGAAGAAAAAGTCACTTCACAGGGCGATGGAATTGCTTGATTTTGTTAAACTTAAAGATAAAGCAAATCTAAACATTAGAAAACTCTCAGGTGGAATGAAAAGAAGACTTTTACTCGCCAGAGCTTTAATAAACAGTCCTGAGTTATTGATTTTAGACGAACCAACTATTGGGCTTGATCCAAGTAGTAGACATATGGTATGGGAAAACCTTACAGGACTTAAGTCAGAGGGAATTACAATAATTTTAACTACCCATTATATGGAAGAGGCTGAAAGGCTTTGCGATCGTATAGCAATCATGGATTCAGGGAGAATCTTAGTCATAGATTCCCCTTTAAATCTAATCAAAAAATATGGGGGGAATCTTGAGTCTGTGTATTTACAAATGACAGGGAGAGAGCTTGAGGCTTAAAAGAGCTTTAAGAGTTTGGCAAAGAAATTTTACTGTATACACAAAACTCTATAAGTCAAGCTTGGTTCTTAACTTTGTAGATCCCATCTTATATCTTGCTGCTTTAGGGTTAGGACTTGGAGCACTTATAAAAGAAATAAATGGAATACCCTATGTAAAGTTCATTGCACCAGGCATAGTAGCCTCATCAGCGATGTTTTCGGCTATTTATGAATGTACCTACGGAACTTATGTGAGAATGTATTATCAGAGAACTTTTGATGCTATTTTATCAACTCCTATTAATATTTATGAACTCATAGCGGGCGAACTATTATGGGGGGCTACTAAAAGTACGTGGTATGGGATAACAATAATAGTTGTTATTGCATCATTCGGTCTTGTGGAATCATATAAAATCTTATTTCTTATTCCCATACTTTTTTTGAGCGGTTTAATATTTGCTCAGATTTCCATTATTGCAGTAGCAATAGTCCCTGGCATTGATTCATTTAATTACTTTTATACATTGTTGATTACCCCTATGTTTCTTTTTTCAGGGATCTTTTTCCCTCTTGATAAACTTCCGCCAATTATATCTGATATAGCCTACTTCACCCCCTTGGTTCATCTGGTAAATGTGGCAAGGGCGTTTGCTTTTGGCGAATTTACAGTAATAAACGATGTTTTATGGATTGCAGTAACGGCAATAATTCTCTTGCCTTTACCTTTTTTACTACTAAAGAAAAGAATCATACTTTAATAGATTTTATCCTAAGTTTCACATAGATAGTTCAACTAATTTTCTTTTCCACGGCGGCTTATAATTGTATGTTTATTTCAAAAAGGGGTTTCTTTAACTTATCAGTTCTGATATCTTTGAGTTATGCAAATGCTTTAATCTTTTTACTTTTATGTTATAATAATTTGATGATTTTATTAATTCTGAGAGTCTTTCAGTCGAAATCTCTATTTGTGTTTCAAGTTTCAAAAGATTCTCCCTTTTAAGACTTTTCAATTGCCTTTTTAAGCATTTTTTCAACTGGCATTTTGTATTAAAATCGCTTCTATTCAACTTCAAAGGGGGACTCAGAGGACCCTTCAATACCGAGCTCCTTAAAAGAGAGCTTTTTGAAAAGATGTTCAAGATGTATATGGTAAAAACAGACTTTTTATTTTTTTATCTTCGATTTTTATATTGAAAGAGGATAAAAAATGAAAAAAATTGATATCAAAAAAAACAATTGATATTTTTTCTAAGAATAAACTATTTAGTAGGATATGTTGAGATAGTTTTCAAAGAGTGATATTATTATATTATTTTAAAGGGTATTCTTATTAATTGGATGATTACATAATACAATTTTTAAGCTTAGTTTAAAGTTTAATATTTAATAAAAGCAGGGTTAAGACCTGTTTTAACTATAGAACATTTTAAAATCAAAAGCTTATGTTCACGACTTTAAACCTTTTTCTAATTGTTTTCTTTTACGTGCTTATCCTTTTTATAGTCGCTTACTATGCTGAGAAGAGGGAGAAAGAGGGAAGGAGTATAGTTAATAATCCTTATATATATTCACTCTCTTTAGCAGTATATTGTACTTCTTGGACTTTCTACGGTAGTGTTGGAAAAGCTGCTACGAGTGGCTTAAGTTTTCTCACAGTCTATATCGGTCCTACCCTGATGGCAGTCTTATGGTTGGTGATACTTAAAAAAATTATAACTATTGCAAAAGCTAATAGAATTACAACAATATCTGACTTTATTGGTGCAAGATACGGCAACTCCTTAGCTTTAGCAGCAATAGTCTCGATTATAACAGTTATAGGTATCATACCCTACATTGGATTACAAATAAAAGCAATAATGAGCACCTTTATCTTAATCTCTGGGGATCAAGCAGGTGGATTAGAGATCGGTCTTTTTATAACCTTAATGCTTGCAATATTTGCTATAATCTTTGGAGCAAGGAAACTTGTCACGCCTGAAAGGCAGAGTGGTCTTGTCTTTGCTGTAGCTTTTGAGTCTATTATCAAGTTGGCTGCTTTATTATCAGTTGGCTTTTTTGTAACTTTTGGTCTATTTGAAGGCTTTAGTGACATTTTATTAAGAATGGAACAATCAGAATTTAATCATCTTTTATCCTTAGGGGTAGGATACACTGAATGGTTTGCTCTCACCTATCTTTGTATGATGGCCATAATCTTTTTACCAAGACAATTTCATATGGCAGTTGTTGAAAATTATGATCTGAAACATTTAACAAAAGCTATATGGTTATTTCCACTTTATCTCTTTCTAATAAATATCTTTGTTTTACCTATTGCATATGGGGGGTTGTTATTAGGAGGAGATTATAAAGCTGCAGATTATTTTGTCTTGACCATCCCTTTGAGTCAAGGTGAAAAATACCTTTCCTTGTTAGTATTTATTGGAGGTTTCTCTGCTGCTACAGCTATGGTTATTGTAGAGTCTCTTGCACTGAGCACTATGGTTATGAATAGCATTGTTATGCCAGCACTTTTGAAATTTCAAGAAAGTCCAAAGTTTCCATCTATAATTATTAATATCAAAAGACTAATTATTGTATTAGTTGTTTTCTTGGGTTATGTAGCGGCTATCACCATCGGCGATTTATATGCTTTGGTAGATATTGGGTTAAAATCATTTGTTGCGGTATCAATATTTGCTCCTCCCTTTCTCATAGGACTCTATTGGAAGAGAGGCACTAAAGCTGGTGCAATAGCTGGTCTAATCGCTGGTTTTGTTATATGGTTCTATACTTTAATAATACCTGCACTAATAGAGGCAAATGTAATTGATAAATCAAGTTTTATAGTGGAACTTACTAAATCTGAATTTTTAAATGTTAGGAGTCTCTTTGGTATCACCGGACTTGAAAAATGGACTCATGTAATATTTTGGAGCTCGCTTTTTAATATTCTTTTTTATATTGGGATTTCAGTTTTCTCAAAACAATCAAAGGAAGAGGAAATACAATCCTATATTTTCGTAGAATGTTATGATAGGGCAAGGCACCCCTTAATTACAGGGTCCTATACCCTAAAAGACCTTGAAAATATCTTGATTCAATATTTAGGACAGGCAGAAGCGAATAAAATAATCGAGAATTTTCTAAATTCAAAGAACATAACGAGGGCAGAACTCTCCTCTAATAACCTCTTGGAATTAAGGCATGAGGCTGAAAAGGTTTTAGCTGGAGCAATTGGCACAGCTATGGCTTCAATTATTTTTGAAAACCGTTTAATTTTAACTGAGCAAGACAGAGGTGAGCTTTCTGATTCCTTAAAGAATATTATAACTAGTCTTCGTCTATCGAGACAGGAACTTTCCCAAGCTAATAGAGAACTCTCTTCTTTAAAAGAATTTACTGAGAATATTTTAGAAAGCACTCCTATAGGAGTTATAACTGTTGATGCAACAAATAAAATCAAATATTGGAATAAATCTATGGAATCAATTACTCACATAAAAAAAACAGAGGCATTAAATAATAATCTCTTTGATCTTATTCCTTGGCTTACTAGTGCATCACTTCTTCAACAGGAACAAAAAGAGATAATACTCCACTCTCCCCTAATGCAGACCTTTAGAGTAAAAGTGAGTCCCTTTAAGGACCCTGCTGGAGGAACAGTTATTACCTTTGAAGATATTACGGAGTCAGTTAAATTAGAGAGGGAGAGAAAGAATATATTATCTATGTTTGCGCATGATATGAAAAACCCTGTAATTATAGCTCAGGGAGTCCTTAGTAGGCTGTTGTCATGTAAGGTTGGTCCTTTAACGGACGCCCAAAAGGAGTATCTCGAAATACAAAAGGAGGAACTTTTAAAATTACAAGCTCTAATAAACGACTTTTTGGAGTTCACCAGATTTGAAGCGCGAGAATGTAAGCCTGTTCTTGCGCTAGTTGATATAATTAGTTTAGTAAAACAACAAATAGAGATGTTAAAAATCGAAGCAGAAAAGAAGAACGTTAAAATTTATTTAGAATATGATGAAAACATTCCATTAACTATCAATTTAGATCCAAATATGATCAGTAGAGTGATTACCAATCTTTTAGATAATGCTATTAGATATAATAAAAAAGATGGCAGAGTGAAAATTAAGCTTTTAAACAAGGATGAGAATTTATTATTTGAAGTAACTGATACAGGTATAGGTATTCCTGAGGAGCACATTCCATATATATTTGATGCCTTTTATCGTGTAAGCCGTGAGGGAGGAGGAACAGGTTTGGGACTGACGGTCACGAAAAATATAGTGGAGTCACATCACGGTAAGATTTGGGTAGAAAGTAGAGTAGGGGAGGGGAGCACTTTTTACTTTACAATTCCTAAGAATCTCTCCAATTGATAATGTATCGTTTTTACTTTTTGAAATTATTATATATAATCATTTCCATATCTGCTGTCTTTTTATCAACTACCTATGCAGAGATAGTAGTTTACGATACCGTAGCAGTTAAAAATGAGGAGGTTGTGATAAAAATTGAGATTAAGGAGAGATTATTTAAAAAAGGAGGTGAGCTTGTAGAAATCTTTATTGATGAAAAATCGATAGGCAAGGCTTTATCAGGTATCGATGGCTTTGCTTTTAAATATCATAAACCAAATAAGATCGGGCTTTTCAAAATTTTTGTAAAATCTGCTACTAAAAGTTCTTCAGCTAACTTACTCGTCCTTCCAAAAAAATCTGAAGTATTTCTTGTCGAATTTGAGGAAGGATTATTAGAAAACAATCCCTTTCACTATAGAACTTCAGTTAGAGAAGGAAGTCAAAAGGTAATTGGACAAATTAATAAAAAATATCCTGTAATAATTCTTCAAAGTGGTATTATAGGCAAAAATTTTATAAGGGAATTCTTGAAAAAACATGGTTTCATTGATTTATTAGTAATTCCATGTAAAGATGGACATTGTTATGAAGAATTCAATCAAAAGGGTATAACAGTAAAAGCAATTGTAGGTGATATTTATATTACCAATTCCGAAAATAAAGAAAAACCAATATTCTTTAGCTTTAGAAAGAGAGAAGGATCAATCCCTGTAGATGATTGGGAGGATATTAAAAAGATTCTATTCAAAAAAAACTGAACCTTTAAAACTCTCTAAGCTATAATATTTGTAAAAATAAGTTTAAAATTTTCAGAGAACTCATAAATAGGTGAATAAAAAATTAATATTTTTCTTTATCTCGATTGCGGTTCTTTTCCTATCATCTTCTTTATTTTTCCGTACATCCTATGTCTCAGAGAGATTAAAAGATTTAGTAACACCATACTTTGAAAATGCTTTCAATAGGAAAGTAACAATTGAGAGATTATATCTCAACACATTACCACTTTATGTTGGAATAGATGATTTTAAAGTCTATAATCATATTACCTCAGAGACGATCCATATAAAAAAGATCAAAGCTTATCTCAGCTTTTTTGATCTTCTTAGCAAACAAATTTTCATCAAAAAGCTAATTTTAAAGGATCCAAAAATTTTTTTAGATCAAAAAGAATTTAATGAATTAGTGAAATTTTTCAAATCCCATGCTAAGGATAGTCTCGACTCTATTAAAACCAGAACTGAGCAACCAATTACTGTTAGATCTGTTGAGATTGAGAAAGGTAGTCTATCTTTCTCAGAAGATCAATTTTTAATATCATTAAGCAATCTGGATGCACATATTCTATTATCTGATAATCCGCAACTCAAATTTTTCACAAATAAAGCTATATTTATTAAAAGGGATACTTTCAATATAGATAGCATAGTTGAAATGAATTTAGCCTTAAAAAATAATGTCTTGGAAGTCAAATCATTAAAATTAGCTTTAAATAATTCAGATCTCACAACGAAGGGTTTTCTGGACCTGAGAGATTATAGAGGTGAACTCCATTCAGAATTGAAAATCCTTGTAGATTCCCTGAAAAAGGTCTTCGGGCTTAAAAATAAAGGCGAAGGCTCGATATTAGCTCAGGGAGCAATCAAATTATTAGACTTAAAGGGGGATGTAAATAATATCCTTTTAAATTTATCAATAAAAGGTGATCTCTATTTAGAAACCTTAATGGAGTTACTAAAGGTTAAAGAAAGACTTATGGGTAAAGCAAATTTTAAAGGAACGATCCATGGAGCATTGAACGATATTAGATTTAATGCACAAGCCCAACTTGAAAAGGGTGAACTCTTCAATGTGAAAATTGATAAAGCTAGTTGTGACATTTCCTATGAAAAAAATCGTATGAAGTTTACTAACGGAGTTGCTTCACTTTATAGTGGTTCAGCAATTGTTGATGTAGAAATAGCTTTACCTGTTGTCAATTATTTTTCTCTTGATATTTATGCTAAGGATGTATCAAGTAAAGAGCTTTTTGGATTGATACAGTGGGATCCTGGAATAGCTATAGGTAAGGTGAATGGTAGAGTAAAATCTTCTGGAAGAATTTTTGACCCTCATATAACCTTTTTTTATAGAAATGTATCCTCTGGTAAAAATATCAAAGAAAGAATAAAAGAAATAGAGGGAGAAATAATCTCTAATGATAGGGTTTTAACCTTTAAAGAATTAAATTTCTCAACCCAACATTCGAAATTAACGACTTCAGGTATAGTAGATCTTAATAATAAAAGATTGAATTTTTCTGGACAGGGTGAAACAAAGGATTTGAAAGAACTCTTTCATCCTTATTTCACCGCTTTATCTGGTAAAGGCTCTTTTGACATTAAGCTTTTCGGAGACTTTGAAAACCCATCTTTATATATATCTTTGAGTTCTGACGAAATATCTTTACATACCCAAAATTTGCATTTGCCCGAAATCTTTAATAGCAAAAACATTACATTTAGCAATTTTAAAGCAGATTTAACTTATAATAAAAATCTTCTATCAGTTAGAACTTTATCTTCTGAAAATAAAGCTACAGTTAAGACAAGAAAGATATCGGCAACTGGTAATGTACATTTCAAGAATGTTACCAAACTCTTTGACTTTCGTAACCCTGAATATGATTTAGGCATAAAAGTAATTAATGGAGATTTATGTGAGATTTCTTCTATCTTTAAGGGCTTACCAGAGTTTAAAGGTTATCTAAATACAGATTTTTTTGTTAGAGGTAAACCTATTTCCTTAAATTTTTTAGGTAATTTTTATATTGACAAATTTGGTATAAAAAATAACAACTTGGGAGATACTATTGAAGGTAATTTTATGTATAAAGCGAAGGAGTTCATAATCTCAAAGGCTCACTTAAAGAGAAAGAGCTCTTCATTGAGTTTTAATGGCTTGTTTTCTCTCGATAAAAGGTTTAAATTTTATGCACACAGTAAAAGGATAAGATTAAATGATTTCTTAATACCAGCCTCAGAAAAATACCGTTATATACCCTTTGAAATTGATTTAGATAATTTTGTTGCAGATGGTGAAGGAACCTTTGAAAATCCGAACATGAAAGTTAAGAGTGGTCTCATTTTAAAAAATAATAATGGAAAAACCTTTAACAATGGTAACCTCGAGGTAAATGTTTTTCAACAGCAGGCAGATTTTAATATTTCGTTTTTAGGGGGAAATATTAAAGCAAAAGGAAGGTTAGGTTTAACAGAAGAGCTCCCATGGGCAGTTACAGCAGAATTTAAACCGATGAATTATGCAAGTCTATTTAGAGGAATCCTAAAGGATGCTCCAGAAGATATGATGTTGAATCTTTCAGGAAAAATAGTAGCAACAGGAAATAAAAAAACAATTAATGGGGAGATTAACTTAAAAAGATTTTATCTTTCATCTTTTGGCTTTTGGCTTATTAATAATTCTGACATTTCGCTGACCATAAAAAATAATCTGATTAATGTTGATAATTTTATCATGCACGGTATAGATACAGAATTTTCTATAAGTGGGTCGGCTTTAATAGGGAAATATTATGATTTACTGTTCGAGGGAGCTCTATCAATTACTCCCTTTAAAGTGCTTTTTAAAGATATTGAATCTTTGAGGGGGAAAACCTGTTTCGTTATATCGCTTACAGGTAACTGGGATAATCCCACCGTTGACGGTGGTATCGATTTAACAGATGGCTCTTTAGCCTTTAAACAAATACCTTATAAAATCACATCAGTTTCTGCATATCTATACGTTGAAAGGGATAGATTAATTTTTAAAAACTTAGATGGAAAAATCGGGGGAGGGGATATATCTACTTACGGGTCAGTGTACCTTGAGGGATTAAACATCAAAAATTTTTACTTTTTTTCTAAACTTAAAAATATAAATCTTCAGCCTACTAAGGATGCTTGGATCAATTTTGATGGCGATTTTCACTATAAAGGTGATTTGAATTTCCAAGAATTGACAGGTGATATATATATAAAAAAATCTTTGTATAGTCAAAGGTTTGAATGGAAAAGATGGCTCTTAGATTTGCGCAAAAAAGAAAGACAAAGAACCGATGCCTCAAGATTTGGACGGACAACTCTTAATGTCAGAGTTAAGAGCGACAATTTAATAATCGATAATAATATAGCTGACGCTTTATGTCGAATGGATATTTTATTAAAGGGGACAAT
Source organism: uncultured Thermodesulfovibrio sp. (assembly GCA_964411065.1). GTDB lineage: Bacteria > Nitrospirota > Thermodesulfovibrionia > Thermodesulfovibrionales > Dissulfurispiraceae > DYHD01. The sequence continues at coordinate 35,373 of CAYPJO010000004.1, forward strand.
TGGTAATCCTGTTATATTAGGCAAGATATATACGGATAAGGGGAAAGTCTATTTTAGAAGCAATGAATTCAAAGTTATAAAAGCAAGAGTTGATTTTATCGATCCCACTCAGACTAAACCCTATTTTGACTTAATAGCAGAGACAAAAGTCAAAAATTATCAAATAAAACTCAGTCTCCAGGGTGGTATTGAAAATTTCAATCTTTCTCTCAGTTCTGACCCTATTTTGAATGAGAGTGATATTTTAAGCCTTTTAACCTTAGGTTATTTAGACAAACAGTTAAAAGGGCTGGAGGGCAGTGTAGGAACTGTTGAAGCAACCTCCTTTATTGCTGGCAAATTACAGGAAGTCCTCGAAGAAAGAATAAAAATCATCACAGGAGTTGACAGAATTCAAGTAGACCCTCAAGTTTCCAAAATTACTGGAACTATTAATCCAAGAATTACAATTTTAAAAAAGATTTTAGATGGTAAAATGCAAATTGTTTATAGTGTATCTACGGGGAATAATGAGCAACAGCTATGGAAATTTGAATACTTTGTAGATAAAAATATATCATTAGTTGGTGTAAGGGATGAAAGAGGAGGCATTGGGGGAGATATTAAATTTCGTTTTGAATTCAGATAATGAAAATCTTTAAAAGTTTTTTTAGAGTTATTTGCACTTTAATCGCTATTTTGTTTTTTTTACTAAATCATTCACAAAATTCCTTCTCTAATGATCAAATCAAAAGACCTCCTATCAAGAATATAGAGGTAGTTGGGCTATATTCAATAGAGAAGGAAGAATTGCTTGAACTTTTAGCGTTGAGAGTCGGCAATACCTTAGATTCTCCAACCTTAGCAATAGGAATTAAGAGAGCTTTTTTGAAGGGGATATTTGAGAACCTTGTTGTAGAGGGTGATAAAGATTTTTCACATATAATTGTAAAAGTTGAGGAGAAAAAAATTATTGAGAAAATAGAGATATTAAAAAATGAATTTTTTCCCAGAAGTTTTATCTTAAAAAATCTTCAAATTAAGAAAGGAGATAGACTTAATCCTATTAAAATCAACGAGGGAATTAATCTTCTAATTGAACAGATGAAAATAAGAGGTTTTACGTCTGCAAAGGCAACGTATTCAATAAAGCCAACGAAGAAAAATAGATGTATATTGCTTCTTAAGGTCGAAGAAGGCTCTCCAACGATAATAGAAAAAATTATCATCCAACCAGAACCGTCTGAAAATGTCAAATCTATTTTAGATTTAGCAGTAGGAGATATTTTTGACAAGACAAGGCTCGAGAAGCTCAAGGAGAGATTTATAAATTTTCATGAAAAACAAGGTAGGATGGGTTCATTCTTAAATTATCACTTTAATAATGGTGTCTTAACAATAAATTTTTCTATTGGTAAAAAGCTGGAAATCGACTTTTTTGGAAATGAATTAATTGACACCACTACTTTGATGAAAGAGATTAAAATTCGTGATCTAAGAGAGTTGAATAGTGATATTATAGATGAGCTCAAGGCAAGATTACTTCTTCTCTATCATCGTTCAGGCTTTGCTTTTGCCAATATCATCCCGATAACTTCCATAGGAGAAGATATCATAACTATAGGGTTCTATATATTCGAAGGCACTAAATATACTGTAAAGAACATACTCTTGACAGGAGTCTCACTTCAAGAAGATAGAATTAAAAATATTCTTAATCTAAAGGTAGGCAATGTTTATAACAGAGAATATATAGAGTCTGACAAAGAAAACATAAAAGAACTTTATCACTCTCTGGGATACATCGAAGCAGAAGTCTATGAACCTGACATAAAAATAAATGGTGAGGAGGTGGAAATAGAATTCTTTATTTATGAAGGTTATCAAGTGATCGTAAATAGCATTACTTTCAAAAACAGTCAAGTTTACTCTAATGAATATCTTATGGAGAAGATTCCTCTTAAAATTGGGAGTCCCTATAATGAGATAGATATTGCAGATTCTCGAAGAAGGATATTAGAAATTTATCATCAAGAAGGTTTTATCAATGCAAAAGTCTCTGTTGAAACCTCTTTTATTGAAAACAAAGCAGAAATTACTTTTTTAATCTATGAGGGTGATATCTTTTATTTTGGAAAGCCTGTTCTAATTGGAAATGAGCGAACAAAATCTGTAGTTATAAAAAGAGAATTACAACATGAAGAGAGTAAACCCCTAAATTTAAACTTAACTTTAGTAGAAAAACAACAATTACAAAAACTTGGGTTGTTTAGTGAGGTGCAAATTAAACTTTCTGATTACCACTTTAATAATAAAAGGGATATACTTTATTATTTTGAGGAAGAAGATCATGGAGCCTTAGAAGTGGGTTTTGGTTATGGAGAATATGAAAAATATAGATTTTTTGCTGATTTAAGCCATAAAAACCTTTGGGGAATGAACAGATACGGCTCCCTTAGAACTGAATTGAGTAGTCTTGAAAAACGTCTTTCCCTCCTGTATATAATGCCATGGTTTTTAGTTCGTGATATGAGTTTAAAATCAATGTTCCTATTAGAAAACAGGCAAGAAAAGAGCTTGGACACTAAAGAGGTACTTTATAGACTTAGGCGAACCAATTTTTCCTTTGGCATTGAAAGAGTGATTGATAGGAACCTCAAGACTGATATTTTTTATGATTTCTCTGTAGTAAGGACATCTGATGTAAAACCAGACGTAATACTTACCAAGGAAGACATGGGCACTTTAATAATAAGTGGTCTTAGACCTGGTATAATCTACGATACAAGGGATAATCCTTTCGAGCCAACTGAAGGACTCTTGGTGGGTCTATCATCAAAATTGGTATCAAGATTATTATTTGGAGAGACAGATTTTGTAAAAGTGACTTTTTATGGGAATAGATATATAAGGCTGTCAGAAAAAATAGTATTAGCAATTTCTTTAAGGAGCGGTTTAGCAAAGGGTTTTGGTAAAACAAAGGAATTACCGATCGTTGAGAGGTTTTTTTTAGGAGGAAGAACAACAGTCAGGGGTTATGCTCAAGATACATTAGGTCCTAAGGGTGAGGATGGGAATCCCACCGGCGGCAATGCCTTTTTGATGGGCAATCTGGAATTACGAACCTATTCTAAAAAAGGTTTTGGAGTAGTTGCTTTCATAGATGCAGGAGATGTTTGGCAGAGGAGTAGCCAATTTAATATTTCTAACTTAAAGTTTACAACAGGACTGGGCATAAGATATAAAACCCCTGCCGGTCCTCTAAGAATAGATTATGGTCATAAATTAAATAGAGTCACAGGTGAGAGCAAAGGTGAGATACATTTTAGTATAGGACATGCTTTTTAATATTTTTCTTATAATTTTTTTATGGTTTTTAAAATGGGAAAAATCATCATAATAAAGGCCTATATTATAATTGCTTTAATTCATCCCATCGCTTATGCTGATACTATTGTAATAGATAGGCTTGTAGCATATGTAGATGACTATGCCATTACACTCTCAGAGCTTAATATGCAGTTTGAAAAGATGAGCAAGCTTAGTCCATCTATCACTAAAAAAGAAGTAATCGAGTCAATCATAAATAAGATTTTATTGATAAACGAGGCAAAAAAATTAAGATTGGATTTTAGCACCGACGAGGATTTGATAAATCACTATCTAGAGATAGCAATTAGATCTCGCCTTTCAATAAAAGAAGAAGAGGTATTTGATTTCTATAAAAGAAATGTTCAAAGCGCTAAAAATGAAGACTATTTTTATTTAAAAGAACAAATAGAAAAATACTTATTGGAGCAACAGTTTAATACTTTATTAAAAAAACATATTGATGAATTAAGACGAAAGGCAAATATAAGAGTCTTTATCGATTATAACGATTAAAAAGTTAACATATATTTTTAACTTTAAAGTGTTATCTCAAAAAGATTTTTATAGTAAATTTTATCTAAATATGAAGAATTACTGCATATTCATCACATTCTGGGAATTTAGGACATCTCAAACAGTCCCCCCAAATCTTATGAGGTAGTTTATTCTTATCGATTTCTTTAAATCCAAGTTTTTTAAAAAACTCTGGATGATAAGTAAGAGCAAAAACCCTCTTTATCCCTATCATCTTAGCATCTTTCAAGCATTTTTTTACCAATGCTTTACCCACACCTTTGCCTTGACACTCTTCTCTAACAGCTAAGGATCTAATCTCTGCAAGGTCTTCCCAAACAATTTTTAGAGAGCATATTCCCTTAATTACTCCATCTTCCTCATAAATGAAGAACTCTCTTATAGACTCATAGAGCTCGTTAAGGGAGCGAGCAAGCATGATCTCTTTCTTAGCAAAGTCATTAATAAATCTATGTATTTGCTTTACATGAGACACTTTTGCTTTTTTAATTACCACTTTTTTGCTCGTATCAGAAATCATATTAAAAAAACTTTGATAAAAAGTTCTTTTTTTGACTTATGATTAATCCTTCTAAAATACCATAATCACTGACAATGAGCTCTTGAAAATTAAAGACTTCCATAAAAGTAACAAGTATTAAAGTTCCTGTTATAATTATGTCTGCTCTATCTTGTTCAAGTCCTTTAATCTTAATTCTTTCATAGAAAGGTAGATTAATCAATCTTTGAAAAAGAAGTTGAAGGGTAGGGCGAGAGATTTTATGCAAATGGATCTTTTCACCATTGTATTGAGCAAGTTTCATATCTATGGCAGCAAGGGTTGTTGGGGTACCACCTGTAGCTATAAAAATGATATTTGAAACATTTTTACTTAAAAAAAGGTCTTCTATATTATGTGCCTTAATTTGTGAACATATGTAATCTCTGATAGCCTTAATTTCTAAAAAGTTAGGTGGATCCATAGTAATAAAACTTTCAAATAATTTAACAGCACCAATAGGTAAACTTCCTTTTGTAAAAGTTTTACTTGAATTTTTATTCTTCTCACTAATTATCCATTCAGTGCTACCACCACCGACATCTAAAATTAAAATTTTATTAATATCAAGATTTTCATAATTTTGATTAAGTCCGTGTAATACACCTACTAAAACGAGTTCAGCCTCTCTATCTCCCGATATGACTTCTATATCTAAACCAATAGTATCTTTAATTTTACTCAAAAACTCTGGAGTGTTTTTTGCCTCTCTTAATGCACTTGTCCCTATAGCAAAAACATCTCTAACATTGTATTGTTCACATACTTTCTTAAACTCTTTTAAACAAGCTATTGATTTATCGATGCTTTCTAATGTAAGATTACCATTCGTCTGCAAGTTTTTCCCAAGTCTTGTAACACACCTAAGGGTTGCTTTTCTGATGAGCCTATCATTGTCTACAGAACATATGAGAAGCCTAAGGGTATTAGAACCTATATCTATGGCAGAGATGGTTGCTTCTTTAGAGTCAGTCTGTCTCATAATAAATTTTAACGATCGCAGCCTCACTCCTAAATAGAGGAATTTTAAACATTTCTTTTGTGCGTCTCCTTTTAACCTCAATATAATTTTCTTTCAATGACCTCTCTCCAATAATCACCTGGATGGGTATTCCTATTAGATCCGCATCTTTAAATTTGACTCCGGGCCTTACATTTCTGTCATCAATAAGTACATCCATATTTTTATCTGTTAGAGTATTATAGATCTCAGAGAGGTTTTTATATAATGATTCAGCTATTTCAGCAGTTTTTGAATCATTCATATTTAAAGGCAAAATATGAATATCAAAAGGAGCGATAGTTTTATTCCAAATAATACCATCTTCATCATGATTTTGTTCAACAGCTGCTGCAGCTATTCTGGCTGGCCCGATACCGTAACTACCCATTATTAAAGGTTTTTCGGTACCATTCTTATCTAAAAAAACAGCATTAAGAGGAATAGAATATTTAGTGCCTAATTTAAAGATATTACCAACTTCAATTGCCTTTTCAATTTTTAGTGGCTTTCTACATTCAGGACAGAGGTCCCTTTCTTTGACTAAGTGTATGTCGTGCCATTCTGCTTTAAAATGTACATCAGATTTCACCCCTTTTAAGTGATAATCTTTTTTATTTGCCCCAGTAATAAAGGTCCCATTTTTTAAAGAGACATCCGCAATGATTCGACCACTATAATTGACAGGTCCTATAAAACCAGGTTCTACTTTGAAATGTTCTATTATTTCTTCTTTAGTGGCTGATCTAAAAGGGCCTATGATTTTAATAAGTTTTTTTTCGTGTAACTCTTGATCTCCACGAACTAAAGCGAGAACAAAGCCCTCTCTAGTTAAAACACCTATGGCTTTTATAAAATGGGATGGACTAACCATTAGAAATTCAGAAAGTTCATTGATTGTTTTTTTGTTAGGAGTATAAATTTCTTTTAACTCGTTTATTCCAGTTTCCTCACAATAATCAGTAGGGGAGGGGATGGATTTAGCGACTTCTATATTGGCTGTGTATCCACAGCTATCACAAATTACTATCTCATCCTCGCCAGCAGGACTGGGAGCCATAAACTCATGAGCGTGTACTCCTCCCATCATGCCAGGGTCAGATTCGACTTGATAAAATTTAAGACCACATCTCCTAAATATTCTGTGATATGCATCGGCATGGAGTTTATAGCTACGCTCCAACCCCTCTTCATCAGCATCAAAACTGTAACTATCCTTCATTATAAATTCTCTGGTTCTTAATATACCACCCTTAGGTCTTGCTTCATCTCTAAGCTTTGTTTGTATTTGATACCATATTTGAGGTAGTTCCCTATATGATCTGATCTCCTTAGAGGCTAACCATGTCATAATCTCCTCATGAGTCATTCCGAGACACATGTCTCTGCCACTTCTATCTTTCAATCTGAACATCTCTTCCTTTATCTCATACCATCTACCAGTTGCTTGCCAAATTTCCGCCGGATGGAGAATAGGCATAGTAATCTCTTGTGCATTAAGTGATTCCATTTCTTCAATGAGAATCCTGTTTATTCTATTAAAAACACGCCAAGCAAGTGGTAAAAAGATATAGAGCCCAGCTGCGAGCTGCCTTATAAACCCAGCTTTCAGTAGAAGCTTATGACTTACAGCTTCTGCTTCAGAAGAAACTTCCCGTAAAGTAGGGATAAATAATTTTGTAAAACGCATCTTGGCCCTCCATGGAGTTTCTGATTCTGCTATGAATATATATAATAATTCATTTCTCAATAAAAAAGATAAATAGAATTTGATGATAGCTATTACACAATCACAATAATGGGGCAAAAAACTGTTTTAACAAAGGATAGTAGACAATCAATAAGAAAGTGCTTTTAAAAAGATATTATAAGCTTGTCCTAATATTTAGATCGCTTTTTTATAACACAACACCAGAATTTCTTTTAAAATTTTACATAATATATCTTATCAGACATAGATAATAAACTAAAAATGTTAATAACCTGTTTCTATTTTTGTTAATTATTAAAAAATCCAGAAAGCAAGAAAAGTAAATTTTAAAAGTGAGTAACTCTTAGGCAACTAAAAAAGTATGCAAAATTAATATTTTTAAGTTGTATTAAGAGATTTTCCTATAGCTAACCCATCAGAGTATTTCTCTATCCTAACTATTGCCTCTACACCAGCTCTAATACCTTCATCTTTTGGAAGCAAAACTTTGATATAATCTTCTGATGTTCCGTAAAAACCACTTAAGGATTTATCTTCTATTATTACACTTTTAATTTTTCCGATATTTTTAAGAATATACAATCTCTTTTTTTCTTCTCCTAAAGTCTTTATTATTTGTGATCTTTTTTTCTTAACATTTTCGTCTACTTTTGGTTCGAAATCAGCCGCTTTTGTACCAGGCCTAAGGGAAAAAGAGAAAACATGCAGATAACTAAAAGGTATTTCTTTAACTAAATTTTCTGTATTCTTAAAAGCTTTATCATCTTCACCAGGGAATCCTACAATTATATCAGTGCCAAGCCCAATATCTCCAAAAAGGTAAAGTATTTTTTCAATTTTTTTTATATAACTCTTTCTTGTGTAATGTCTATTCATTCTTTTTAATATCTTATCGTCGCCACTCTGAAGTGGAATATGAAAGTGCTTACAGATTCTCTTATCAGTAAATAAATCTAATAGTTCATCTTCAATCTCTGTAGATTCAATAGAGCTCAATCTTATGCGGATTTTATCTGTTTTTTTTAAAATTAAATTTAAAAGATTTGATAATGATGATCGAGGTACTAAATCGTATCCATATGAGCCGATATGTATCCCTGTTAAAACAACTTCTTTGAACCCCAATCTTTCATATGTTATTACTTCTTCGATAATCCTTTGAGGTTGAATACTTCTTGAAGTTCCTCTAATTAGAGGGATTAAACAGTAGGAACAAGCGTTATTACAGCCATCTTGGATCTTAACTGCAGGTCTATGTTTTTGAGGAATAAAATTTCTTTTAAATACTGCATGTTTATCAGTTTTAAAAGGGGGGATAATTTTTAAAACATTATCTTTGTCGTCATTTTTTAGAATAGTAATATTAGAGTCTATAGCCCTAACCTTTTCTGGATAATATTGTGAGTAACAACCAGTTACAATGATCGTAGCTTTACTTTTGAGGTATTTATGGATAAGTTGTCTTGATTGCTGTTCAGCCTTAGCCGTTACTGCACAGGTGTTAATAATAAAGATATCCGCATCTTCTATATTCTTAGTTGCTATCTGATATCCAGACTCAGAAAGGGTTTTTTCTATATGAATGCTTTCTGCTTGGTTAGTCCTACATCCAAGAGTCAAAACAGCAATTTTCATTTGATTAAAGTATACTTCCAAGAAGAGAATGCCTGTTCGCTTTAGTTATCAATACTTTTATAATATCTCCTTCTTTTAGGTTATTAAATTTCGGAATCATGCAAATCTTATTAGATCGTGTTCTGGCAGTTAGTTTGTCCTCTGCTTTGGTTGGCAAACTTTCAATAAGTATTTCTTGAAAAGTTCCTTCAAGTTTTTTATTCTTTCTTTCAGTAATTTCATTTTGTATCTCTATTATTTCTGACAACCTCTGTGATTTAATCGATTCTTCTATTTGGCCGTCCATTTCAGAAGCAGATGTGCCAGGCCTTTTTGAAAATTTAAAAGAAAAGATACCATCGAATTCAATTTCTCTTAATGCTTTTATAGTTTGGATGTGGTCTTCTTCGCTTTCTTGAGGGAATCCAGCAATAATATCAGAGGTAATAGCAATATTTGGTACTTCCTTTCTAAGTTTATGAATTTTTGATAAATAATCATCATAAGTATACTGCCTATTCATCAATCTTAAAATTTTAGAAGAGCCTGATTGTAAAGGCAGGTGTATATGTTCACAAATCTTTTCTAAATCTCTAATTGCATAAATGAGATCGTCGGAGAGATCCTTTGGATGAGAAGTTATAAACCTAATCCTCTGGATACCTTCAATCTTGTTAATCCTTTCAAGGAGTTGAGGGAAAGTTAGTTCACTTCTATATGAATTAACATTTTGACCTAAAAGAACAACCTCTTTCACACCCTCAGAGGCTAAATTTCTAATCTCAGTTAAGATGGAGAGAGATGACCTACTCCTTTCAGGTCCTCTAGTGAAGGGAACGATACAATAACTACAACAGTTGTTACATCCATACATTATACTGACATATGCTGTTACCGAATTAAATCTTTTAACTGGTAAATCTATCTCTGTTAAGTGTGGATTGTCTTCTATAGCTATACCAGTTAAATTATTAGTTAAGAAATCATTAAGCAGATGTAAGTTTTGTGTACCAAGAACAAAATCAACAAAAGGTGCTCTTTCAAATATTTTTGCCCCATATTGTTGTGCAACACAACCAGTTATTGCAATTCTTATTGATGGGTTTTTCTTCTTCAGATTTTTAACTCTACCTAACTGGCTAAATAACTTTTGCTCAGCCTTTTGCCTAATGCTACAGGTGTTAAAAATTATTATATCTGCCTCTGAAGGAGTAGATGTCTCAATATATCCTTGGGTATTCAGTATACCTGACATTTTCTCAGAGTCGTGAACATTCATCTGACAACCGAATGTTGCAATATAATACTTCTTCATAAATTACTTTAAACTTTCTCTGAAGTTTCTAAATTCTTTTGCTAACTCTTCTGGCAATGTAAGAATAAGATCGGAATTTAAGATTTTCTGTAAATAGTAATCATCATTCCTATAATTTTTATAAGGATTTTGACGAGTGATCATCTTAAGAAAGCAATTAAAGCCTTTATTATCTGATGAATTCCTTATAGATAGTAAACTAAAATTGAAACTCATGAATCCCAAATTCTCGTAAAAAGTGAGTACTTCTGAAATCCCAGATGAAAGATCTCTAATCTCTTCTAAAGAAAGCTCACCAAAATCACTTATGCTTTCATGTATGGCAAGAATTTCATTGTTGCCTGTTGGAGAAAAAGGTATAAGCCAATGCCAATTTCCTTTTTGGAAGATATATCTTTCGTTAATTTTTTTCTCTTCTTCAATTAAGTCATTGTAATAATTGGTGTGATTCTTTTCAAAGTAGTCTTGTAAAGCCTTAAGAAGCGTCCTCATATAGGAGTAAGGTATGGTTGTAATTAATAACTGTAAATGAGGATGAACAATACTTGCCCCTGCTGTAAAAAGATAGTTGGCATTAAGAGTCATATACAGGGATGATTCGTCTTTTTTATATACTGTCTGAACAAAAGATTGAGCAGCAGAAAGAGCATCTTTCATTAATTCTTCAGAAAATTGACTGGGTCTTAGAAAATGGGACTTAGATAATGAAATTACTGCGTGATATTTAGCAATAGGAAATAGATTAGGGAATAGTAAAGCTTCGCCTTTTTGGATACGACCATCTTCTATTAATTCTTTAGGATATTTAGGTGTTCTATTTTTTATCCTCTTCTCACATAATATGCAATTTTTCTCACTTTCAGCTACCATTTCTTCAATTAATTTTTCATCAACTTCGCCATAAATTGTCTTAGATTTTCCTTTAAGAAGTCTACTATGAATACTTGTACTTTGCAGTAATGGATCAAAACGAACTTGGACATCAAAAGTTTCTTCAGCATAACCTCTAAAAGAATTTAAAAAAGTCCCTCTTTCTATATAGCTTTTAAACTTGATCTTTGACATTTTTTGATTCCTTTAAATAATTTCTCCTTTTAAGTATTGTAAAAAATTCTTATTTTATAGTTATGCAAAGACTTAAACAGGTTCCTAATTAATCTGATATTTGCATTGGTTCACCACTCTTAAGCGCCAGAGCCTGATAGAGCTTTTTGTTGTTAATAGACTCAAGCAAACCTTTCTTAGAAAGTAAGGAAAAGGCTTCACTAAAATAATTTTCAAGGGTATCATCTTCGTGGACTTCTATAAAAACCCTTTTGTCTCTTATACCAATCTTAACAGGTTGCCTGACAATCTGGACTTTTGTGCCTTTTTTTACAAAACTATATAGGACAGGTATATCTTCAGGATATAATCTAATACAACCATGGCTGACCCTTCTGCCAACACCCCAGGGTTTGTTTGTACCATGAATTAAATATGATGATAAAGAAAGCCTTAAAGCATGACTACCAAGAGGGTTATCAGGTCCTGGGGGCACAATTTTAGGCAAATAGGGCTTTTCAGCTTTAATAGATTCTGGGACATACCATGTTGGATTTTCTATCTTTTGTATTATTTTAAATGTGCCTAAGGGAGTATCATAACCCTCACGACCGATGCCAATGGGGAAAGTTCTAACAAATTTTTTACCGTTCTGTTGAAAAAAATAATATAATCTCATTTCGGAGAGATTTATTATGATTCCGTCATAATTATTACTATCAGGTAAAATCCAAGAAGTTGGTATATTAATAGTTTTGCCCACTTCTGGTAAAAAGGGGTCTACGTTTGGATTAGCAGAAATGATCTCATTATAGCCCAGTTTGAACTTTCTGGCTATTTCAATCAAAGATTCTGAATCTCTTATTGAATAAGTCCTTTTGAAACCAATTACTGTTGAATCTTTATTAAAGGAGAAAACTTCTGAAAAAGAGGGTCTTGTAACTACTAAAAGAAAAAAAGTAATAAGTAGCGTAGATAAAAAGCCATAAACCATATAAATTTAATATACCCATAAAAGAGAATAAATTCAAGTTATCGCATGGTTTCGGTAATGTCAATACTTCTGTGTAAATTCCTTGGTAATGTCAATACTTCTGTGTAAATTCCTTTAATGGTTTTCTTCCCCATTGC
>CAYPJO010000005.1:0-46022 GCA_964411065.1 uncultured Thermodesulfovibrio sp.
TTTTTTCCTTCAAGATTTTACACAGAAGATTTTACGCTACCGGCAATTAGCTTTTGTTTAAAATTTCTTTTTTGATGTTATAATATTTTGTATAAAGACTATTTTATTAGTAGATTAAATCACCTTTTATACCAAAACATTTCTAAGGAGCGAATTAGATGGAAAAGCAAGGGATAAAAACTAAAGCTTTAATGTTAGGTGACGATGCTATAGGAAGGGGGGCTATTGAGGCAGGAATCTCCTTTGCCAGCAGTTATCCTGGAACACCGGCAACTCAGATCTTAGAATATATTGCGAGAAATTTTGATGGAAAAGCTGAATGGGCAATAAATGAAAAGGTCGCATTGGAGTCAGCAATTGGTGTCTCCTATACAGGTAGACGAGCTCTCTGCTCTATGAAACATGTAGGGTTGAATGTAGCATCCGATCCCCTGATGACTGCCGGATATCTGGGGATCAGAGGTGGTCTCGTTATCGTAGTAGCTGATGATCCAGGAGCTTTTTCTTCCCAAAATGAACAAGATTCAAGATATTATGCACATTTTGCAAAAATACCTTGTCTTGAACCAAGTGATGGCAGAGAGGCTAAGGAAATGGTTATCACCGCCTTTGATTTATCAGAAGAAATGGAATTACCAGTTATAGTTAGAGTGGTAACCAGAATATGCCATACAAGTAGTGTCATTGATATCGGTCAGATCAGACCACAGAATCCTATATCAACTGTTAAAAATCCCTCAAGAATGATTGCTGTCCCTACCAATGTTATAAAGTGCCATAAAATCTTAAATGAAAAACAAGAAAAATTGAGAGAATGGGTAGGAACATCAGGACTTAACAGGATATTCAAAAATAATCAAAAAAAGGGAATAGTAGCTTGTGGTTTGGGCTATTCATATGCTAAGGAATATGGAGATAACTTCGCAATCTTGAAGATTTCTGCCTATCCCTTTGATGAAAAAATAATCGCTGATTTCGTAAAGGACCTTGAGGAAGTATGGGTTCTTGAAGAGGGTTATCCCTTCGTAGAGAGTATCGTAAGAAGATATACTTCTAAAGTGAAAGGTAAGATGTCTGGAGAAATTTCCTCTGAAGGCGAATTGGGTCCTGATGTTCTCTCTGCCTATTATGATGGAAATGGTGCAAAGTCTAATCCCCCAGCATCTCTAAGCTCTTTACCACCGAGACCACCTGTAATGTGCCAAGGTTGCTCCCATCGTGATTTTTATAAAGCTTTAATAGCTGTAAAACCTACCTTTACAGCAGGTGACATTGGCTGTTATACCTTAGGTGCCAGCCCCCCACTTTTTGCTCTTGATACTTGTCTATGTATGGGTGCTGGTATAAGTCAGGCCGCTGGCATGTCCCAACAGGGCGTTAAAAGAGTTGCAGCAGTTATTGGAGACTCAACCTTTTTGCACTCAGGTATCCCAGCTCTTATAAGCGCTGTCTATAACAGGGCAAATATTTTAGTCGCCATCCTTGATAATTCATCTGTTGCTATGACAGGTCATCAGCCTACTCCACTTACAGGCATAACTGCCAAAGGTGAAGAAGGAGGAAAGGTTAGCTTAGAGGATATTTGTAAAGCTTGTGGTGCAACCTCTGTGACAGTGGTAGATCCTATAGACACTGAGAAGACCGAGGCTATCTTAAGAGAGAAACTCGATGCTGACGGAGTTAACGTAGTTATTGCTCGCAGACCTTGTATTCATGTAGGTAGAAAGAAGAAGAAATAAATTCATTAGAAAAAGTTCCGGAGTGTGTTAGTAAGATATACCCCTTTTAAAGAGTTACTAGCACCCCGGAACAAAAATATAAAACCTTTCATTTAGCTTGGCAGGATTCAACTATCTTTTTTGCAAATTCTAATTCTTCTTCTTTGGTATTCAATCTTCTACAAAGTTTTTCATTGAGTATCTTTTTAAATATTTCTGAATATATAGGGCCTGGTGTAATTCCCAAATCTATCAAGTCTTTCCCTTTTAATATCGGTTTTGTAGTCCTTAACTCTAAAAGATAATGTGAAATCGCCCTCTTTTTCTCGTTATCTTTAGTCGACGCCATAGCAAAAAGTATCACCTCTATACTTTTACCTGTTAAAAGATGATAGATCTCTACAGGGCTTTCGGGATTAAGTTTTTTCAAAATTTCATGGATAGAATATCTATTATCTACAATCTTTTCCTCAACCTGTCTTGATACCATTAGCCTTTTCAAAGCTTCTTTTAACTCTTGGTGATTAAGGTCATTCATTAAAGCCATTAAAAAGATTATTCCTTTATCATATTTTTCATCAAGGAACAATAGCTCAAACCAGATTAATGTCTCATAAACAGCCTCTAAGAGGTTAATCATGCTATTGGTAAGGTTGAGCTTAGGATGGATTACCTTAAGCAATCCGAATTCGCCCAGCCTTTTAATAGTTGTTATTGGGTTCGTCTCTTTGAAAATGAGCATGAGCTCATCATAGATTCGAGAACCAGAGAGTTTTTCAAAAATGTTCATCTTGATTGCGAGTTTCATTAAGTTTTCTGTATGTTTTGTCAATTTAAAGCCGAATCTCTCAGAAAATCTTATTGCTCTAAAAGCTCTTGTTGGGTCTTCAACAAAACTAAGATTATGAAGCACTCTGATAACCCTATCTTTTAGATCTCTCTGAGCACCAAAAAAGTCAATTAATAACCCAAAATCTTTTTTATTTAATTTAACAGCCAGTGTATTTATAGTGAAATCTCTTCTGTAGAGATCTTTTTTGATTGATGAAACTTCAACCTTTGGTAAAGTGGCTGGTGATTCATAATATTCTGTTCGAGCAGTTGCTATATCAACGCTAAGAGGGCTACCATTTTTTTTAATATTATTTAAAATGATTCTGGCAGTGCCAAATCTTTTATGGGTAAGTATCTTTGCTCCTGTTTGAGCTGATAATTTCTTCGCAAATTCAATGCCGTCTCCTTCAACGACTATATCTATATCTAAATTTTCTTCCCTTCTTAGCAAATCCCTAACAGAACCACCAACTAAGTAGGCTCCATAGCCCATTGAATCTGCAACTTCTCCAGCCTTCTGTAGTATCTCAAAAAGAGATGCAGGGAATTGTTCTGCCATCAAGGTAGAGATATTTCTTTGTAATCCTCCAACAGTTTTACCCTTTGCTGATTCAGTGTCACGAATTCTACTCTTTCTTAATAAATCTTCATAGAGCATCCGCATAATATCAGTTCTTGTAATTGCTCCCAGTATTCTGTCACCATCTAAAACAGGGACAAATCTCTGATTCTGCTCCACCATAATAGTCTCAACCTCTTTTATTGAGGTAGAGGGTGTCACAGTAACTGCATCAGTAGTAGCGAAGTCAGAACACTTGTTCTTATGAAAACCGTGAAATAAAGCCTTTTCTACAACTTCTCTGGTTAAAATCCCTACATATTGATTATTTCTGACAATAGGTAAAACATTCACACCATATTTAGTCATCATATCTTCTGCGTCTTTAATTGTCTTGTCCCAGTTGATCACTATAACAGGGATAGTCATGACATCCCCTGCAACCTTCTGTGGTTTTATATGCCTCTTTAAAGCCGATTCAAGTCTCTCTTCTGCTATTTCAAAGGGTATGTCTTTAATGGTTGCAGAGGCTGCTGAAGGGTGTCCTCCTCCGCCAAATTCCTCTAAAACTTGTGAAACGTCCACTTCAGGTGCTTTACTTCTGGCAACAATCAATATCTTATCAGCAATACCTACTAACATAAAAAGAGCATCTATATCTTCCATATCCATTATGGTGTGAGCCAAATGGGCAACATCGCCAAAACCCTCCATATTGCCCTTAGCTATCTTGATCTTTTTGTCTTCTATTATGATCTCTCTTAAAGAGCGAATAAGCTCATTTAAGAGAGTTATCTCCTCTTTGCTCATCTCGATTTTGAGAAAATCAGAGACTATATTTAAATTAGCTCCTCTTTTTAATAAATAAGCGACTGCCATAAGGTCTTTTGGTGTAGTCGTTGAAAAAAGAAGTGAACCTGTCTCCTGATAAATTCCAAGACATAAGAGAGTTGCATCCATCGGCGTAAGGGGTATCTTTTTTTTCTGTAAAATCTCTGTAATTAAGGTAGATGCCGCACCAACATTATCTATGATTTCTAACTCTCCTTTGATGTCTTCTTTTGTCACTGGATGATGGTCATAAATATGAATCTTAAGACCCTGTTTTGAGAGAAGAGATTTAAGAGGACCTATTCTATCAGGATGTTTGGTATCAACTATTATTAGTCTTCTGACTCGATCTATGGGGATATCTTTGAACTTTTTGATCTCTGTTGGTAGGAATACTTCAACAAACTCTTTGACTTTTTTTTCCATGGCACCAGGCATTACTATAATTGCCTGAGGGTAAAGCTTTTTAATGGCTACAGCTGATGCTAAGGCATCAAAGTCAGCATTAAGATGAGTTGTGATAACATCCATTTTTAATTATTGCCTAATCAGTGAAACTCCTTCAGGAGGGGTGAATTCGAAAATACTATCTTTTAGGCCGGTGTTTATTTTGATATCTCTAAAGACTAATTGAGTTGAGTTGCCTACATTATCTATTATTTTCAGAGACTTAATAGGAAATTCCTCCTGAGACAATATAACTTCAATTTGAGAAACATTTTCTATTGGCTTTTTAGGTCTTAAGATAAGTTTGTTATCCCTTCGCGAGATATTAAAATCTTGTCTAATATCTTTTAATCCCCGAAGAAGTATCAAGGGTGATTGTCGGTAAGGAGAAGAATCAACCCTTGAGATAAATGCCTGTTTTTCATTTTTTAGATAAATAATAAAGCTGTCACCAGATAAATAGACTATCTGTGGTTTTTCTCCTGTATATTCCCACCTGAATTTCTCACCCTTTATGTAAAAGCGCCCTCTGTATGTATCAGTTCGTTTTAAATCCTTAATGGTACTCGTTTGAGTAAAATTGCCTGTAATATCTTTAGCGTCTTCAAAGGCCCTTTGAAGGGATGCTATCTCCTCTTCAGGTTCTTGCCCATATACAAGACTTGGAAAAGCAAAGAGTGTAATGTAGCTACAAGCAAAGAAGAATAAAATTATAATTATTTTCATAAAAGCACTGCCAAATAGCATCTCAATTCTCCGTAAATTGATATCAGATATTAACTTTGTACGTCAAGAGTCTTGCTAAAACTTTTGAAAATCTTAAAGTATAAGACTAACAATTATAAAAATTGCCAATTTAAAAGCCTGACCAAAGGATTCTCTCAAACTAAAAGCTTACAGTTACTAAAAAACGTTAAGTGAATATACTGTTTTTTTATTACTGATTTTTAAATTACTGACTAATACATAATGAAGTTTTTCAACTATAATTGAGAAAAATTAAAGTTTTTCTGATATAAAAGTGTGATATTAATAATTTTCATCTTTTGGCAATAAAATCTCTCGGCTTGCCTGCTCCCTTAGGAGGCCCTACTAATCCATCTTCCTCAAGAAGC
Source organism: uncultured Thermodesulfovibrio sp. (assembly GCA_964411065.1). Lineage (GTDB taxonomy): Bacteria > Nitrospirota > Thermodesulfovibrionia > Thermodesulfovibrionales > Dissulfurispiraceae > DYHD01. The sequence continues at coordinate 5,505 of CAYPJO010000005.1, forward strand.
TCCATAATTCTCGCAGCCCTGTTATAACCTATCTTGAATCTCCTTTGAATACCAGATATAGAAATTTCCCCAATGGAGGAAGCATATTCAATCACTTTATAATAAATGTCATCTCTGTCGCTATCTTCTTCTGGCTCCTGAGGTTTATCCTCTGCGACCCTTATGCTCTGGAAAAAGGAATAGTCAGGTTTTTTCTGATCTCTAATGAACTGGGTAATCTCTGTTACCTCTCTCTCACTCACATAAGCTCCGTGTATTCTCATGATTTTTGCACCTGGAACCATAAAAAGCATATCACCCATACCTAACAATTGCTCAGCACCGTGAGTATCAAGTATCGTTCTTGAGTCTACTTTAGTAGTCAGTTGAAAGGATATCCTTGCAGGGAAGTTTGCTTTTATTAATCCTGTGATTACATCCACAGAAGGTCTCTGGGTTGCAAGGATAAGGTGTATCCCAGAAGCTCTTGCCATTTGTGCAAGCCTTGTTATTGCACTCTCAACATCTGAAGGTGCAGTAAACATCAGATCTGCAAGCTCATCTATAAAAACGACAATATAAGGTAATCTATCAGAAGATTCCACGTCTTTATTGAAATTTTCGATATTTTTTGCTCCCCTATCAGCGAGCAATTTATATCTCCTCTCCATCTCAAAGACCATCTTCTGAAGAGCTACCGAGGCTTCCTTAGGATTAGTAATAACAGGAGCAATAAGATGGGGTATATCAGCATAAGCAGAAAGCTCTAATAATTTTGGATCGACCATAAGCATCTTTACAGTAGTAGGGTCTGCCTTATAGAGTATGCTTAATATGAGAGTATTGATAAAGATACTCTTTCCAGAACCTGTAGCACCAGCAACGAGTAAGTGAGGCATCTTTATTAAATCAGTCACCACAGGATTGCCAAAAATATCTTTCCCCAAAGCAAGGGTTAGCAATGAACTGCTTTTCTGAAAAGATTCAGAAGCCATTATCTCTCTTAGATATACAATAGCTCTTCTCTTATTTGGGACTTCAATACCTATTACAGCTTTACCAGCAATAGGATAAACCCTTATGCTTGGTGCTCTCAATGCTAAAGCTAAATCATCAGAAAGAGCAACTATTCTGTTTATCTTAACACCTGCAGCTGGCTCAAATTCATACATGGTAACTACAGGACCAGGGTTAGCCTGCCTGATCCTGCCTTTAATACCGAAGTCTAAGAGCTTCTTTTCAAGACCTGCAATAGCTGAATTAATCTCCTCCTTTGTCTGAGATAAACCCTGTTCAGAATAAAACAATAAATCAAGAGGTGGTAAGAGATAGTCACCTCTTTTTGGTGAGAGTTCAATCTGAGGAGATTGAGTCGTGCTGATAATTTCAGGTTGTTTAATTGGCTCTTCCTTTATCTTGACTATCTTTTGCCCTGCGTCAATATCCTTATCCTCTTTAGTTTTTTTTGACTGCCAATTCTTTCTTTTAATTAGAGAAAAAGGATCAAAGAGTATTAGGGATATAAGAAGAGAGGCTATACTGAGAATAAAAGCTCCTATAGTAGAAAAGAGGCTTATAAATAGGTTTGTGAGCAAATAACCTATTAAACCACCATAATATTCATAAGAAGAGAAAAGACTTTTTGTAACAAGTTGTATAACCAGGGGAAGAGAAAGAAAAAAAAGAAAGAACCCAAAGAGTTGCAAAAAACTCTTTTTAACATTCAAAAGCCTTCTAATCCCATAAAGTAATATAAAAAAAGGTAATAAATAGGCAGATAAACCAAAGATTGCGAATAAACTATCAGCTAAATAAGAACCTACAATGCCTCCATAATTGCTAATGGGCTTATTTGAATAAGTCAACATTGAGCTGTCCCACTTATCATAGGTGATCAAAGAAATTGCAATATAAATGCTTCCAAGGATGGCTAAAATGCCTTTGATATATTGAAATCTTCTGCTTGCAAAAAACCCCTCTGGCTTATCTTCATCAAGGGCTGTTATATATTTTACTGCCTGAGCCATAATAGTAATATTATACCAGCAAGAATAAATCTATAATAAACAAAGAGATTTAGAGGGTATTTTCTGAGAAAATTTAATAGAAACTTTATTGCCACATATCCTGATACCGCTGCTGAGAGGAAGCCAACTACCATCAAATCTAAGGAATAATTCTCTGAATTTACTACTCTCAGACTTTCTAAGACAAAGGCTCCTCCTATTACAGGAGTTGATAATAAAAAGGAAAATCTTGCTGCTTCTTGTCTATTGATTTTTCTAAATAATCCTGCTGTTATAGTAATCCCTGAACGGGAAACACCAGGAATTAATGCTATTGTCTGAGCACAGCCTATTATTAGCGCATCGGTAAAGGATGCCCCATTTTTTTGATTGATAGTATTTCTTTTATAAAACCACTCAGCCAAAAGCATTAAGATGCCAAAAAAAATTAGAGTAAAAATAATTATAGCAGGGCTTCGTAAGGTATACTCTACAGTATCTCTTAAGATTAATCCGGCAAAGCCAGCAGGAATTGTGGCAACGATGATATAGATTAACATTTTTCTATTCTTAAAAAAGAGGGAAAGCCAGTCTTTATAAAAACAGAAAAGGAGTGAAAAAAGAGTCCCTCCATGGATTGCTACGTCAAAGGTCAATGTATCCACATCTCCATGCCACTTAAATATCCAGGGGATCAAGATCAAATGAGCAGTGCTACTTATAGGAAGAAATTCAGTTATACCTTGAACTATACCTAATATAAGGGCTTTTAAAATTTCCGAGTTCAAATTTTTACCTTAAATAGTAAACTGAAAAGAGTTGAAAATATTCTCTATACTTCCATGATAATTGGTATTATCATCGGTTTTCTATCCATTGTCTCCCTGAGATACTTTTTTAGAACAGAACGCAACTTATTCTGGATTGCTGATGTATCAGATATTATGTCATCTTCTATGCTATCTAATGTCTTAGCCATTAAATTTCTGACTTCATTGATAATTTCCTGAGATGCATCTTCAAAGATGAAACCTCTTGAGATTACTTCAGGACCTGATACTATTCTCTTTGAGAGCTTTTCTAAACCTACAAGTACAATTACTACTCCGTCATGGGCAAGTCTTCTCCTGTCTCTTAAAACTATATCTTGCACACCTGTAATCCCCTTGCCATCTATGAATATTCTACCAGAGTGGACCTTTCCATTTTTTGTCATACCTGCATCAGTTATCTCTAAGACTTCACCATTTTCTAAAATAAACACATTTTCTTCTGGAATACCTGCCTTCTTAGCAAGGTTGGCATGATATTTTAAGAATCTATATTCACCATGAATTGGCATGAAAAACTTTGGTTTGACTAAATTTATCATAAGCTTTAACTCTTCCTTTGATGCATGCCCTGAGACATGAATATCTGAAACCTTCTCATATTTAACATCTGCACCTCTTCTCATAAGATGATTAATAACTTTACCAATAGCTCTCTCGTTCCCAGGGATAATTCTTGCCGATAATATAACAGTGTCACCTCCTTTAATTTTTATGTGAGGATGTTCATTCATAGCAATTCGAGACATGACACTCATAGGCTCACCCTGACTCCCTGTAGCAATGATAACAATCTCATGGTCTTTTACCTTTTTTATATCATCTAATCTCAGCCAAGTATTAGGAGGAATTCGTAAGTAACCAAGATCTAAAGCTATCTGAGCATTTGAGACCATACTCTTTCCACACATTATTACTTTTCTACCGAACTGAACTGCTACATCTATGGCTTGCTGAATTCTGTGAATGTTAGAAGCAAAAGTAGCAATGATTATTCTACCTCTTGTTTTTGCAAAGATATCTTCAAAGGCTCTTCTAACCTCTTTCTCTGAAAAGGTAAAGCCCCCCTTTTCAGCATTCATGCTGTCTGATAAGAGCAAGAGGGTACCCTGTTCTCCATAATAGGAAAACCTTTGGAGATCCATTAGCTCTCCATCTACAGGGGTAGGGTCTAACTTAAAATCCCCAGTATGAACTATAATCCCATAGGGTGTTTTAATGCTCAGTCCTACTCCATCGACAATACTGTGGGTAACTCTTAAAAATTCGATCTCAAAACAACCAATGGTAACGGTCTGCCTTGGCTTAATTTGAATAAGAGGAATATTAGAAACGTCATGTTCCTTAAGCTTTTCTCTTATAAGAGCGATAGTAAGTGGGGTAGCATAAACAGGTACTCTTATCTCTTTCAATAAAAAAGGTAAAGCTCCTGTATGATCTTCATGTCCATGAGTTACTATTATCCCTTTAAATTTTTCTTTATTATCTAAAAGGTAAGAAAAATCTGGGATTACATAGTCAATACCGAGCATCTCCTCTTCAGGGAACATAAGCCCAGCATCTACAATAATGAGGTCCTCTCCATGTTGAAAAACGGTCATATTGAGACCAACTTCTTCGACTCCACCTAAAGGGATTATCCATAATGGCTCTTTATGATAGGTAACATTCATCCCCTTATTTATCATCTCGATACTTTAATGTTAGTCACAAAGGGTTTCTCTAAAAAGTTTGAAGTGGAAACTTTTAAGATAGGATATTGTATTAAATTCATTTATTCTTTTAGAAGTTTATTTATCAACTTCTCTTCATACAGAGGGAATTCTTCTAAGTTTAGGGGTCTTTTCCTCATCATGTTTAGTTTCATTATTTTGAAATTTAGTTCTCGGATTTTTTTTACTCTCTCCTTATCATCATCAATAGTATTTAGTAAGTCTTTCATGTTGACAATCTCTTTTTTTAGCTCTAATTCAGGCGGAAGGAAACCAGCATTTTTAAGAACCCTATAAGCCAACCTTAAATCCTCAGGGATATAAGCATCCTCTTCTAAATTAAGAGGTTTACCAGCTCCTTTGAGATTGTCAAAGTCACCACGCTCAATAGCCTCTGCAATTAACCTTTCAGCTATAATCCTAAATATCTCCATTTTTAAGATTAACCTAAAAAAGTAGCTAATATCAAACTCTTTACAATTATCGGGCTTAAATAAGCTATACATCTCAATCTCGAAGATATATCTTTTGTGGGATACATGGGGAGGGATATAGAACCAGTAGTCAATAATTATTTAATATAACTTTACATAGAGGCTTTCTTTCAAGGCTTTGAAAATTCTTAGTATAAGGATGTACAATAAATATTTTCATGTATTTTCAAGCTAAAACCTGGTGGCTACCAATCGAAAAATCTAATAATTTAGGGAAAAGATATCAAAGATGGCGAAAAAGATATTTAAAAGAGAATCTTTAAAAGATGCACAAAATTAGTCTACAAATATCCCTCTTCTTTCAAACTTATGTATTTACCATCTCCAATTATTAAATGATCAATTACAGGTATGCCTAAGATTTCTCCAGCCTTCTTTAGCCTCTCTGTCACCGCTATATCTTCACTACTGGGGGTGGGATCCCCGCTGGGATGATTGTGGACGAAGATCACCGATGCTGCTGATTCTCTTATAGCTTCTTTAAATGCTTCGCGAGGGTGTATCAGAGAGTTAGTAAGAGTTCCCTCTGAAACTTTAACAAACTCTTTTATCATTTTGTTCTTAGCATTAAGAAGAACAGATATGAAAGATTCCTTTTTTGCATTTTTAAATTTAGGAGCAAAATAAGAATAGACACACCTGCTCGATGTAAAGGTAGGATTATTCTCACTTGACTCCTTCATCAGTCTTTTACCTAACTCAAAGGCTGCTTTTATTTGAGCTATTTTAGCTTTTCCAAGTCCTTTGAACATAGATAATTCTTTTATCGACGAATCATCTATTTCCTTTAATGTCTTATAGCGACTGAGAAGCTCAATGGCGAGATTTAGAACCCCCGTATTACCACCTGTTCTAAGAATTATTGCAAGCAGATGAGCATCGGAAAGGTTTTCAGCGCCATACTTTAACAATCTCTCTGTAGGCCTTTCTCCTTCAGGCCAATCCTTAACCTTTTTAGTAGACATGTCTATTTAACCTTAGCGCCTTCTTTAAGATCCCGATCAAGAATTAGAAGAGAGAGATTACCCTCTTCATCAGTAGCAGCTAATAACATGCCTTGGGATTCAACCCCGAATAATTTTGTTGGCTTCAGGTTTGCAACTAAAATAATCTTTTTGCCAATTAGTTCTTCAGGTTTATAGGATTTACCAATTCCTGCGACTATTTGCCTTTCCTCTCCGATATCAACAAGGATTTTTATAAGCTTATCAGATTTTGGTACTCTTTGAGCATTAATAACCTTACCAACCCTAAGTTCTAATTTAGCAAAATCTTCTATCGTAATCTGGCCTGTCTCTACTCCTTTTGATACCTCAGAGATTCTTTCAGATTTCCAACTAATACGAGGGAAAATCTGCTCCCCCTTAGATACTTTTATATCATAGTTGAAATCCCAGAAGTTGAAAGAAAGCTCTTTCATTAATTCACCAGAGATCTCTGGTTGTCTACACTCTGAGGCTATATCGTCTAAGTAGCCTTTGAGACCTAACTGAGTCCAAATCTTTTGAGCAGTATCTGGCATAAAGGGGTAGAGAGAAATAGCAATGACTCTGAGAGAGTTCCAGAGTTCATATAAGACTCTATTAAACTCTACTGGGTCATTTTTTATGAGTCGCCATGGCTCTTTTTGAGCTATATAGTTGTTACCTAATCTTACTATATCCCATATGTATTCTAAGATTTGATTAAAACGGAGATGGGACCATAAATTTTCTTGATTTGCCAATAGAAAGGAACTCTCGCAAGCTTTTACAAAATCCCTCTCCGATGGTTCATAGAAAGATGGCTTTTTGATTATTCCATCGCAATACTTTTCAGCCATCGTAAGAAATCTACTAAGGAGATTGCCTAAATCATTAGCCAAATCAGTGTTTATTCTTCTTATTAAAGCATCTTCAGAAAAATCCCCGTCTAAACCGAAGGGAACCTCTCTAAAGAGAAAATATCTAAAAGAATCAACTCCAAATTTATCAACAACCACAAAGGGGTCAACAAAATTACCAAAAGACTTAGACATTTTTTTTCCATCTACGGTCCACCATCCGTGTGCGAAGATATTCAGAGGCAAAGGAAGCTCTAACGCCATAAGCATTGTGGACCAATATACAGCATGAGTCGTAAGGATGTCTTTGCCTATTAAATGGTGAGAAGGAGGCCAAAAGATAGAAAAGGCATCGGTGGATTTTCCTTCTACAAGATAAAAAAGGGCTGAATAATAATTAACAAGGGCGTCAAACCAAACATAGGTGACATAATTGTCATCGAAGGGTAGAGTTATCCCCCAGGAAAGTCTACTCTTTGGCCTTGATATACATAGATCACCTAATTTTTGGGATTTAAGAAAACCTAAAACTTCATTGCGCCTTGATTCGGGTAAAATATAAAAAGGATGATTATTTATATATTCTATAAGAGCATCTTGATATTCGGACATAAGAAAAAAATAGTTTTCCTCTTTTATATTTTCTACTCCTCTTCCACACTCTGGGCAATTGTCTTTAAAAAGGTCCTTTTCAGTCCAGAATCTTTCGCAGGGTATACAATACATTCCCTCATAAGATCTCTTCACTATTTTCTTACGGTCATATAAAGTCTGGAGTATTTGTTGAACTATCCTTTTATGGTCTCCATCAGTCGTCCTTATAAAGGCGTTATAGCTGATATTAAGCTTCTTCCATAATTCTTTAAAATTTTTAACCATTATATCTGCATGCTCCTTCGGCTCCCTGTTTCTTTGTTTTGCCGACTGTTCAACCTTCTGACCATGCTCATCCGTTCCCGTAAGAAAAAAGACTCGTCTTTTTCTTAATCTGTAATATCTTGCAAGGATATCTGCAGCAATCGTGGTGTAAGCATGACCAATATGGGGTACATCATTAACATAATAGATAGGTGTAGTCACAAAAAATCCTTTACTGTCTGAATCCATTTTTATTCCCTCTTCTGAATTTTGACCTGAAGTTGTTCTTAAAATTATTTTTGGTAAAGTCATTTTCGAGATCGTCAAAATTTGTTTTATCGTTCTGTGTTTTATTCTCTTTTAAATCTTCTTTCTCTAAAGTTTTTTGGCTATCGGTGTAAAAATCCTCATTTTGTATTTGCTCGGTATCAACATCATGAAAAGAATCACTATCTTCTGAAGTAGCAACAATATCGTCAATCCTTAAAGGGCTCTCATCTATAATCCCTTCATCGCTACTATCCTGCTCAAATCGAAGACAACACATAAGCCTGTTACAAAGACCAGAAAGTTTACTTACATTAACGGTTATGTCTTTCTTTTTAATCATTTTAATAGATATGGGTTCAAAGGATGTAAGAAAGGTCCTACAACACAATTCCCTACCACATATACCTATGCCACCAGCTAATTTTGCTTCATCCCTGACACCTATTTGCCTCATCTCAATCCTTGTCTTATAACGAGCAGCCAAATCTTTTACTAACTCTCTAAAATCAATTCTCCCATCAGCAGTAAAATAAAAAATAATTCTTTTTCTATCCAGGGTAGCCTCAACATCAACAAGTTTCATCTGGAGTCCCCTTGCCATAATCCTTTCAAGACAGAAAACTTTACATTCCCTTTCAATCTCTTTATTGCTTTGATAGGCTTTTATATCATCTTCCATAGCTATTCTTATAATCTTTCTCAGTTCTCTCTCAGGATTTTCTACAAATTGACTCCTAATAACCGTCCCGATACTTAAACCGAACTCAGACTCGACCACTACTATATCGCCTATTTTTATATCTATGCCGTTTGCTTCATAATCACATATTTTATGCCCTGATATAAATCTCACTCCAACGATTTCAGGCATTTTTAAGACCTCCTAGGGTTTATTATACCACAGCTTATTAGAGGGCATTATCATAAAATAAACATGTTCAAGCTGAAATTAGACTTCATTTTATATTATTTTAAATTGATCTCTACAATATCCTTATCCTGAATAACATAATCCTTTTGAACTCTCTGCCCAGGATATTTAGTGGATCCCCATACACAGGCATACTTAAATTTAGTTACAAAGTCCTTATGTATTTTACCTGCCAAATCAAGAACCGTAGACCCCCTTGATAAAACAAAGGGCGTCTGTAGGTCAGGGGCTTTGCCTGGCTCTTTAGAATAAACTCGAACGATTTGTGATATTTCAAAGAGGGTCCTCCTGAGCTCCTCAAGTCCTCTTTTTGTCTTTGTTGATGTCCCAATGATTGGGTAAAAGCCCTCATATACCCTTTTTAGATCCTCAAGCCTTTCAGATGCACCGGGCAGATCCATCTTGTTAGCAACTATTATAACTGGCTTTTTGTTAGGATCGATAAGATTCTGTTCCCCCTTTTTAAGAAGAGGAATCCTCCAAAGTTCGAACTGTTCTAAAAAAAGTTCCGTTTGGACAACAGCATCATCCCCAAGATCAACAACAAAAATAATTGAGTTAGCCTGTCTGAATATCCCCGAAACCCATCCATCTGTTGATTCATTACCTATGGGTGGTAAATCAACAAGCTGGATAAATATATCCTCAAAGGGCATCATCCCTGAAAGAGGAGTAACGGTAGACATCGGATAATCTGCAATTACTGGGACAGCATTTGTAAGGGAAGCTAATATAGAAGACTTTCCAGCGTTTGCAAATCCTGCAAGAGCAGAGGTTGAAGCTCCCTGTTTCTCTATAAAGAATAGGGTTCTTTTGGCTGTCTTACTCTGTTTTAGAGCCTCTTGTCGAAGCTGAGAGAGTTTCCTCCTAAGGTCTGCTCTTAGCTTATCAGTGCCTTTATGTTTTGGAACGGTAGCTATTAATTCTTCAAGAGCCCTTATCTTTTCATTAAATCCCTTAGCTTCTCTAAATCTTTCTTCAGCTTCGAAATATTCTGGAGGTAAATTGGTTGGCATATTAAAATATATCATAAAACCAAGAATTCTTTCTTATCTCGGAAAACAACGCAAATTCAATGATCAACCAAAACTCCAAAGGAAACCAAACTTTCTAAACTCTCCTCTATGCTTAATTTAAAAAAATCCTAAGGTAGACTCCTTTATCCCCTAAGAGTCAGTCTCTAATCTCCAAGACCGTTAATTAAGACAATTATTATTCTAAAAAAGGCTTTCTTATGTATTTACATTAAATCAGAATAGGTAAAGGCGATAAATTGACATAACTTAATAAAATATAATACAATTCTAATTCAATGAAGAAACCTCTGGTAGTAGCTAATTGGAAACTTAATAAGACTACTAACGAGACAAGAGCTTTTATTGAAGAGCTTAAATCTTACATTAAAGATGTAGAAGAGTCAATAGAAGTGGTTATTGCCCCTCCCTTTACATCTTTATTTACAGCCCATTTAGCAACAAAAGGCTCTAACATAAAGCTTTCTGCCCAAAATGTCTTTTATGAGGACAAGGGAGCTTTTACTGGTGAAATCTCCCCTTCTATGCTTGTAGATGTGGGTTGTAGTTATGTTATAGTGGGGCATTCAGAGAGAAGACAGTATTTTTTTGAGACAGATGAAATTATTAACAGAAAGATCAAATCTTCATTAAAACACGCCCTAAACGTTATCTTCTGCATAGGTGAATCATTGAAAGAGAGAGAAGAAGGTAAGACCTTTGAAATACTCCAAAGACAACTTGCCGACGGTTTAAAAGAGGTAACCCCTAAGGGATTGGTAATAGCATATGAACCTGTATGGGCAATTGGAACAGGTAAAACAGCTACACCGGAGCAAGCAGAAGAGGCTCATATGTTTATAAGAGAGTGGCTCCTTTCTAAATATGGGGTAGAAGATGGTAATGGAATAAGAGTTATCTATGGCGGCAGTGTAACTCCCGAAAATATAGATTCTCTCATGGCATGTCACTCTATAGAAGGTGTTCTGGTCGGAGGAGCAAGTCTTAAAGTAGAGAGTTTTGCTGAAATAGTTAATTTTAAAGGGAGGAAAAATTGACAACTATATTATTAATAATACATGTGATAGTCTGTATCTTTTTAATTGCTGTTGTCCTTATGCAGAGTGGCAAAGGCGCTGAGATAGGTGCTGCCTTTGGGGGCTCAAGCCAAACTCTTTTTGGCAGTAGAGGTGCAGCAACATTTTTAAATAAGGTAACCACTGTAGTTGCGATAGTCTTTATGTTAACCTCCTTAGGTATTGCGCTCATTCAGACCAAAACCTCTACGACTGTGATAAAAGATCCACCACCTGCTACACAAAAAGAGGTTATACCTCAACAGCCAGTGCAACCACAGCAAACACCAACACCTTCAAAATAGACATAGGTGTATCAAAGAAATCTTTTAATCTTAACACTTCTTTTCTTCCTGTGTTTATCTTCTTGTGCAAGGGAACCAGAAATAAAATATCCCGAGACTATTACAATAGGCTTTTTATCAGATGCTAAAAGACTTCTGCCTCTTTTAGCCTCTGATAGCGCCTCTGCCGAAATAAGCGGGCATATCTTTAATGGTCTAACGAAGTATGATAAGAACATGAATATCATAGGTGAACTTGCTGAATCTTGGGAAATAAGCCCTGATGGATTAGTTATAACATTCAAGCTGAGAAAAGGTGTCCTATGGCATGATGGTGTTGAATTTACTTCAGAGGATGTAGTGTTTACTTACCAAACGGTCACCAATCCTAACATCCCCACTCCATACAGCAGCATATACGGACCTGTAGATAAAGTAGAAGCTATTGACAAATATACAATAAGGGTTACCTACAAAGAGCCCTATGCGCCCGCTTTAGAATCTTGGGGAATGGGTATACTACCAAAGCATATTTTAAGTGGTAAAGATCTTACATCCCCAGAAGTTAATCGTAGCCCAATAGGAACAGGTCCTTACAAATTGAAAGAGTGGATAACAGGGCAAAAAATTGTTCTGGAAGCCTTTGACGATTACTATGAGAGAAAACCGGGGATAAAGAAATATATAGCAAGGATAATACCCGATCCAGCCACAATGTTCTTGGAATTAAAATTTGGAGGGTTAGATTACATGGGACTAACTCCAGCCCAATATAAACTCCAAACAGATACCGAGGTTTTTAGAAAACACTTTCAGAAATTCAAATACCCATCTTTCGGTTACACCTATATTGGTTATAATCACCTTCATCCTTTATTTGCAAATAAAAGAGTAAGACAAGCTCTATCTCATGCTATAAATAAAAAAGATATCATCTCGGGGGTTCTCTTAGGCTATGGTTCTCCCTGTACAGGACCATTTCCTCCTGAATCATGGGCTTATAATCCAAATGTTAAAGATTATGAATATGACCCTAAAAAGGCACTCTCTATTCTTTCTGAAGAGGGTTGGAAATTGGATAAAGATGGCTGGCTCAAAAAGAATGGTAAACCCTTTTCCTTTACCGTTATTATCAATCAAGGGAATGAGGCAAGGATTAAGACTGCTCAAATAATAAAGGAACAACTTAAGCAGATAGGTATTAGAATGGATATAAAAGTATTAGAATGGCAAGCTATGCTCCATGAGTTCATTCATAAAAAACGTTTTGAAGCTGTTATAATGGGATGGGCTCTCTCCAGAGATCCTGATATTTACGATATATGGCATTCCTCTAAGACGAAGGAGGGCGAATTCAATTTTATTTCCTATCGTAATGAAGCGGTAGATAGGCTCTTAATTGAAGGTAGGCAGACCTTCGATAAAGAGAAAAGAAAGAGGATTTATCATAAAATCCATGAGATACTTGCTGAGGAACAACCTTATACCTTTTTATATGTTCCCGATGCCCTTCCTGTACTTCATAAAAGATTTAAAGGGGTAGAGAAAGCCCCTATAGGAATCTGGCATAATTTTATCCATTGGTATGTCCCAAAAAATAAAATCGAATGGTATAACTAATGAATTATCTTAACAGCTTGAATTTGGATCTATGGACTACCGACATACCCAGAGCTAAGGAGATACAAAGGAAGCTAAAAAGAAATATAAAGATAGCTCCCCTTGAAAAGCCACCTTCTATAATTGCAGCTGTTGATGCCGCTTTTTATCGAGACTACGTCATTGCGGTTGCTACTTTTTATAGATATCCAGATTTATTTAACCTGGAAGAGATCCATGAGGTTGAAAAGGTTTCTTTTCCTTACATGCCAGGTCTTCTATGCTTTAGAGAAGGACATTCTATTATCAAAGCATTAGCTAAATCGAAGTTCATTCCGGACTTAATTATCTTTGATGGGCAGGGGATTGCCCATCCAAGAGGGATTGGCATAGCCTCCCATATTGGTGTGATCTTAGATATACCATCCATAGGGTGCGCAAAATCGAAGCTTATAGGGGAATATAAAGAACCTGCTATAGAAAAGGGAAGTTATGAACCCCTCATCTATAGGGGAGAAAAAATAGGTATAGCTTTAAGAAGTCGCACAGGCAAGAAGCCCATTTTTGTCTCCCCTGGACACTTAGTAGATTTTGATTCTTCTTTAGAAATAATAATGAACTGTATATCCACTTACAGGATACCAGAACCCTTACGAAGAGCAGATCAGTTATCAAAAAAGCTGATAAATAAAATATTCTTACAAGATTAAAAACCATACTCTTTCCATCTTTTATTTACAAGCTCCTTAATTTCTTCTGACATCTGTATCTCCTCTGGCCATTCTCGCATCATTCCTTCTTCTTTACTCTTTCTAGTAGCATCAATACCCATCTTAGCACCATACCTTGGAAAGTTTGCGGCGTGATCAAGATCATCAAGAGGCCCCTCTGCTATCACCACATCCCTTCTCCAATCAACACTATTAAGCACTCTCCATGCTGTATATGACAAATCATGGATATTAACATCCTCATCAACTATGATCAATAGTTTTGAGAACATCATTTGCCCTTTTCCCCATAAGCCATGGATTATCTTTTTACCTTGACCAGGATAACTTTTTTTAATAGAGATAATAGCTGCGTTATGAAATACTCCCTCCATAGGAAGATGAATATCTTTTATCTCTGGAAAGAGGAGCCTAAGTAATGGTAGAAATATTCTTTCTGTAGCTTTAGCTAAATAGCAGTCTTCCATTGGAGGCTTGCCCACAATTGTAGCTGGATAAATGAAATCCCTTCTATGGGTGATGCAGGTGACATGAAAAACAGGATACATATCCATCGGTGAGTAATAGCCTGTATGGTCTCCAAAGGGTCCTTCGAGTCTCATCTCCCCTGGTTCCAGATAACCTTCAATTATTATCTCACTATTGGCTGGAACTTCAATATCTGAGGTAATGCATTTAACCATTTCCACAGGCTCCTTTCTTAAAAATCCTGCAAAAAGCATCTCATCTATTGATGAAGGTAGAGGTGCTGTAGCAGAGTATATCACAGCAGGATCAGAGCCTATAGCAACAGCAGCAGGCATCCGCTTGTTTAAAGCCCTGTATTTTTCATAATGCCTTGCTCCATCTTTATGTATATGCCAGTGCATGCCGGTAGTCTTTTTATCATAAATATGTATTCTATACATTCCACAATTAGAGTGACCTGTCTCGGGATCTTTGGTAAAGACAAGTGGTAAGGTTATGAAGCGCCCCTCATCAGTTGGCTGTCCATCTTTGGGCCAGCACTTTAAAGCTGGAAGTATACTTAAATCAGGGTCTTCAACGATAACCTCTTGGCAGGGAGCACTCTTTACCTTTTTAGGTAAGCATTTTGTGAGTTCTAAAAGAGTTGGAAGCATGCTTAATTTTTCTATTAAGGTTCGGGGTGGGGCTTTGCTGAGCAATGAATTTATCCTCTCGCCTATCTCATCAAGATTATTCACCTCTAAGGCTAAACAAGTTCTCTCAATTGAACCAAATAGATTAGTCACTACAGAGTACTTAGAGCCTTTAACTTTCTCAAAAAAGATGGCTTTACCACCCCCTTTGCTTTTGCACATCCGATCAGTAATCTCGGCAATCTCAAGAATCGGATTTACTTCCACTTTTATTCTATGGAGTAACCCTCTCCTTTCAAGAGCATTTATAAAATCTCTTAGATCTTTATAGGCCATTTGACCATCCTCAAGACAATAAATTTACTTTGCCTTTTCCTCAAATAATATCTCTTCTTTTTTAGTCCTTAATCTCTTAACTAATTCTTCATAAGAATGAGCTCTAATTATTTTATTGAATTGATTTCTGTAGTTGCTAACTAAACTGACTCCTTCAATAGACAGATCGTAAATCTTCCACTGAGCTTTAGTTTTATAAAGCTTATAGTCAATAGGTATCTCGATATTTCTTTTTGTGACAATTTTTGTCTTTACTACGCTAAAATCTGACTCAACTGTCTCAGAAATATATAAGATGATCTCATCAGAGTAACTCTCTATTTTATCAATATAGGATCTCTCCAATAACTCTTTAAAAAGGGAGACGAATTCCCTTTTCTCCTGTAAACTTCTTTTAGCCCAATGGATTGAAAGAGCCCTTTTTGCCATCTCCTCATAGTCGAATCGCTCATCAGTCACCTTACGGAGAAGTGCTCTCCTTTCTTCAGTCTTACTAGGTCTTTTTAATTCTTTATTCTTTAAGATCTCTATAACTTTGTCGATTGTTTCTTTAAGTTGATCGGTCGGTTCCCCTCCGTAAAGGGGCTGATTATTTATTAAAAAGAAAAGAGCCACCAAAAGAGAAAGCCTTTTCAAAGCTTTTTTTATAAACATTTAGTCATCCCCCTTCAATTATTTTTTGCCTCTATCCCTGCAGCATAGAGAAGTTTAGCATAAGCCAATCGTTGGTTAAGAAGTGATTTCAGAAAATTGGTCTTTGTCAAAGCGTATAGAGAAGCAGCATCTGCTACATCCTTTGCTTCCCCAATCCCTAAGTCATAATTTGCGATTGCAGATACAAGCCATTTTTTTGCGTTAGTGAATGCCTCTTGTAAAACTCCAATACTTTTTTTTGCCTCTTCAAAATCGAGATAGGCTTTTTTAACCTCTAAAGGGATTGCTTCCTCTGCGAATCTTTTTTTCTCTCTAAGTTTTAAATATTCCGATTCCACCTCTTTAACCTTACCCTTTGTTAGACCAAAATCTATTGACCATTTTGTGCCCAGAAAAACTGCTATGTAGGAACGATTGAATTGATCGGATATATAGGGATTTTTAATCTTATCTCTATTAGTAGCCGCTGCAAGAGATGCTTTTAATCCAAGAAATAGGTGGGGATAGTAATTACTCCTCTCCACTTCCAATAATGATTGATGAGCCTTTAGCCCTTCATATAACTGAATAATTTCTGGTCTTGCTTGCATTGCATTACTCAAATAAAAATGTATAGAGTCGGGCATTTTTTCTTCTGGAGTTAAGATATCATCAACAATATCAAAATCGTCCTTTTTAGAAAGCCCCATACTCGTCATTAAAGCCTGCTTTAGAAAAGATATATTCTTTTCGACTTCATATAGATTCCTATCAGCTTCCCCCAAAAAGGCTCTGAACTTATAAAGGTTAATCTCGTCAGCCCAGGGAGAACCGATCTCCAATTGTCTTTCCGTTCTCTCTAAGGATCTGGTAAGTTGCTCTCTAATCTCAAGGATAAGATTTTTAAGCTCCTTAGCAAAGACCAAGCTATAGTAAAGTTCTTTTGTTCTTAATATCACCTCATGCTTTTTTTTTGCCGTACCAGCAGAGGCAACTCTTAGACCCTCCGATGCTGCTTTTCTGTAGCCACTAATTTTACCGTAAGTATAGAGGGGCTGAATCAAGTTCAAGTCAAGGCTACCAAAAAGACCATTAATCTTTACTGGAACATCTGTTCTCTGAAAATCCTCTCTTTTTGCCTCAGGAGATAAGCTCGTTAGAGCAAGTAACTCGATCTGAGGATAAAGTGCAGAATCAGCTTGAATAATTTTAGCCTTATATTTTTCTTCTTCAAAAACTGATTCGGATACCTCAGGACTAAACTTAAGAGCCATATCTATGCATTGCTGGAGGTTAAAACGATGACTGCTCTCTATTTGTTTTTGCCCTGCACTAATAAATTGGGGTATAAGCAAAAGAGCTAAAAAAATAGTGCCAATAAATAATTTTCTTAAATACATATGTCACCCTCCTAAATCTTGCCAAAGATATATTTAGTTAGAAGCTCTTCGAGATCCAGAGCCGATTCTGTCTCTCTAATTCTACCACCATCAGTAATAAAAATCTCTGAACCACCAGGGGAAATCTGTACATACTTTTCTCCTATTATACCCTTAGTTCTGATAGAGGCTATAGCATCTTCTTGAATCCTCACATCATTACGAATGGAGAGGAGAAGGACAGCTTGATAGTTTTCCAGCTTTATGCTTTTTACCCTCCCAATCTCTACTCCGGCAATCTCCACACTCGCTCCTGGCTTAATTCCTCCTGCCTTTTCAAACTCGGCTCTTACAACATAATAGCCTCTCCCAAAGAACTCAATCTTCCCCAAATTGATTGAGAGATAGCCAAGGCATATTAAACCTACTATTACAAAAATCCCAACAGCTAATTCGAGATCAAACTTTCTCATATTCTTCCCCTATTAACATGGAGTTAAAAAATTATGATCCTTTAACAGTATTAGTATAAGTGCCTGTCAAAAAGTGTCTTACTATTGGATTTTTTGAGTTTTGAATTTCAATAGGTGTACCAATCTCAGCTATTACCCCCTTATATAAAAAGGCTATCCTATCTACTACTTCAAATATTTCAGGTATATCATGACTAATTATTAGACCAGTAAATCCATATTTTCGATGGGTCTCAATTATTAGATCATGAATTGAATGCAATAAGATAGGGTCCAAACCGGTAGTTGGCTCATCAAATAGAACTATTTTAGGCTCCGTAACAAGTGCCCTTGCTAAGGCTACCCTTTTTTTCATACCACCACTAATCTCGGCAGGATATTTTTTCTCCATCCCAGAGAGCCCGACATCCTCAAGCAACTCTTCTACTTTTTCACGAACTCTCCTTTCATCGAGCATAAACTTTTCCCTTAAAGGAAAGGCTATATTATCGTATATAGTAATAGAATCAAAGAGAGCTCCACCCTGAAAAACTACCCCAAATTTTTGTCTGACTACATCGAGTTCATTTCTTCGCACTTTCGCTATGTCAACTCCTTCTATTATTATACTTCCTCTGTCTGGCTTCAGTAACCCTATAAGATGCTTCAAGAGGACGCTCTTACCTCCACCACTCTGCCCAATTATCGCTATTAGCTCTTTATCTTCAATTCTAAGATTTATGCCCTTTAAAACTTCTTGACTACCAAAGGACTTATAAAGATCAATAATCTCAATCATATCGCCTTAAAGATATAAGGATCCAATAAAGTAATCCCAAATTAAGATTAAAATAGATGATAATACCACGGACTCTGTTGTGGCTTTACTTACTCCTTCTGCGCCATAACGAGTATAATATCCCTTATAACAACTGATCCATGAGACAATAAGTCCAAAACTGATGGACTTATACAAACCAATCTCTATATCCACAATATCTATATATTGTTTCATCTGAGAAAAATAGGTACCAGAACTTAAGCCGAGAAGCTTAACCCCAATTAAATAACCCCCCAAAATACCTATTACATCAAAAATGGCTGTTAAAAGTGGAAAGACAATTATTGCAGCTGTAATGTTGGGCACTACAAGATACCTGACTGGATTCAATGCCATGGCTTTTAAAGCATCAATCTGCTCCGTTATCCTCATTATTCCTATTTCAGCAGTAATTGCTGAACCAGCTCTTCCAGTGACTGTAAGAGCTGAAAGAACAGGACCCAATTCTCTTATTAGACTTAGAGCTACTGCCGGACCTAACATTGCCTCGGAGCCAAATTTTCTAAGAGTATAAAAAACCTGAAGTGCTAAAACCATCCCAGTAAAAGAACCTATTAAGACAATGACTAATAGTGACTTATTCCCTATAAAATATATTTGTTTTAATAAAAGCCTATATTTAAAAGGAGGTATGAAGATAAAGCATATCGAGGTTATCAGAAAAATAAACATGTGCCCAATCGTTCTGATGATCTCAATCGTTTTTATACCAATTTTCCGAATTAGCTTTTCCACAAAAATAAAAAGAATGAATCAAAATTAATTAACAATATTATACTTTTTCCACTATTATCAATGCTTCGATTATTCAATAGTTTTCTTAGAAAGCAATTCTCTTTGTAGACAGGGAAAGAGGTAAAGCAGGAAACTTTATTATCGACTCAATAAATCTTGTTTCTTCATCTCCTTAATCCAACTTCATCACAATAAAGTTATATTTTCTCTAAAGCTTGCTCAAGATCAGATATAAGATCATCAGGGTCTTCCAATCCAAGAGCAATTCTTACAAGATTATTTGTCATACCTATAGATTGACGATATTCAGGTGGGTAGTCATAAAAGGACATGGTAGCCATTTGAGTAACAAGGCTCTCAGTTCCACCTAAACTTGGTGTTATCATAAAAAGGTTCAAAGAGTCTATAAATTTACAAGTTTCTAAATCATCCCCTTTTACAAGGAATGTAATAACACTACCAAACCCCTTCATTTGTCTTATTGCGATTTCATGGTCAGGATGGGATGGAAGACCTGGATACCATACTTTCTCTATTTTGGGATGAGACTCAAGAAATTCAGCTATCTTTAACCCTGCCCTATTATGATGTTCCATCCGAAGTGCAAAAGTTTTCAGCCCCCTCTCCAGAAGAAAACAGGTAAAAGGATCTGCAATTGAGCCAACCATCCGCTGAAGACGATAGAGATCATTTAGAATCTCTGCTCTACCTAATGCAACTCCTGCCAAAAGATCATTGTGACCCCCTAAATATTTTGTAGCTGAATGAACTACAATATCTATACCAAATTCTAAGGGCTTTATATTATAAGGTGTAGCCATTGTAGCATCTATTATAGTCAAAAGATTATTCTCTTTAGCTAATTTCACGATGGGAGGCAGGTCTATTATTCTTAGATAGGGATTTGTTGGCAACTCCGTAAAAATAATTGTGGTATTACTCTTTATCTCTCTTGAGATAGCACCTGCGGTAGGCTCTACAATTGAGTATTCAACGCCAAATTTATTTAGAAAATTAATTGCAAAATCTCTTGTTTGGCGATAACAATCATTTGTAAAAATAATATGCCCACCTTTAATCATATAGCAAATTAGGCTTAAAACCACAGCACTCATCCCTGTGGAGAATAAAATAGCTCTTTCCGCACCCTCGATTGCTGCAAGTTTTCGCTCACATTCTTCTTGAGTAGGATTACCATAACGCCCATATTCATGTTCTCTTAAAATCCTACCTTCCCCTTTTGCCTTCATAAACTCTAAAACTTCAGAAGTAGAGTCAAAATAATAGTTGGAAGTTTGAACGATGGGTGTGGCTACAGAGTGATAGGCTTTAGTTTTACGGCTCTCTCCATGTATTGCTACAGTTGCTAATTTGAATTTATTTGCTTTTGGAGATTTAGTAGGCACTACCGTTCCTCCTTTCTAAGGACTATAACTCAAATTACTCTTAAGAAAGATAAAAAAGGGATATTAAAAATTTTTAAACGATTATTGTCAATTACCAAAATAAAGAATAATTTAAAAGACTAACATATTGTTAATTCTATTATCAAATCTATGCTATAAGAGCTATTTCTTCCTGCTCCTATGAGAATGAATTTGAGCTTACTTTACTCTAAACTATAAAAAAACTCCCTTTTTATTTTTACTAAAATTACCAGTAACTTTTGCTCTAAAACTTCTTGAAAATTTAAATTTAGAATTATAAGTCTAACTTTTGCGTATTCTGACAGGATGAGCAGCCCCTTAAAATATTGGAGATACCTCAACTATTTTAAGTATAAATTATGATATAATTAATTTGGTTTTAGTTGAAAGAAAAAGTAAGTATAACATTACTGTACTAATACTAAAAAAGTGCTACATACTATAAGTCTTTTCTAAAAGGGTAATTACGATGCCATCCATAAGTAAGAGCAAAAGGGCTGAAGAGTTTAAGAATTTTTTAAAAGTTAAAAACTAAAATCCCAGTATTATTTACCTATTAAAACTTTATAAAATACTCAGTGAATTTATAATGAGAGGTGAGAAGATGAAGATATTTTATCTAATCATTTTATCGATTATTTTGACCCTACCATCAACAATATTAGCAGAAAAGGAGGTAAAAAAGATGGTAAAAAACATTCACTGGCTTGGTCATGATACTTTCAAGATTACAGGTGAAAAGACAATTTATACCGACCCTTATAAGATCAAAAAGAAAGATATAGCAGACATAATTTTAATAACTCATGACCATTTTGACCATTGTGTTCCTGAAGATGTTCAGAAGCTTCAAGGTGAAAAGACAGTGATAGTTACAACTGCAGACTGCGCTAAAAAGTTATCAGGTAACATTGTAGTTGTAAAGCCTGGAGATAAAATTACTGTGGAAGGAATTGAGATTGAAGCAGTCCCAGCTTACAATACCAATAAAGATTTTCATCCAAAACAGACAGGCTGGGTTGGTTATATATTCAAAGTAGGTGGACAAAGGATCTATCTTGCTGGAGATACAGACTACATTCCTGAGATGAAAACTTTCAAGGATGTTGACATAGCTTTACTACCTGTCTCGGGCACCTACGTGATGACTGCAGAAGAAGCAGTGCAAGCAGCCCTTGACATCAAACCTAAGATTGCCATTCCTATGCATTATGATGCAATTGTAGGAACTAAAAAGGATGCAGAGAAATTTGCTAATGCTCTAAAGGGTAAAATAGAGGTAATAATTCTTGAGGAGGAAAAATAGAAGTCTTATCTCTAAGCCTATTTTTGATGCTTAAAAACGATCAAATAATAGAGATTTTAAGGGAGGGTAAGGGGTATTTCTCGGGCTCTCAGATTGCCAAAACCATTGGTATTTCAAGAGCTGCTGTTTGGAAGAGGATAAAAGCTCTAAGAGATAGAGGTTATAAAATTGAAGGCAAGCCAACAAAAGGCTATAAGCTGGTTGGATTACCTGATCTATCTATTGAAACAATTAGGGCTATATTAAAAAGAGACTCTATTAGGATAGGCAGTGAGCTAATTTTTTATGAGACTGTCAATTCAACAAACCTTATCGCAAGTGAGTTAGCTTCTAAGGGATACGGAGAAGGTGTTGTTATAATAGCTGATGAGCAAACAGCAGGCAGAGGAAGACTTGGCAGAAAATGGCTATCACCAAAGGGCAAAAATCTTTATTTAAGCTTGATATTGACACCGCCTATTTTACCAATAAATGCTCCCATTCTCACTCTTCTATCAGGAGTTGCATGTTGCAACACCCTTAGAAAGCTTTTTTCGATACCCGTAACTATAAAGTGGCCCAACGATCTAATCTTAGAGGATAAAAAAATAGGAGGGATACTCACCGAGATCAAAGCCGACATCGACAAAATAATACATGCTATAGTTGGAATTGGTATCAATATAAATTCTGAGTCAGAAGACTTTCCACCAGAATTAAGGGAAATTGCTACATCCGTTAAATTATATATAAAGAGAGATTCTTCAAGAACGGATATTTTAATTACACTTCTTAAGGAATTCCAGTTATGGTACGACACCTTTTTAAATGAAGGAAAGGAGAAAATTATTCTACATTGGCAAAATTTATCCTCTACTATAGGAAAAAGAGTGAAAGCTCAAGTGTGGAATGATGTCTTCGTTGGAGTTGCTGAATCAATAGATAATAATGGGATGCTGGTTATAAGAGTCGAAAATAATTCTTCTGTAAAAATAAATGCTGGCGATATCACAATTTTAAGAGACGAGAAGTTAAGCTGAGGTGAAAAATTAACTATAGAGTAAATGTTTTATTCTTAAATTTTATAGACTAAGTTTAAAACCAATAAAAATTTGCTTATATGTCTTGACATAGGGAATACTTCTATAGGTTTAGCTTTTTATTCAAATCCAGAGAAAAAGAAGTTAAAGCATATTAAGAAATTTCCTACACATCCTATAAAGTCTCTTCCCGAATATAGGAAAGTATTTAATGAATTTATTGAAAATGCTCATATTGAAAAGAGTAAATCAGGAGTAAAAGATGTTATAATTTCATCTGTCGTCCCTAAACTAAATTCTTTAGTAACCAGAGCCCTAAGAGAGATAAAGGTAGGAAAGATTATTTTAGTTAACCATAAGAACACAGGGGGACTTAAATTAGAAGTTAATAACAAAAAAACCATAGGCGCAGACAGGATTGCCAATGCAGTAGGAGCATATTATCACATCAATCGAGCAGTTGTCATAGTCGATTGCGGCACAGCTACAACTTTTACCGTTGTTGGAGAAAAGAATGAAATAAAAGGCGGTGCAATTCTGCCAGGGGTTGATTTGATGCAAAAAGCTCTATCTATCGGCACTGCAAAATTGCCTCCCATATCTCTTAAGACTGCCAAAAATGCCATCGGGACAGATACTATATCTGCTATAAACTCAGGTATAATTTATGGAACTGCGGGTGCTATAGAAAAGATTATAAAAACTATGGAAGCAGAGTTAGGATATAGCTTAGAACTGATTCTCACAGGAGGCTATGGAAGGCTAATATCCCCTGTTCTTAATCTAAAACATATATTTATGCCTCATTTAATCTTCGAAGGGATGAGGCTAATATATCTGAAGGCAATAGAAAAATAAAACAAAAAGCATCTCTAAAGATGTGTATTTTATGAAGGAGGTCTTTATTATGAAGATTAAAAAGATTCTTTTCCCCACAGATTTTTCTGAAGGTGCCATGAATGCACTTCCTTACGCGGTTGAAATGGCAAAAACTCATGGAGCAAAATTATATCTTCTTCATGTAATTTATGATATTGTTACCGCATCAGGATTACATGTTCCCCACACTTCCCTTGATAAGATATATGCAGAAATGCTGGAAAATGCTCAAAAGGAATTAGAGAGATTTGGCCTAAAACAAAGGGAGGGCTTAAACGACGTTGAATATTCAGTAAAAAGAGGAGTCCCCTACGAAGAGATCTTAAAATTCGCTAAGGACAACGATATTGATCTAATAGTCATTGGTACTCATGGCAGAAAAGGCTTAGATAGAGTTCTCTTTGGAAGCACCGCAGAGAGAGTTGTAAGAAATTCTACATGCCCAGTATTAACCGTTAGAGAATAAGTTTTTTTTGGGCAATAGATGCCCTCTGCTGGTATCTATTGCTCAAATATTTATAAATTTTATAATATTTGGTGAAGCAATTCACTTAATTCTTGTAATTTAAAAGGTTTCCTAATCACCCCTACAAAACCAAAATCCTTATACATAGCCATTATTGGATCACTCGAATAACCACTTGAGACAATAGCTTTAACCTGTGGATCATACCTAAGGAGGAGACTCATAAGTTCTTTGCCACCCATACCGCCTGGGACAGTCAGATCCATAATGACAGCATTAAAAGGTTCTCCCTTCTCCTTTGCATCTCTATATACCTCAAAAGCTTCTCCCCCTTCTTTACATAGAACTACTTCATAGCCAAGATGGTTTAATAATTCTTTTGCCACATCTCTTACAATCTCTTCATCATCCATGACGAGAATTTTTGCCTTGCCTTTTTTCATAAAAATTTCATCACCTGCTTTCTCCACTATAGACGGTAGTTTTATATCAACCGATGGTAGATAAATCTGGAAAGCCGTTCCTTCATTTATTTTTGACGATACCCTGATATATCCACCATGATTCTTTATTATCGAATAAACCACTGCAAGACCAAGACCGCTACCTTCCTTCTTAGTTGTATAAAAGGGATCAAAGATTTTACCGAGATTCTCTTCAGGAATGCCTACTCCCTGATCCTTTATCTCGATAAAAGCATATTTACCCTCCTGCAGAGGCAGGCCTTCTTTTGCTTTTACATCAACATTCTTCATAGTTATCATGATAGTACCACCCCAAGGCATTGCCTGTACAGCATTTATAACTAAATTACTTATCACCCTGCTCAGTTGTGCTTCATCTACCTCAACAGGTAATAAATCATCTGAAATATCAAATTCGCATCTAACATTAGTACCCCTTACAGAAAAATTTGCTGAATCTTTTACGATTTCTCCAATAGAGGAAGCCTTCTTTAGTGGAGCACCCCCTTTAGAAAAAGTTAGGAGTTGATGAGTTAAAGCTACAGAGCGATTTATAGCTCTTTCTGCTGCTTCAATTCTTTTATAGGCAGGATGTTCTGCACCCATCTGGATCTTAGCAAGTTGAATATTACCAAGGACTCCTGCTAAAAGATTATTAAAATCATGAGCTATCCCCCCGGCAAGAATCCCAACTGCTTCAAGTTTTTCTGACTTCAAGATCTCTGCTTCAAGTCTGACCAAATCGGTAATGTCCTTCACGGTCAACACAGCACCTACAATCTTGCTATCTCTATCTTTTACTGGCGAGATATTGAAAAAAACAATTTTTTCATTATTATTTCTATCAATAAATTTGTATTTTCCACCATACTGATATGGGTCTTCCTTATCGAAAAGATTGGTCAGCAGGTTTTCGGAATCATTTTTAAGATCAAGACTTTTTATTCTAAACAAATGATCAACGGGTAACCCATAGGCTTCTCCAAAAGACCATCCTGTCAGCTTTTCTGCGGTCCTATTCATTAGTAAGACTTTACCTGTGTTATCAGTAGAAATAACTCCTTCAGCTATGGACCTTAAAGTTACTGATAGGAGTTCCTTTTCTTCAAAGAGTGCCTTTTCTGCCTCTTTTCTTTCTGAAACATCTCTTATAAAGATGAATATGTAGTCTTGCCCTTCATAGTTTAATAAGGTAGCTGCTATTTCAGCAGGGAAATGAACCCCATCGGCTTTTTCAAGTAATGTCTCTAAGTAGAGATATCCCATCTTTTTGATATCTTCAACTATCTTTGAAAATTCATCTTTGGTATAACCAATATTAAGGTCGTAAAGGTAGCTATTCTGGACTTTCTCTTTCTTAATTTTTAGTAAATTACAAAAGGCATTATTACTATAGAGTAATTTGCCATCCATATCTAACCAACAAATAGCCTCTGATGCATTATCAATTGCAAACTTTGCAAAACTAAGAGCCTCCTCTCTATCTTTAATAGCATCAATCATTTTACTGAAGTTCTCAGTTAATTCATTGACTTCTAAATAACTATTTGATTGGCTCCGCAGATTACTGCTGTAATCTCCCTGTGTAAAAAGTTTTGTTTTCTCAGTTAAAGCAACAATAGGTTCAACCAATTTACGAGAAAGGAAGCTCGCAAGGAATAAAACAAGAAAAACAACAATAACACCACTAACTAAGACTGTGGCTCCAATATGCCATATTGGTCTTAGGACTTCCATCATAGGTTGACTATAAATTACTAACCAACCTGTTTTAGGGACTATTGAGGTAGAAGCAAGCTTTTTCTCTCCACCTTGGTAATAGTGATAACTACCCCCTCCTGCTTCTAAGGCTGTCCTCACAAACTCAAAACCTCCCATATTAAACTGCTCTCTGACTAACTGATAGTTAGGGTGAGCTAAAACAGTTGCTGTTCGGTCTAAGATTATGATCTCATCTTTCTGAGTTACTAAAATTCTTTCAATTAATTTTTTAAAAGCTGATAATTCAAGATATGCTACAATTACACTCTCCTTAGAAGAGACTGCGAGCACAATTGATGGAGCTTTAGTAACAAAAGAGACAGTTACAGGCGTTAGGATTATCTTGTCAGATTTTAGTGCCTCCCTGTAAAAAGATTGGTTTGATATATCAAAGTCAAGAAAATCCTGATTATAGGGGTATATATTTTTCACCTTACCAGTTCTATCTGAAAATAAAAGGGTTTCAAAATAAAGATGGTTTCTATAGACAGATTCCATTAAAAGATTTATCCTCTCATAGCCTGGTTTTAGCTTTTCCTTTTCAATATTATATTTTAGCTCACTTACTGCATTGAAAGGCTCGGTAAAAAGGTTTTCTAATTGATGAGCAATAGTTTGAGCAATCAGTAGATTTTTTTTATTAGCTTCTTTCTCAAGACTCTGTGCTAAAAAATAATAGAGAAATACAAAGAAGATTAAAAAGGGCACAAATATAACGATAATATTATTCAAAAAAAGTAGCTTTTTAAGGCTGAGCTTACTTCCCATAATTTAATTTAACAAAATGACCTTCTTTTATAGTAAAAAGAGATATGCTATTTTGAATGTCCCCATATTCGTTAATCTCAAAATCCCCTTGCAATCCCCTAAATCTCTTCTTTTGAAGAATTGCTCTTTTAAGATCCCTCAAATGGTCAGAGACCTGAATAGATGAGAGTATGACATTTACAGCTTCATAAGATTTAAGTGCAGCAAAATCTGGTTCTCGTCCAAATCTAAGAGCATAATTCTTTTTGAAAGATAGATATTCAGGACTATTATCGTCCGGTGTATAGCCGTAACTAAATATTATATTCTCAATTGCTCTGCCACCATGGCTTATTAAATCTGTGGTTATACCCCACTGACTTGAAATAATGGGTTTATAAAAATGGAACTTCCTTAACTGCTGGCAAATATTTGCGGTATCCAAAGCATTAGCTACTAATATTATCCCATCGGGATTAACACTTAAAGATCTCTTAGCAAGATCTGCAAAGGATAAGTTTTCACTGGGTTCAAAATCTATTCCTATGGACTTACCTCCAAGTCTCTCAAATTCAGACTTAAAATTTAAAAACCATTCTTCTGCATAAGCCCTATTAGTAATGTCATAGAGGATGACAACTCTTCTTAACTTTAAATTAGAAAAAGCATAGTCTGCTAAAGCTTGAGTCTCTTGTTTTAAAGAGTTATTTATTCTAATAAAATAATCATCGATACCGTCAAAAATAGGGCTTGCCACTGTTGGACTTATCATAACAATCCTCTGTTCATTGATAAAGGGTAAGACAGCTTTAGATATCTCACTTGTATAATGACCTACTATAGCGATGACCCCCTGTGCGATAAGTTCTTTATCAACCTTCAATGCAACTTCAGGGTCGAATTTATCGTCCTTCACAATCAACTCTATTCTTCTGCCTAAAAGACCCCCCTTCTTATTTGCCTCTTCTACTGCAAGCATAGCACCGTTTCTACCCGAAATCCCAAGATCATAATGCCTCCCGGTGAAAGTCCCTACGAAGCCTATCTTTATTGGCTTTTCAGTCTTACATCCAATAAAGAGAGGCAGTAGTATAAAAAATATTAAAAAAGCTGTTTTTATCCCCTGATTCATAATCGACTTACCATTTAAATTTTTTTAAATTATAAAACATTTTATCATAAAAAAGCCCCCAGACAAATATTCAAAGATGTTATATAGAGTGGCCCTTTAATTATCCTAACTCTTATTTATATAATTAGCTGGCAATCTTGTATTAGACCCTCTTTTATCACCTGATTGTTTTTTATCCATCTATGTCAAAGTATAAAAGCTAAAAAATCTAAATACCTATGCATAAAATATAGACTCTCTTTTGGAAAGTATTTTAAAAAGCCAAAACACTATCAATCTCTCCTCTGATTAGACACAGTAAGAGTTTTGAACTGATCTTTTGTTAAGTAATAGTATTCTGTAATAAAGACTGGTATAAACCCAAACTGTAAGAAAAGAACTTTATGTAAAATCTAATCGAGCAATATTGCTCCTGAACTTGCAGAACTAACCATTTTAGAATACCTTGAAAGATAGCCATGCTTTATTTTGGGTTCAGGACGTTCCCATTTCGCAAGCCTCTTATTTATCTCTTCTTGAGCTAAGATTACATCAATCTTTCGATTAGGTATATCTATCTCTATCCTATCGCCATCTCTAAGAATAGCTATTGGCCCTCCCTCCATCGCTTCTGGAGAGATATGCCCTATACAAGGTCCCCTTGTGCCACCGCTGAATCTTCCATCAGTGATTAATGCTACCGATTCGCTTAGTCCCATGCCCACGATAGCAGAGGTTGGAGAGAGCATCTCTCTCATCCCAGGACCCCCTTTTGGACCTTCGTATCTTATAACTACGACATCTGCAGGTTTTATTTGACCATTCAGAATTGCCTTCACTGCATCTTCTTCTGAATCGAAAACCTTTGCTAAACCTTCATGTCTCAACATTCTTTCATGAACTGCTGTCTGTTTGACAACAGCCCCGTCAGAAGCTAAATTGCCTTTTAATACAGCAATGCCTCCTTCATTGTGATAGGCTCGATCGAGGGGTCGTATAACCTCTTCATCTAAAACCTCTGCCCTTTTTGCAATCTCCAGTATATCATCCCCTGAGATAGTTAGATTCGACCTGAGCATATCCTTCAATCTATGCAAAACAGCTGGGATACCTCCTGCTCTATCAAGATCTTCCATATAATGGCTACCGCTGGGAATCATATTACAAAGATGGGGTGTCCTTCTGCTTAATTGGTCAAAAGTGTCTAAGGTCAACTTTATACCTGCTTCATGTGCGATGGCTGGTATATGCAAAACAGTATTTGTAGATCCCCCCAATGTTAAATCCACAATAATTGCATTCTCAAAGGCTTCTTTTGTCATAATTTTTCTTGAAGTTATATTATTTTTTACGAGGTCTACTATCCTTACTCCACTCTCAAAGGCTATTCTCTTTTTCTGTGCCATCACAGCAGGAACGGAAGCACATCCAGGCAAACTCATACCGAGGGCTTCAGTAATACAAGCCATTGTATTTGCAGTATACATACCTTGGCATGAACCAGGACCTGGACATGCCAATCTCTCAAGAATAGATAATTCCTCTTCCCTTAGTAATCCCCTTTTATATCTGCCGACTGCCTCAAAGGTATCAGTGGTAAGATTAAGCCTTCTATTCTTATAATAGCCTCCAAGCATAGGACCTGCAGTAATCACTACTGCTGGTATATCTAATCTTGCAGCTGCCATCAACATCCCTGGCGTGATTTTATCACAATTAGTTATCAATACAAGACCATCAAACTGGTGGGCATTGGTAATAGCCTCAACCATGTCCGCAATCAATTCCCTTGATGGTAATGAGTAGGACATACCGCTATGTCCCATAGCTATTCCATCACATATTCCTGGAATACCAAAAATGAAAGGATAGCCACCACCTGCATGTACTCCCTTTTCAACATACCTCTCGAGATCTCTCATGGTAACATGCCCTGGTATAATATCTGTAAAGCTACTGGCTACCCCTATAAATGGTTTATTAAATTCGCTAAGGGGAATACCTGTTGCGCATAACAAGGCTCTGTGTGGCATTCTTTCTATACCTGTCTTGATTATTTCACTCCTTAAATTACTCATAATCTCCTCTTCTTTCCGATAGTTTTTGACTTAACTATTTTGCTCTATTTCACTTAAGACTTTACAAGTATTTGGGAATCTATTTAATTAATGCCTAAAAAATAAGCTTTGAAAACTATGTAAGACTAATCACAATGATGTTGTCTTCTATAATTTTTAACATATTCTGCTATCTTATCTTTTTTATAGAGCTTCTCCTTTTTAAGACGTTTCTTTTCAAACTCTTCCTCCTCAGAAAGAAAATTCTTTTTATCCATCTCTTTAAGGAGACTATCGAGTTCTCTGTGCTCATTATAAAGCTTTCTGAATTCCTCGTCTTGATTCTTCAATAGCTCAATGATTTCTTCCTCTCTCATTAATTAACCTCCTGGTAAAAATTCTAAAAAAATCTTTCATAATCGCAATTCTTGAATCTAAAAAAGATTAATTTCTCCTATCCACTAAGATAATCTCAAATAAAAGCATATTGTAAAATTATCAATTAATTATAAACTAAACAATCTCTTTATGCACATATCAATCAGTTAAGATTTAACTAAATAGTCTCGACATCCAGTTTTTGATCAAAAAAACGAGGGCTATATCCTTTCTCTAAAAACAAAGACATAACCCCCCCTCTTTTAACTAAATGATTTATTCCATATTAAAATAAGCTATTTCTTTAATGCCAGGTATATATTCACCAACAGGAACCAATTTCTTATCCTCTTTTATACAGCTGACGACTCTCTTCCAGAGTAAATCGAGTTCGGATTTTTCTCTATCATTTTCTGGGATCATCTTAATAAGAGTCCCTTCAAATTCAATCTTCATCTTTTCTCACCCCCTTATAATAGAATAAATTCTTATCTATCCTGAATTTTAATAAAAGTTCCTAAACTTCTTCAAATCTTTTTAAAAAATAGGCACCCTATCGATCTTCTTATAGGCCTTTAACAATTTCCATAAGTACAACAACCACTCTTCCCCTCTCCCATAACCAATAGGCTTATAACCACTGAAATAAAATTGCAAAGAGTCCTAACCTATGCATTCTCAACTTAAGCAAAATTTAAAAAATAGTAATATTTTACCTAACAAATTCTATAGCTCATTAATTTTTCAATTGAGACTTTTAACCCCCCATCATCTAAAGATATTGATTTTGATGAATCTTTTTGAGATAATAAGTTCATATTTATCCAAAATTAGCTAAAAAAAAAGAAAAAATCCCATGCCAAAAAAATCACTTTGTTGGAAAACCTTAGATTGTAAAGAGACCACTTGCACCTTATTTGGCAAGAAAAACTATAAATGC
This sequence comes from uncultured Thermodesulfovibrio sp., assembly GCA_964411065.1. GTDB lineage: Bacteria > Nitrospirota > Thermodesulfovibrionia > Thermodesulfovibrionales > Dissulfurispiraceae > DYHD01. Next base: position 37,141 of record CAYPJO010000005.1, read on the forward strand.
TGGCTCGCCTCTAATACTCTCCGTAACGGAGAGAGGGGAAAAAATTTCTTGACAAAACTCCAAAAATGCTTCAACTGCTCTATCTTTAGTAATAATCTGACCCTTTCTTCAGCAATTGAGAGTTTAAAGTTAGCGGCAGTTCAGTTAAATGACTATATAAAGAAGAACTTGGAATATGAAGAAAGACTTGAAATACTAAATAAAGAATTATCCATTGCATTTGAAAAAGCTCTAACTACTAACGAAATCCTCCATAGTCTCATAGAATTTTTGCCCGATGCCACCTTTGTTATAGATAAAGACAAAAGGGTTATTGAATGGAATCGAGCAATGGAGGAACTAACCGGGGTTCCAAAGAGTGAGATTATTGGTAAAAGTGGATATCTCTATGCTAAACCCTTTTATGGAATAGAAAGACCTATCTTAATAGATCTATTAGATACTCCTGATGAAGAGATCGAAAAAAGTTACATTAACTTTGAGAGGAGGGAAAATTTAGTCATTGGAGAGGTTTTTATTCCTTCCCTTGGAGGTAGAAAAGATGTATACCTTTGGGGTATAGCATCACCTATTTATAATAAAAAGAGAGAACGAATAGGAGCCATAGAATCTATTCGTGATATTAGTGAATTTAAAAGATACGAAAAGATGTTGATTGATGTTAATGAACAATTAAGACTGTGGGTAAATGAACTTGAGCTAAGAACCAAAGAGCTAAGTATCCTTATAGAGACCATTGAACGGTTGCAGTCTTGCGTTAGCATAGATGAGGCTTATACTGTCATAACAGGGGCTATCCAGAGGTTTTACCCTTTATACTCAGGTTGTTTATATGTTCTTGCCGAAGAAAAGAGCCTACATTTAATTCATTCTTGGGGAGAGCCCCTTAAAAGCAAAAGTGTCTTTAAGCCAGAAGAATGCCAAGCATTGCAAAATAGAAAAATACATCTTCTTATAACTACCGAAAAGGGTAAAAAATGCGCCCATTTAGATGATACTTTTTCTGGTGGCTCCTTGTGTATTCCTCTTGATATGCATGATGAAATTATAGGGCTTATACACTTACAAGTCGAAAATGATCCCTCCTTAATCTCTCTTCTGGAAATGGAAGAATCAAAGTATCTGCTATTAACAACATTTGCAAAAAATTTATCCTTAGCAATTAATAATCTCAAGCTTAGGGAAAGATTATATTATCAAGCAATTCGTGACCCCCTAACAGGGTTATTTAATAGAAACTATATGGAAGAGACTTTTGAGCGGGAAATTCAAAGAGCTATACGTAAAGAATTGAATATGGGCGTAATAATGTTCGACATAGATCATTTTAAACGCTTCAATGACAACTTCGGTCATTTAGCTGGAGACATGATGCTTAAGGAGATAGCTTCTTTTGTAACAGCAAATGTTAGAAAAGAAGATATAGTTAGTAGATATGGCGGTGAGGAGTTTTTGATAATAATGCCTGATGCCTCACTCTCAGTCGCCAAAGAAAGAGCAGAGTTTTTGAGAAGAAAAGTAAAAGATTTAAAAATACTCTATCAAGATAGACTTCTTGATCCTGTGACTTTATCCTTTGGGGTATCATCTTTTCCCCTCCATGGTAAAGATGTGGAGATCCTGATAAAAAAAGCAGATGAGGCATTATACAGAGCAAAAGGTGAAGGTAGAGATAGAGTAGTAGTTGCAGAATTAAACAATGATGGAGGTTTAAGTGATAAAATCAGATAAATGGATTAAAGAGATGGCAAAAGGGGGAATGATAAATCCTTTCATTGAGAGTCAGATAAGAGAAGGTGCAATCTCTTATGGTCTCAGTTCTTATGGCTATGACATAAGGGTAGCTGATGAATTTAAAATCTTTACCAATATAAATTCCACAATAATTGATCCTAAAGGCTTAAAGGAAAAAAACTTTGTTGACTATCGTGGTGATTCCTGTCTCATCCCGCCCAACTCTTTCATTCTGGCACGTTCCATAGAATACCTAAAAATACCCCGTGACATACTCGTTATATGTCTCGGTAAGTCTACCTATGCTCGCTGCGGCATAATAGTTACAATCACACCTCTTGAACCTGAATGGGAGGGTTTTGTAACAATAGAAATCTCTAACACCACCTCTTTACCAGCAAAGATATACGCAAATGAGGGAATTGCTCAACTCATCTTTTTACAGGCTGATGAGCAGTGCGAGATCTCCTATAAAGATAAAGCTGGCAAGTATCAAGGTCAAAGAGGAATAACCCTATCAAGACTTTAACCTCTATAAGAACATGGACTCCTTCTTTTAAGGACTCTTCAAATGATTTTTCTTGTTTATTATTAAATATTTCAACCTCAGAGTCCCTATTAGTAAAGGTACTTTTTTATTATATTCAAGGTTCTTTCAGTGGCACCCATATTCTTCCGATAAAGATTAAAAGCATTCATACCCATAGTCAAAAGCATCTCCTTAGAACTAAGAAGTAAGTGGATATCATAATAGATTTTCTCCTTATTTGTTTCAATCGCAGCATTATTTCTATAGAATTCTTCAATAAAGGGGAAATTCTCCATGCTCTCTCCACAAATAATTGCCCTTTTCCAGTAAGCCGGCTCAAGAGGGTTCTGCCCCCCATGGGGGATAAAACTACCCCCTATAATAGCAATCTCACAAATGCTATAAGTATAGGCGAGTTCTCCTATGACATCAAGAATAATCACTATCGGTCCTGTAACTATCTGAGAATTCTCTCTGAGATCAGATCTTTTAATATATCTTAATGACTTACTCTGGACCAACTCTTCTACATCACGAAATCTTTCAGGATGCCTAGGTGCCAGGATTAAAATCAGGTCAGGAAAATCTGACAATAATTTCATATAGGCATTAAGGATTATTTCCTCTTCAGGGTTATGGGTGCTACCAGCTACTATGACTCTACCCCTTATTAATTTTACCCACTCTACTGGCTTGATTAATGGATTCAGATCAAATTTCAGATTACCTGTTACATGAACCTTCATAGGATCAGCTCCAAGGGACTCAATCCTCTCAGAGTAAATAGCATTTTGCATACAAAATTCATCAAAATCTTTTAAAATAGACTTCATCAAAAATCTCAATTTTCTATAACCCGAGTAAGATTTCTTTGAAATCCTCCCATTTACAAGGAGGATAGAGATACCCCTTTTTTTAGCTTCCCTGATTAAATTTGGCCAAATCTCTGTCTCCATAATAATTAATAGAAAGGGATTCAAGGAATTAAAGGCTCTCTCTATGAAGAAGGGGATATCCAAAGGTGAGTATACAATCTTGGCGAACTCTGACAAACGTTCTTGAGCTATCCTATAACCTGTGTCGGTAACAGTTGATATAATTATCTCCCTTTCTGGCTCAAGCTTTCTAAGTTGACTGACAAGATTAGATGTAGAGATAACCTCACCAACTGAGACTGCATGAATCCATATAGAGGGTCTAGACTGGCTCTTTGAAGAATCTGGGAAGATCCCTATTTTTTCTCTCAACCATTGTCTTCTAACATTAGGGGGTCTCTTTAAATACTCAGAGGGTAAGAAAAAGATTAGAGCTATAAGATAAAGGAGTGTATAAATATAATAAAACATTCTCCCCTAAAGAGTTGAATCGCCTGCTAACTCTTCGGTTAATTTTGCTACTCTCAAGGATGCATTTTTATTAATAAAAAGCTCTCTTATTTTAAAAAGAATGCTCTCGATTCTCCCTTTATATTCTTCATCATGGAGCCTGAGAATCTCTTCCACAATATTATCTTTGTTAACTTCCCTTTGGAGGAGCTCTTTAATTCTTAAAGGTTCATGAGAGTCTATCGATTTATCCAGAAGTATATTTACCAAAGAAAAATGCTTTAATCTAACAAGCAATCTACCTATGAAATAGCTAAGAGGGGAGAGTTTATAGATAGTCAAAAAGGGGACTCCTAAGAGGGCTGATTGCAAAGTGGCAGTACCTGAGGCTATAACAGCAATATCAGAGGCGATTAGGCTCATTATTGATTGCCCTCTTAAAAGATAGTAATTAGCATCTATCTCTTTGAAGGCATCAAATATTTTAAGATCTCTATCATCCAGGTTAGGTGCGATGGGGATTATGAATTGATAGTCTCTCCTAACTGAAAGCTCCTCTACAACTTTTTTTAAGATTGGTATGAGACTTTTAATCTCATGTCTTCTACTACCTGGTAGGAGTGCAATTAGAGGGAGGGAACTGTCAACAGATAATTTAGACCGAGCTTTTTCTCTCAATTTAGATGTACCAATATCAGAAAGCCCCTCTTCCAGTCCTTGGATGATTTCCCTAATCTCATCCATAGCAGGATGTCCAACAAACTCACAGGGGATACCTGCTCTCCTATAAATATCCTCTTCAAAGGGTAAAACTACAGCCATCTTATCTACTAATTTACTTAGGAGCTTTATTCTTGAACCTCTCCACGCCCAGATTTGGGGGCTAACATAATAGAGTATCTTAATTTTCAGCTCCTTTGCTCTATTAGCAACTTTAATATTAAAGTCGGGATAGTCAATTAAAATGAGCACTTGAGGTTTAAAATCTCTTAAGGTCATCACAACCTTATTGAAAGTTTTGAGAATCCTTTCGTAAGCAAAAAAAGCCTCGGTGATACCAAAAGCCCCAGAGATGGTCTCTATTAGTTCTACTCCACTGTCACTCATTCTGGCTCCCCCTACCCCTTTGATCTCCACTTGAGGATTCAATGATCTGAGAGATTGAGCTAAGAGGGCTCCATATAATTCGCCTGAGCTTTCTCCTGATATTATCATTACTCTTTTAAGCATTCTCCTATTATCTTTGCTGTAAAGATAATTTGCTCCTCTTCAAGCTCGGGATAGATTGGAAGAGACAGAGCTTGAGTTGAAACCCACTCAGCAACAGGGAAATCATTTTTTTTATATCCTAAGAAACTTAGTGCCCTCTGAAGATGCAGAGGAATAGGATAATAGACTACCGATGGTATCCCTTTATCTTTAAGAGCCTTCTGGATATGGTCTCTCCTATCACTTAAGATAGTATACTGATGATAGACGTGAGTAAAACCTTCTTTTTCTATTGGCGTTCTAACTAATCCCTTAAGGAGGCTATTATAAAGGGAAGCTTTCTGCCTCCTTTTAGAGTTATATTCATCTATTCTTTTTAGTTTAACGAGCAGTATACCTGCTTGAATCTCATCAAGTCGGCTATTGTATCCAACAAATTCATGCCTATAGGAAGTAAGGGTGCCGTGATTTCTTAACAATCTTAATTTCTGAGAGATCTCAGGATCATCCGTAATAACCATACCGCCATCTCCATAGGCTCCCAAGTTTTTGCTTGGATAAAAACTGAAACACCCAGCACTGCCAAAGGTTCCTGACTTTCTGCCCCCTACAGAAGCCCCAAAGGATTGAGCGCAATCTTCTATTATCTTGAGATTATATTTCTCTGCAATTTTAGCTATCTCGGTGAGATTTGCTGGATGTCCAAAGAGATGAACAGGTAGAATTGCCCTTGTCTTTTCAGTGATAGCTCCTTCAATGGCTAAGATGTCAATATTAAATGTCTCTTGTTCAATATCTACAAAGACAGGTCGTGCACCTGTGTATATAATAGCTTCAACTGTAGCAAAGAAAGTAAAGGGTGTAGTTATAACCTCGTCATTATCACCAATCCCAAGAGCTAAAAGAGATAGATAAAGAGCATCTGTTCCTGATGCAACACCTATAGCATCCTTTACCCCAAAATATTGAGCAATCTTATTCTCTAACTCAACACCTTTTACCCCTAATATATACTGGGAACTTTCTAAGATCTCTTCGAGTATAGTGAGAATCTCATCTTTAATCTCAAGATATTGTTTTTTAAGATCTATCATAGGTCTCATCTTTTAATCTCTCCAGCAATTCTTTTAGCTAATCTGAGAGCCCTCAGGGCATCAACTGCGGTTACCATTGGTCTTCGCCTTGCTATAACACATTGGACAAAGTCCTTTAGTTCCTCTTTGAGGGGTTCTTGTTTTTCAACAAAGATTGTATCTGCTATAATTTCTCCCCTCTCTCTGTAATATCTCTTGATAGCCATATTCTGATAATCCAGGATGATGTGGGAGTCCCTTTGCAAAATCTTCATCTTTCTTGACTTTATTGATGATAATCTACTTGCTGTCATTAGTGCCTGGATATTGTTGCCAAAGTCGAGCCATACCTTCGCTACATCATAGCGACCTGTTAGAATCTCTGCTCCGATAGCTTTTATATCCTTAGCTTCTGTTTCAGAACCATTACTATCAAGAATAGAGAGGATTATGTCTATATCATGTATCATGAGATCAAGGATAATATCTACATCAACACCTCTTCCTGTGAAGGGGGATAACCTCTCAGCCTCGAAAAAGAAGGGATTCTCAATTAACGGATAGACCTTTCTTAGAGCGGGGTTGAACCTCTCTATATGTCCTACCTGTATAATTTTGCCTCTCCTTTCTGATTCCTCTATGAGCTTTAAAGCCTCTTCTATCTTTGCTGTGATGGGCTTCTCAATGAAGATATCCTTGCCTGCCTTAAGGCATTCAAGGGCTATCTCAAAATGTGTCTCCGTAGGTGTGACTATACTTATGGCATCTACTTCATCAAGGATCTCTCTAAAATCAATATAAGGAGTGCTTTTATACTTTTCAGCAATGCTCTTAGTTCTATTTTTATCAATATCAACTACCGCCACAAGTCTTACATCCTCCAATTGAGAAAAGATCCGAGCATGATGCTCTCCAAGATATCCCACACCTATTACTCCAACTCTTAGCATAGAGCTATCTCTGTGATTTCTCTTCAATAAAGAATTTTAGTCTCTGTAATGCTAATACCTTAGCTTCTTTGTATCCCCTATTTCTAAGAGCTTCTAATATATCCCCTGATGCTAAATCTTGCAATATCTTATCCTTCAATCTTTTGTCTTTAATTTTTTTAATTATCTCCCTACGAATCTTTCTTAAAAAGTTGAGATATTTGCTAAACTCATTATTATAAAAAATTTTTAGCTCCTCTTTTATACTCTTAGCCATAGCAGGACTGGAACCCATAGTTGAGATAGCAATATTCAAAAAACCCCTCCTTATAACAGAGGGAACTACAAAACTACCCACCTCGGGGATATTTACAGAATTAACGAGAAAGGGAGCCTCTAAGGCAACTTCTCGATTTATGGAGGGATCTGAAGTTGCAGCAATAACTATAAAAGCTCCTTCAAGATCACCCTTTTCATATTTTTTCTTTATATGAATTATCCTGCCCTCTTCTTCCTCTCTCCTTAGCCTCTTAGTTAATGAGGGACTTATCACCTTTACCTTAGCACCACATCTTAAAAGGGAAAGAACCTTTCTCTCAGCCACCCTTCCTCCTCCTATAACGATGCACTCTTTACCTTTGATGTTTAAAAAGGCAGGATAGTATAAGGGGGGTTCCACAGCCTAATAGGACCTTTTTTTAACCTCAGATATGAATCTGCTGGAAGGATATCTCTCTAAGAGCATTTTAAAATATATATTTGCCTGATCTTTATCTTTGAGCACCTCGTATGACCTTCCAATTAGGTAAAGAACCTCATCGTTTCTTCTGTATTCAGGATAGGATTCTAAGAGCCCCAAAAATCTTTTTATAGCAGCCCTAAAAGAGCCCTTTTTATAGTAGAACTCACCTACATAAAATTCACCATCAGCGATAACATTACGGCACTTCTGAATCCTTAACTCCACAACTTCTTTAAAGGGATTTCTTGGGTAGAGTTCCTTCAGAATTAAAAACTCCCTAAGAGCTTTCTGAGCAGTTCCTGAACCTCTCTCTGGTGAGTCAATCTGATTATAATAGGTCATGGCAATCTGATACTGTGCATAGGGAGCAAGTCTATTATCTGGATAGAGTTCAATAAACTTACGATATTCTGCAATCCCTTGATCTAACTCTTCTTCTTTAATATAGGAATCAGCGATCTTAAGGTGAGCAAGGGGAGCATACTTTTTTGTTTTATCCCTATTCTTTACCTCAATAAGAATCTTTCTTGCTTCTTCATACTCCCCATCGGAGATAAGCTTTTCAGCCTTTGCTATGAACTTTTCTGGATCAAATACCTCCTCTCTTTTTACTGCCTTTTTACCACAGGAGAATAGGAAAAAAAGGGGGATCAAGATAAAGATAACAAAACATACCTTCATAAGTCTATTATTAAAACTTTAAAAGACAAATTTAGTCAAGACCCTCAATTTAAAAGTAAGCATCTTTTTTCCGTGATGGAAATCATGCTGCGAACTGGATAAGCTCTTTTCTCCTTAATCTTTGACCTGCACCCCGTTTTTTGGAATAACAAAAATAGGGATATAATTTTAAGAATAATTTTAAAAAAGGAGAGTATCCTATGAAACAAACGTAATATCCAGTTGAAAAGATAATACAAATTCTTTCTGAAGCAGAACTTCCAGGAAACTCCATAGCAGAGGTATGCCGCAAGTACTCAGTCTCAAGAAGCACCTTTAAGAAATGGAGGCAGAAATTCAAGGGTATGACCTCTTTAGAGGCCAAAAGACTTAAAGTCCTTGAGGATGAAAATCTCAGGCTCAAGGACTTGCCGAAAAAGAACTCAAAATATAGGAGATGCATTAAAATTATGACCGTTGAAGATCTCTTTAGCAGATTCTCTTTGAGTATTGAGGTAGGTCTTGGCATTTCAGCTAAGTTGTTTATAGAAGTCCTTGAAGATTGTATCAAGATCTATGGCACTACCAGAGTTATAAGAACAGATCAGGGAACTGAGTTTAGAAGATTCACATTTTAGAAGTTTATTCAAAAATACGGCATACGTCATGAGTTTATAGAAA
>CAYPJO010000006.1:0-46020 GCA_964411065.1 uncultured Thermodesulfovibrio sp.
CTCTTATGTAATAATACTTATGTGAAAATATTAAAACTCTTTGATCCCTAAATCCATTATTATATAGTGATTAGATTTTATTATAATAGTTCAACCTGCATGAAGACATTAATAATCCATAAGAGGATTTACGATGAAATGTTAAATTATTGTAAGGAGATTTATCCCATTGAAGCTTGTGGAATCCTTGCAGGAACTGTTAATGAAGTTTTTGCCATTTATAAAATGACTAATGTGGAAGAATCCTCACTAAGATACAGACTTGATCCAAAAGAACAATTCCAAGTTATGAAAGATGTTAGGGAAAGAAATTTAATTATTACAGCAATTTTCCATTCCCACCCTTATGCTCCTCCTTATCCTTCCTCTACCGATCTTTCTCTTGCATATTATGAGGATTCTTTTTATGTAATTGTAAGTTTTTTAAATAATGAAGTTAAAACCAAAGCTTTTAAGATTATCATGCAAAAGCATATAGAGGAGATAGAGATAATAATAAAATAATAAATAAAAGTAAAGATTCTTAACTTTTTAAATCAATGGAATGTAAATCATGATAAAATATACAGAATGCTTTTTACTTTAAGAAGGTGCATTTAGATCTATGAAGACGAAAAAGAGTCTTATATTAGTTGGTGACAAGGTCCTCATCGAGCTTGATAGTAGGCAAGAGAGAACCTCTGCTGGTCTTTATTTGCCTCCGACAGTCAAAGAAAAAGAGAAGGTGCAATGTGGTTATGTTGTTAAGACAGGACCAGGTTATTTTGTCCACGACTCATCTTATTACGATGAAAGCTGGTATACCAGTAAGAAGAAAGAAGTTAAATATATTCCTCTCCAGGTAAACGAAGGGGATTATGCTATTTTTCTTATAGATGCAGCTATTGAGATTGAATACGAAGGTAAAAAATATCTGGTAGTTCCCCATTCTGCAATTTTAGCTTTTATTCATACTGAATTAGTAGATGAAGATTAATCATCTGTCATTTTACAGGTTATAATTCAGGAATTTAATAATAAGGTGTCATTATGAAAGTCGTCAACTCTGAACAAATGAGAAAGATTGATAAATTGACAATAGAAGGCTATGGTATACCCTCTTTGGTATTAATGGAAAGAGCGGGTTTAGCAGTCGCCTCTAAGATTAAAGAACTATTTCCTCCACAGAAGGTTCTTGTAATAGCTGGTAGGGGCAATAATGGAGGGGATGGGCTTGTTATTGCCAGAATTTTGCATGCTTGGGGGTATAGAGTCAAGGCGCTGATCCTTGCAAAACAAGATGAACTCAGTCAAGACTGCAAAAAACAATATGAAATAGCTACTAATTTTGGCATTGAGATTAAGTTTTCACAGACTCTTAGCGAGAAAGATTTGCATAGTTCCATTGTAGTTGATGCGATCTTTGGAACAGGTTTAAATAAAAGAGTAGATGAGGCTTTATTAAAGGTATTCTTCCAGATAAATAATTCTAAAAGGCCAGTTTTTGCTGTTGATATACCTTCAGGCGTCTCTGCCGATAGTGGTGAAGTTTTAGGAGGAGCTATCAGGGCCACTTTTACTGTAACCTTTGGCTTACCTAAATTAGGACATTTTTTATATCCAGGTGCTTCATATACAGGAAAGCTTTTTATAGAAAATATTGGATTCGATATAAAATTACTCCAGTCAAAGGAGTTAAAGGTTAATTTAATAGAAAAAGAAAAGATTTCTAATGAAATGCCTCAAAGAGAGAGGTATTCACATAAAGGGGATTATGGTCATGTTCTAATAGTAGCCGGTTCAAAAGGTAAAACAGGGGCAGCTTTACTAACTGCTAAATCATGTGTTAAAAGCGGTTCAGGATTAGTTACTCTTGGCGTTCCAGAATCTTTAATGTATATTATCCAAAGTAGGATTACCGAAGAAATGACTCTACCTTTAAAAGATACTGGTAGAGGGACATTATCGGCAGAAGCGATTGATGAAATTTTATCTTTTCAGGTTAAAAGAAAAATTAACACTATAGCAATTGGACCAGGTATAGGAGTCTCTAAGGATACTGAAATAATCGTGAGCGAACTAATTAGGAATTCTACAGTTCCATTAGTTATTGATGCGGATGGTCTTAATTCACTCTGTGCTAATCCAGAGGTCCTATTAGGGGCAAAAGTTCCGATAATATTAACACCCCATCCTGGCGAGATGGCTAGACTTTGCAGTTCTGCCTATAAGCAGGACTTAAAGGCTTCTGACGTTGAAAGAGATAGAATAGGCATCTCAATTAAATTTGCAACAGAATACAACAGTTTTGTAGTGTTAAAGGGTGTACCTACTGTGGTTGCTTCACCGGAAGGTGAAATATTTATTAATCCCACTGGCAATCCAGGAATGGCAACTGGTGGCTCAGGGGATGTATTAACAGGTATTATAGCTTCTCTTTGTGGTCAAGGATTGACTCCTCTTAATGCATCAATCTGTGGTGTATATTTACATGGTCTTGCTGGTGATTTAGGGTCAATCAAAAAGGGTGAGTATTGTTTAGTAGCGCAGGATATTATAGATTTTTTGAGCGATGCCTTTTTATCTGTTATTAATTCTTCACAGACACGGAATCTTTTTGGGACTTTTGGATAGTAATATATTATTCAAAGAATATTTTACCTGGATTAAATATCCCTTTAGGGTCAAAGAGTCTTTTAATTCCTTTCATTAACTCTAATTCCCTTTTTTTAATCTCCATACCTATATAGGGGGCTTTAGTCATTCCTATTCCATGCTCACCAGAGATAGAACCGTGCATATTAATGACTATCTCAAAGATCTCTTTCACTAAATTATTGCCAGCCGTATATTCTTCTTTATTATTTTTATCAACCATAATATTTACATGTATATTACCGTCACCTGCGTGACCAAAGTTTATTATGGGAATATCACTCCTTTCTGCCAACTCTGCCAATTTCCTCAGTAAGGGTGAGACCATAGGTCGAGGAACGACTACATCTTGACTAATCTTAAAGGGTTTTAGGTGATATAATGCTGGTGAGATTGCTCGTCTTGCCTCCCAGATTTTCTTCTTCGACAAGGAGTCCTCTGCAACGCTAATCTCAGCATTTAGCTTTTGGCAAACGTTTATGATTATCTCGGCTTCATTCTTAACAGCATTAGGAGGTCCGTCTACTTCAATTATAAGAAGTGATTCGACACCAATGGGTAGCCCGCAGGGCTTGAACTTTTCAACTGCCTCAATGGAGTATTTATCCATTAATTCTATTGTACGGGGTATGACCTTTGATGCAAAGATTTCTGAAACCGCTCTTCCTGAGGATTCCAAATCTTGAAAAGTTACTAGTAAAGTTAATATTTCTAAAGGGCGGGGTAGCAATCTTAAACGGATTTTAGTGAAGATTCCCAAGGTACCTTCAGATCCGACAAAGATGTCTTTGAGACTGTATCCTACAGCTCTTTTATGAGTTTTTCCGCCTACTAAAATAACGTTTCCATCAGCAAGGATTCCTTCGATTTCCATCACATAATCTCTTGTTACTCCATATTTTACAGCCCTTGGGCCACCAGCGTTAGTAGCAATGTTTCCACCTATAGTACTTATATCTAAGCTTGCAGGATCTGGAGGATAAAAGAGACCAAGATGTTCAACTTCTTCTTGAAGCCTACCATTTATTATTCCAGGTTCTACAAGAACAGTAAGATTTTTTGTATCGACCTCTAATAATCTCTTCATTTTTTCGAAGCTGATTATTATAGAGTCTTTTTTCAAAGGTGTTGTTGCTCCTGTAGTAGCTGTGCCTGCACCTCTTGGAATTATGCAGAGACCATTATCTTCTGCAAATTTAACGATATTTACAACTTCATTGGTATTTTTTGGCCAGGCAACTGCCATGGGAGATACTCCTTCTATGGCAGAAGAATCGAAACTATAACATAAAAGAGTCTCTTTGTCAGTGGATATATCGATTCCTGATAGTTTAAAAAGGTTTTTCATCACTAACTTATATACCCTTCTACCATAAGATCAGCATCAATCTTTTTGATTTTAAGATCCTTTACTTGGATAGCATCTTTAAGTTCCCTAAAAATGCTACCACCAACAGCAGGAATTGACTCTTTGCCTCCAAGAATTTTCGGGGCAATGAAAAAGATCACCTTATCTACAATCCCTTGATCTAAGCAGCTGGCACTGAAGGAAGAACCTCCTTCAATCATTATAGAAGTAATGCCTTCTTCACCGAGTTTATACATCAACCAATTTAAGTCAACTTTGTCACCTTGAAATCCAATAAATTTAATGCCTTTTTTGTAAAGTAAGGTCTTTTTTTCTGAGAGTATAGGTGAGTTTGTTGTTAAAGATTCTTCTTTAGTAATTACTATGGTTGGAGGTGGGATATGAAAAACATTGTATTCTAAGGGTATCTTTAAGTCCGGATCTACAATAACCCTTATAGGATTTTTAATAGGGTTTTTTTTGATTAGTCTCACTGTAAATTGGGGATTATCTGCCATAACGGTACCTACAGCAGTCATAACGGCATCTACTGAACTTCTAAGTTTGTGAACGAGCTTTAGTGCTTTTTCTCCTGTTATCCATTTTGATTCCCCTCTACTTGTAGCAATTTTACCATCTAAAGTGGTTGCTAATTTTAAGATCACAAAGGGTTTCTTGGTGGTAATATATTTTATATATGATTCGTTTAACCTCCTTGCCTTTTCTTCATAAATTCCAAGAGTCACTTCTATGCCATGATTACGCAATGTCTCTATACCTTTACCTGAAACCTTAGGATTTGGGTCTATCATAGCAATAAATACCTTTTTAATCCCTGCATCTATTATTGCTTTCGTGCACGGGGGCGTTCTTTTATCAGTGTGACAACAGGGTTCCAAATTCACATAGAGTGATGCCTCTTTTGCCTCTTCTGCGGCTCTCTGTATTGCTATTATCTCAGCATGGGGGGTGCCAGGTTTTTTATGAAAGCCTTCAGCGATTATTTTATAGTTCTTTACAATGACTGCACCAACCATAGGGTTTGGACTCGTCATACCTTGAGCTCTGATAGCTAATTGCAGAGCTCTTTTCATGAGAACTTTGTCTTGTTCAGTATAATTAGACACTACTTCTTGTTTATACAATTTCAATTATCCTAAATTAATCACTTTCTGTATAATATAAACTATTATAAATCTATAAGAGAGGTTTAAGGAAGTTGAATTTTAGCGGATTATTCTTATCGCTGATAACCTCTCTCTATGACAAATTTTGAAATTATTTATTTTGTAGATCAATGCTAACAATCGATCGTAGATTCTTTACCACCTTTGATTGGTTAACATTTTCATTAATTATATCTATTTCTGTTATCGGGATTTTAACAATCTATAGCGCCACAAGACCACCAGTTGAGTCTTTAAGTCATCCTGATTTTTATATAAAACAAATCATCTGGCTTCTAATAGGCATCTTAGCTTTATTTGTAACCGTTTTTTTTGACTACAATTGGTTTAGAAAGTATTCATATTTTTTTTATGTACTCGGGCTTTTTCTTTTAATCATTGTCTTAGTTCTTGGTAAGACATCACTGGGTGCTCAGAGATGGCTTAATTTTGGAGTGCTATCTTTTCAGCCCTCAGAAGCGTTTAAACTTATATTCATCCTAACCCTCTCAAGGTATCTCTCAGAATTAAGTGGTTCTCCAATTAAGACTATCCCCATTAAATGTATTCTAATCTTTGCAATTGTCCCTATATTGTTGATTATTAAACAACCTGACCTCGGCACATCTATACTTATTTTATGTCTTTTTATAATCTTGTTTTTATCAAAAGGACTGAGTAAGAGAATCATAGTTTCAGCTTTAATTGTAGGTTTAATATCCGTACCTTTCTTGGGTAATGTGGCATGGAATAGCCTTAAGGATTATCAGAAAAACAGAATAATTGCCTTTATTGATCCTGATGTTGATCCTGCAGGTATCGGTTATCATGTCACCCAATCGAAAATAACGATAGGTTCCGGGAATCTTTTTGGCAAAGGTTACCTGAAAGGAACTCAGGGTGCTTTAAGATTTCTTCCAGAAAAACATACTGATTTTATATTCTCTGTTTTTGCTGAAGAATGGGGATTCACGGGTTGTATATTATTGATAAGCCTTTATTTACTGCTATTTTTAAGAGGCATTAATACTGCAATTTTAGCGAAAGATGAGTTTGGCAGGTTAACTGCTATAGGTTTAACTGCAATGTTTTTCCTTTACTTCTTTGTCAATATAGGGATGACCTTAGGAATGATGCCTATTGTAGGAATTCCTCTCCCCTTTATGAGCTATGGTGGTACCGCTCTTCTCACTAATTTTATAGCAGCAGGTGTACTCATAAATATAAGAATGAGGAGATTTCAACTCTTTTATCCTTAAAATACAAATTAAACATGGAATTTTATCATTCAAAGGATTGAAGCTTATTATGACTCTTCCAAAAAGCATTAAGGGCTTCTTCTGCAATGGTATAAGGTCCTTTGCTCTGATTGGTATCTTTGCTAATTATCTCTTGAAGATTATACTTTTTTTCAAGAAAAACTTCGACTTCTTCTTTAATTCTTTGCTCAATAAGTCTTTTGATTTCCCTGATCTGACGATTTCTCCTTTCTTTGATAATTGAGTCATTTCCCTTGCAAAAGTTATGGTGTTCGTCAATTCTCCGAATAAGTTCTTCGCAACCTTCCCCGGTGAGTGCAATTGTTTTTACTATAGGTGGAATCCAAGACTTTTTTGGTGATAGCTTCATGGTTATCTTTTCGATAGTCTGTACAAATTTTGATGTATCCGGTTGGTCAGCTTTGTTTACAACAAAAATATCTGCCACCTCCATCAGTCCAGCTTTTAGAGCTTGAATTTCGTCTCCAAATCCTGATGCTAAAACAACAACTGCGGTGTCAGCTACATGGATTATTTCTACTTCTGCTTGTCCGACTCCAACTGTCTCTATAATGATTATCTTATAGCCAACGGCATCAAGAATCCTTACAACATTCATAGTAGCTTGAGAAATACCACCAAGTGTTCCTCGAGAACTTAGACTTCTCACAAAAATATTAGGACCAGGGAAAAGATGAGACATTCTGATGCGGTCACCAAGAAGGGATCCGCCCGACAGAGGACTTGAAGGATCAACAGCTAAAATACCAACGGTATAATTCTTTTCAAGATAGATTTTTGCAATACGAGAAATTAAGGTACTTTTACCGACGCCTGGAGGACCTGTAATACCTATTATTTTAGCCTTCCCTGTTAAAGGGTAGATAGATTTTAGAACATCCAGAAAGCCTGGAGATTCATTTTCTATAAAGGATATCAGTTTTCCTAAGGCGCGTGTTGAACCCTTGAGTGCTTCTTCTAATATTTTCAAGATATCTCTATACTTTTGTAGTTTTTGAATTAAATCGACTAAATATAATATCTCAAAGATTGTAATTTTAAAGGCTTATAATCTCTTCTAACCTATAATTACTAAAACATCCCCTTGCTTTACCGAATCGCCTGATTTTACTCTTACCGCCTTTATAACACCAGATACTGGTGACTTCAGAGGGTTTTGCATCTTCATTGCCTCTAATATGATTACCTCATCGCCTTCCTTAACGCTATCACCCACTTTCATTTTTACATCAATGATCAAACCAGGCATAGGAGCAGTGATAGAGCCTTTAACATCTGAAACCGTTTCCATAGCTTTTGGGAGCTGTGAAGGGGCTGGTTTTGGTTGGACCTCTTGAGTAGGAGTCGGTGGTGGCGGAGGTAGCTGTATAGATGTCTTTGTAGCCGCTGTGGTTGTAGGTTGAGTTATGGTAACTGATCCACTGACATCCTCTATTTCAACAGAGTAATATTCTCCATCCACAAAAACATTGTAAGTTCTGATCCCTGGACCTTTTTCAGGAACTGTCTTTTTTGGTTTTTCCACTAACTCTCCTGCTAAAGCTTTTTTAATAAGCTCCTCTTCTCTTTTCACATCCTCCATAGTCTTAGGTTTGACCTCAGGGGGTGGTTCTTCCAATCCATATTTCCATCTAAGAAACCTCATGCCTGTTTGTGGGTATAAAGCATAAATTAGAACGTCTCCAATATCTCTTGCTAACCCTTTTGTAGCTTCTTTCGCTTTTTCCATTTCTGGGTCAAGTATATCTGCGGGCCTACAAGTAATTGGAGTCTCTCCACGAGGATAGCCTTTAAGAGCCTTCTTCTGGACTTCAGGATCAATTGGGCAGGGTGGCTTTCCATACAGACCATAGCAATAGTCTCTAACTTCTGCTGTAATCATATTGTAACGACCCATAAGAACATTGAATACTGATTGTACACCCACCATCTGACTGGTTGGAGTTACTAATGGTGGATAACCTAATTCCTTTCTTGTTCTTGGCAACTCCTCGAAAACCTCTTTTAAACGATGGAGTGCATTCGCTTCTCTCAATTGGTTTACTAAGTTACTTATCATGCCACCAGGTATTTGGTGAATCAAAACTCCTGTATCTATAACAGCTATCCTGGAGCTGTCAAGTAGATGGCGATACTTAGGTAATACACTCTCCAAGTACTCTCCAATCTTAAAAAGTTTATTGATATCAAGGCCGGTATCGCGTTCAGTGCCCTCAAGAGCTACAACAATAGGTTCAATTGCTGGTTGTGAAGAGCGTAAAGCTAAAGGAGCAACGGCAGTGTCTATAACATCAACTCCTGCCTCTATAGCCATTAAATATGACATTGAGCCCATTCCGCTTGTATAATGAGTATGAAGCTGGACTGGAATTTTCAATTCTCTTTTAAGAGCTTTAACAAGTTCGTAAGCATCGTAAGGAGAAATCAAGCCCCCCATATCTTTAATGCATAAAGAATGGGCACCCATCGCTTCCATTTTCTTGGCTTTATTAACAAAATATTCTATGTTGAAGACTGGTCCACCAAGCCTTCTCTCAGTTAGGGTATAACAGATGGTTGCCTGGATGTGTTTGCCTGCTTCTTGAATAGCTTTAAATGAGGATTCAAAATTTCTCTCATCGTTTAAAGCATCAAAGACCCTAAAAATATCCATACCACATTCAGCGGAATAAAGAACAAAATCCCTTACAACATCATCTGCATAATGCCGATAACCCACCAGATTTTGACCTCTCAATAACATTTGCAGAGGGGTATTGGGTAAAGCTTTTTTGACCTTTTTGAGTCGATCCCATGGATCTTCATTAAGAAATCTTTGCATCACATCAAAAGTAGCTCCACCCCATATTTCTATAGAATGATAACCGACTGAGTCAACCTCTTCTAAGATAGGCAAGATGTCCTCGGTTCTAAAACGAGTTGCCAAAAGAGATTGGTGCCCATCGCGAAAAGTTGTATCAGTTATCTTTACAGGATTTGATGTTTTCTTTTGATCTTTCATATAAAAAACTCCTTTAATAGTAATTTATTTGTTTTTTATTAATTCTGATTTAATATATTTTTTTTTAGATTTAATATAAGCGAAGTTGCCATATCTTGCGCTGGAGCATTGATTCTTGGCGACCAGCAATAGCCCAGAGATTGGTTCTTTCAGTAAATAGAACAGCTGAACTCATAGGTTTTTTTTCTTTCACTGACTCTTGCTCCTGGCGATAAGCTTTAATTGCAGCTGATATGGCTACAACGACCTTTGGTGGAATTGTTTCCATCACTACCTCTTGTATTTTTGAATTTTCATCAATCTTTATCTATACAGGAATATTCCCATGTTTTTTAGGGGGTCTCGTTTCTCTTTTTGACTTTAACATTTCTAATGCTTGTATGATTCTCATTCTACTCTCACGAGGGTATATGACTGCATCTATGTAACCCCTTGATGCTGCTACATAAGGGTTAGAGAATAGCTTTTGATATTCCCGAATCTTTTCTTCTCTTTTAGCTTTTGGGTCTGGTGCTGATTTTATCTCTTTCCTAAAAATAATATTAGCAGCTCCTTCTGCTCCCATGACAGCAATCTCTGCCGTAGGCCATGCCATGACAATATCAGCTCCTAAATCTCTACTACACATTGCCAGATAGGATCCTCCGTAATCCTTACGAGTTATAAGAGTGATTTTGGGGACGGTCGCTTCTGAATAGCACCATAAGAGTTTTGCACCATGTCGTATTATGCCTCTCCACTCTTGATTACTACCAGGTAAATATCCTGGAACATCAGCAATTGTAAGAAGGGGAATATTGAAAGCATCGCAAAAGCGGATGAACCTCGTGGCTTTATCGGAAGCATCAACATCAAGGCAACCAGCTAGATGCTTAGGCTGATTTGCAATAATACCTACAGTATGCCCTCCCATCCTTGCGAAACATACAATTATATTCTTTGCAAAATGTTCGTGAGGTTCTAAGATTTCTCCGTTATCTACTAAAGAGTGTATGACATCTTTCATGTCATACATTTCCCTAGGGTTTTCAGGGACTATGTAATCCAGGGATTCATCGATTCTAAAGGGGTCATCACCTGTATCAACATAAGGTGGATCTTCCATGTTATTTGAAGGTATATAGGAGAGTATGCGTTTAATCTTTTCAATTGCGTCAGGATCATTTTCACAGGCAAAATGGGCTACCCCACTTTTTGAGCAGTGTGCCATGGCGCCGCCTAAGCTTTCAAAGTCAATCTCTTCACCAGTAACCTCTTTTATGACTTCAGGACCAGTTATAAACATATAACTGGTCTTTTTTGTCATAAAAATAAAGTCGGTCATTGCTGGGGAATAGACAGCTCCTCCTGCAGTAGGACCCATTATTGCAGAGATTTGAGGGATAACTCCTGAGGCACAAGAATTTCTATAAAATATTTGTCCGTAACCTGAGAGAGCATCGACTCCTTCTTGTATGCGGGCACCACCTGAATCATTAAAACCAACAATAGGTGCGCCAACTTTTAGAGCCATATCCATTATTTTACAAATCTTTTTTGCATGCATCTCACCCAGAGTGCCTGCACGGGCAGTAAAATCTTGAGAAAAGGCAAAGACTATTCTACCATTAACCTTTCCATAGCCGGTAATTACTCCATCGGCAGGGATGTCAACTTTTGACATATTAAAGTCAGTACAACGATGTCTTACGAAAAGGTCTAATTCCTGAAAAGTTCCTGGGTCGAATAGTAAATTTATCCTTTCACGAGCTGTCAATTTCCCACTTTCATGTTGTTTACGAACCTGATCTTCACCGCCCATTAAGTATACGGCATCTTCTCTTTCCTTTAATTCTTTTAATTTTGGAGGTATTTCCCTCATCACACTCTCTCTCCTTAAAATAGTTAGTTTTTATAAATAGCAATCGGCATTCATTGACTCTTTTTAATAAAAACTGAACACCTTTGAGCCAATGAAGTTGTTACAATTATTTTTTTGACTCTGAGAGCTCAACTAAAACGCCAAAAGTATATTTTGGGTGTAAAAAAGCAATTCTTTTATTACCAGCCCCTATTCGTGGCGTCTCATCAATTAGTCCTATGCCATGTTCTTTTAATTCCTTTAAAGCAGAATCTATGTCTTCGACACTAAAAGCTATATGGTGTATACCCTCTCCTCTTTTCTCTAAAAACTTTGCAATTGGGCTATCAGGGTCGGTAGCCTCTAAAAGCTCAACCTCGGTATCTCCAACTGGCAGAAAGGTTGTTTTTACTTTTTGTTCTGCAACGACTTCTTGACCTTCAAGTTTTAAACCTAAGAGATTAGAAAAAAACTTTATCCCGGCTTCACTATCTTTAACTGCAACGCCTATATGGTCGACCTTAATAATTTTCATATCTTTCCTCCTATGAATTCTTATCTACTATTTATAAGTTTTCTGAAAAAATTTAATAGAAGTTTGTTATCATGCATTTGTGTTTAAAATGGGCTGAATTTTCTAATTTTGATCAATATCCCTTTGTTTCTAAAAAAGGTTATTGCTATGTAGGGATTCAAAAACATAGAAAAAAAAGTTTTGAAAATACTGTATGTCTGCCTTTACTGAATGAAGTCTCAGACTTTTATGAAGATTTTTAAAAAACATAAACACTTATATTCAATTTTTTCTATAGTCTTTAGACTCTCTATTTAGCCAAATTAGAATGGATGAAATCAATGATAGTTTTCAACTCCGTCCCAGGACCGAAAATACCTTTTATTCCTATCTCATTCAAGCCAGGGATATCTTCCTCAGGTATTATTCCCCCACCTATGACTAAAATATCCTCAATTCCCTTTTCTTTTAAAAGTTCCATTATTCGAGGGAACAGATAATTATGGGCACCTGATAAAATACTAAGCATTAAAACATCTGCGTCTTCCTGTTCAACTGCGGTTACAATCTGCTCAGGTGTTTGTCTTAACCCTGTATAAATGACCTCCATTCCGGCATCCCTTAATGCCCTAGCTATTACTTTTGCACCACGGTCATGTCCATCAAGCCCAGGCTTTGCTAACACAACTCGTATCTTTTTTTTTGCATTCATAAGTCACCCCTCAAGGTTTCTTATCTTAATTTTAATCGTAAATAAAAACGCTAAAAAGATGTTCCACCTATATACTCACCAAAAACTTCTCTTAAAGCATCACATATCTCACCTAAGGTAGCCTCTGCTTTGACTGCTTCCAAAATAAAGGGGAATAAGTTTGCGTCTTCCTTCTCAGCAGCTCTTTTAATCTCATCTAATGAAGTGATTACAGCTTGATGATTTCTCTCTTCCCGAAGCCTTTTTAATCTTTCTAATTGTCTATCTGCAACGCTCATATCAACTTTTAAGAGTCCTGTAGGAGGAGGTTCAGAGGTCTGGAATTTATTCACCCCTACCACTATTCTCTCTTTAGATTCGACTTTTTTCTGATATTCATAGGCACTATTAGCTATCTCCTCTTGTATATAGCCCGATTCAATGGCTGGGATCATTCCGCCCATTTCGGTTATTTTATTTATATACTCTTGAGCTTCTGCTTCAATTTTGTCAGTCAAGTGCTCTATATAGTATGAGCCAGCTAAAGGGTCTACCGTCTCTGTTACTCCTATTTCGTATGCTATTATTTGTTGAGTTCTTAAGGCTATCTGGACAGCTTGTTCTGAAGGAAGGGCAAGAGCCTCGTCGTAGGAATTGGTGTGAAGAGACTGGCATCCACCTAATACCGCTGCAAGGGCTTCAAAGCCTGTTCTTAAAATATTAAGTAGAGGCTGTTGTGCTGTTAAAGAGCAGCCTGCTGTCTGAACATGATATCTAAGCATCCAGGAGCGCGGATCTTGGGCTTTAAATCTCTCTTTCATAATCCGTGCCCATAGCCTTCTTGCTGCTCTATATTTAGCAATTTCTTCAAAGAAATCTATATGAGCACTGAAGAAGAATGAAAGCCTCGGAGCGAACTCATCGACTCCTAAACCTGCATTAATAACAGAATCTACGTAAGTAATACCATTTGCTAAGGTAAAAGCTACTTCCTGGACAGCAGTACAGCCCGCCTCCCGCATATGATAACCACTGATACTTATGCTATTCCATTGGGGCGTGTTCTTTGCACAATATTTAATAATGTCAACTGTCAACCTTAAGGCTGGGAGGGGAGGGAATATATAGGTACCTCGAGCAATATATTCTTTTAGAACATCATTTTGTATAGTTCCCCTTAATTTTTCTAATGGTATTCCAGCTTTCTCTGCCATAGCAAAATACATAGCTGTCAGGACAGCTGCTGGCGAGTTTATTGTCATAGAGGTACTAACCTGATCGAGGGGGATTTGATCAAAAAGTATCTCCATATCTCTTATAGAATCAATGGCAACTCCTACTTTACCTACTTCTCCAAGAGCTAAAGGGTGGTCGGAATTGTATCCTATCTGAGTGGGCAGATCAAAGGCTACGCTCAAACCTGTTTGCCCCTGCTCTAAGAGATATCTAAAGCGTTTGTTGGTATCTTCGGCAGAACCAAAACCTGCATATTGTCTCATTGTCCAGATCCTACCCCGATGCATTGTGTTTTGCACGCCTCTTGTGTAGGGATATTGACCTGGGAATCCAATATTATTTAAATAATCGCTCTCTTGGATATCCAAAGGGGTGTATAATCTATTGATAGGTATTCCTGAGAGAGTCTCAAATTCAGCCTTCCTTTCCGGGGCTTTACTTAGAATTTTATCTGTTTTGATTTTCCATTCTTTAAATGCTTCAGAAATTTTCTCCAATTCTTTTTTATCATACATGACACACCTCAATAGCTATCTTTTTTCCTCTAAAATTTTCTTAACCCTCAAACCGATCTCCGCTGGGTTCTCCTCTACTATGACACCAGCTTTTTCGAGTGCTCTAACTTTTTCATGCCATGTTCCTTTACCACCAGTTATTATGGCACCGGCATGACCCATCCGTCTTCCAGGTGGTGCTGTTTTACCAGCTATAAAGGCTATTACAGGTTTACTAACATTGTTTTCTATAAACTCTGCCGCTTCCTCTTCTGCACTGCCACCAATCTCACCTATCAAAACTATTGCAGAAGTCTGAGGATCCTTTTCAAATAAAGCTAATAAATCCACAAAGGATGTTCCCACTATTGGATCACCGCCTATACCAATAGCAGTGGACTGTCCAATCCCAAGATTAGTTAATTGCCAGAGAACCTCATATGTTAGAGTGCCGCTCCGGGAGATTACACCTACGTTACCTTTGCTGAGAGTAAAGTTAGGAATAAATCCAATTTTGCCAGCACCTGGTGTAGCAATCCCAGGGCAATTAGGACCTATCAACTTGCTATTGCTACCTTTTAAAGCATGTTTTATCTTCATCATTTCAATAACAGGAATACCTTCTGTCATACAAACTATTAACTCAACTCCAGCTTCTATAGCCTCTAATATCGCATCAGGAGCGAAAGCGGAGGGAACATATATGCCTGATGCATTGGCGCCTTTTATCTCTACTGCATCAATTACACGATTATAAACAGGTATCTCATCTAGGAAAGTTCCACCCTTTCCTGGCGTCACCCCTGCTACGACTTGAGTTCCAAACTTTATAGATTCTCGGCAATGAAAACTACCTTCATTCCCTGTGATTCCCTGTATTACTACCCGACTCTCTTGAGTAAAAAGAATAGCCATAGAAGTACCTCACATTTTTGATTTACTCAATTCGACCGCCTTTAGAGCGGCTTCATATAATCCTTCTGCTACCTCAAATTTAAGATTTGAATTCTTTAAAAGGTTTCGCCCTTCTTCTACGTTTGTGCCTTGAAGACGAACAACCATTGGTACTTTCAACTCAATTTTAGATGCAGCTTCTATAATCCCCTGTGCTACTCTGTCACAACGGAGAATTCCGCCAAAGATATTAACTAAAATTGCCCTCACTTTTGGATCGGAGTTTAAAATTCTGAAAGCCTTCTCTATGCGCTCTACAGAAGCACCACCACCTACATCAAGAAAATTAGCAGGTTCACCACCAGCTAATTGAATTAAATCCATTGTAGTCATTGCCAAACCGGCTCCGTTTACCATACAACCGACGTTCCCATCAAGTTTTATATAATTAACTCCTGCGTCAACTGCTTCAACTTCAAGGTGATCTTCTTCGCTTATGTCGCGCATTTCCTTGATTTCTGGGTGACGATAGAGCCCGTCATCATCAAAAGTCATCTTTGTATCGATGGCAAGGAGGTTTCCATCTCCTGTAATAACTAAGGGATTTATCTCTACTAAGGAAGCATCTTTATCTATAAAGATTTGGTATAGAGCTTTAACAATATTTATAAACTGATTACTCAAGGATTTGTCTAAGTTCAAACCATAAAACAACTTTCTTGCTTGGAAAGGGCTAAAACCAGCAACGGGTGAGACTGCTACTTTAATAATCTTATCAGGGTATTTACTGGCAACTTCTTCAATGTCCATTCCTCCTGCCTCAGAAGCCATATAAACCAGACACTCCTTGTTTCTTGAACGGTCAACTAAAAGGCTTAAGTAAAGCTCTTTTTTTATGTCTGTGGCTTGTTCAACCAATACTTTGTTAACAATCTTGCCCTCAGGACCTGTTTGATGTGTTATTAATCGCATCCCCAGGATGTTTTTTGCAGCCTTATAAGCATCTTCTGGAGTCTCTGCTAAACAGACACCGCCCCCCTTTCCTCTTCCGCCAGCATGAATCTGGGCTTTGACAACTACTTTGGTGCCAATTTTGGAGGCTATCTTATAAGCATCTTCTGGAGTTTTTGCGATCTCACCAATTGGGACAGGAACATTATACTCTCTTAAAATTTGCTTTGCTTGATATTCATGTATTTTCATAATTATTTTATACCCCTAATCTTAGGTATTTTAGTACTTCTAATTAAAGTTTAAAATAGCTTGAAATGGTTTAAAAGGATATTATAGAAAAAATAAGAATTTATTCAAAGCTTTAATTTATAAATTTTTCTTATGTAATATTAAATTTGACTTTAAAAGTATTTAGTATGATATAAATAGTTTTTGCTAAAATTGTCTGGAAAGTTTTAGTGGGGTAGCAATACTCCTAAAAAGAGAATCTTAAAATTGTAAGAGTTTAGTTGTCCAAAGAAAGGGTCCTTTTAATTTATCTCTCCTTTTTAATTTTTATAGTGATAGCCTTCTTTTCAAGTGGCCTTTTTAAAAGGCTGTGATTTCAGTGTCTCTTTTAATTCTTTATAGTACTATGATAAAAAATGATTTCAAAGGCACTGTTAAGAATTTATTTGAGGCAAAAGATAAAGACATTTCTAAAATTATTAACCCTTTGTGATAACAAGTTTTGGCTTGCGATGAATTCTTTAGTAACAGGGGGTTCTCAAGCCTACTAGAACTTCGTGAAGCTTTATCTTTTGCTTAATCTTAATTATTACTAAATTTTAAAAAAAGATAAGAATATGAAAGTAGAGCATGTGACTTTTACGATTGCAATTTAGATTCAAGGCTTGATTTTCGGAAGTTTGAGTTGGGGTATTATATGCTTAAGTCAAGTTATTGGATTAAAAGGATATCAAGAAGAAGAGGCAAAATATATCTTAAAGCAGTAAAAATCAATATGCATGCTAAAAGACACTTAATGATTTTTGCAGGGATGAACTTTTGAGCCCTTGCTCCCAAATACATACCTACCATACCTCCAAATCCAAACATTAGTCCTAATAACCAGTCAGGAGCAACAGCCATATGAGGATAAAAAGGGGCTATTGCTTGATAAAATATAACAGCTACTACAGAGGTAAGAAAAGTACCCATGAGACATGCACCAGCAATAGTATAAACGGGGAGACGGAAGATGGCTATAAATAGTGGGGCTATTATCGCTCCTCCACCTATACCATAGATGCCTCCTACAATGCCCACTACTGCTGACAGGATAAAAATAATTAAAGGATTAACTGTGAAAGTTTCACCATAAAAAGAATAAGAATACTCCATCTTAGTCAATCTGAATTTTTTTACTATAGTCTTTGGTAGAGCAATTTTTGATTTACGATAGTTGCTCACTGCCTCTTGAAATCGGCATTCTGCTGAGCTTTTATCGGTCTCAGAAGATGTTTTTTTTAATATAGTTCTGACCATTAAGATGCCAATATATAAAAGAACTAAGCCAGCAAAGAATTTAAAAGTCTTTGGGTCAGGTAGATATTGAACTCTTGCGAAAACACCGATAAACACACCTGGAATAGTTCCAGCAATAACCATCCAGGTTAAAGGCCAAACCATCCTTCCTTCCCTAATAAAGCGATATACACCACTGGGGATTGCAACAACATTGAAGAGATGATTTGTAGCACTAACTGCAGGCGAGGAAAATCCCAAAATGCTAACTTGAAATGGTAGTAATAGATTGGCTCCAGAGACACCACCCATACTGCAAAAAAAGGCAACGGCAAAACCAGCTATGAAAGGCACCCAAATTGATACTTCAATACCTGCTACTGGGAAATACATAAAACCTTTCTTCTTTGAAGGGAATAATATTTTCAATAAAATATAAACTTTTTATAAATTGTATCAGAAAATTAGACCAGACTTTATCAGTTCTTATTATTAAGCAATAAGAACTGATAACGTGAGAGTTTCACTAAACTATAAGAACTCCTTTTTATATTTAAAGGAGCATGAAGGTCTTTCCACATTTTGTTACTTTTATTTTTATATAATATCGATAAGCGTGAGAATAAGATTTTTCAGAGGTGTATAAGTTGAGTTGCCGTTAATCATTGGTTTTATCTTATACTTCTAAGAAGTAACTGATTTAAAATTCATACTTTATGTAAAATACTTTGATAATCTTAGAAGCTTTTTAGAAAAGAAGATAGCCATATAACTAAAAAACAGACTGTGAAATGTCTCATTGTTGTTTATAATAGATAGTCCCGAGATTTTTTGTTGGGTTACTAAAACAATTTATAGAAAATTATATAGAATTATTAATAGTAAACAAAGATTTTAGGTAGCTTTCAGCTCAAAAGCTTTCTACAATACTTTTATCTTTATAAAGGAGGATTCCATGATTTCTCAAAGGGCTCAGAAAATTAAACCTTCACCTACTTTAGGAATGGACGCTAAGGCTAAGGAATTAAAAGCAAAAGGAATTGATATTATTAACTTTGGAGTAGGTGAACCCGATTTTGACACTCCTGAACACATTAAAGAGGCTGCTATAAAGGCATTAAAGGAGGGTTTTACCAAGTATACCCCCGTTGGAGGCATCTTAGAACTAAAAGATGTGATTATAAGAAAATTTGAAGTTGATAATAACCTTAAATATACCCGTGATGAGATTATAGTCTCTTGTGGTGCAAAACACTGTCTATATAATGTTGCTCAGGCTCTTTACAATCCTGGCGATGAAGTTCTAATACCTTCTCCTTATTGGGTTTCTTATCCTGATCAGGTCCTTTTAAATGATGCTATCCCTGTGTACGTAGAGACTTCTGAAAAAGATAACTTCATCTTAGACCCTGCTGTGCTGAAATCTAAAATCACCAAAAAGACACGAGCTCTCATTTTGAATTCTCCTTCTAATCCTACAGGTTCTACATACGATAAAAAGACTTTGGAATCTATTGCAGAAATTGCATTAAAATCTAATATTTACATCATCTCTGATGAAATATACGAGAAGCTTGTTTATGACGGGGTAGAACATATCAGTATAGCTTCATTAGATGAAGAAGTTAAAAAGAAAACCATTGTGATTAATGGTTTATCAAAATCCTATTCAATGACAGGATGGAGGATAGGTTTTGCTGCCGGACCAAAAGACATTATCCAGAGCATGACAAATATTCAAAGTCAGTCAACCTCTAATCCAACCTCTATTGCTCAAAAAGCAGCTTTAGCAGCATTAATGGGTCCTCAGGATTTCATAGAGACCATGAGGCAAGAATTCAATGCAAGAAGACTTTATCTCGTTGATAGACTTAATTCTATTTTTGGAATAAATTGCCCAATGCCCAATGGAGCCTTTTATGCTTTTCCAAATGTTTCGAGACTCTACGGCCTGAAAACTGCGGATGGTAAAGTTATCAACTCTTCATTAGATATAGCCCTTTATCTTCTTGAAAAGGCAAATATTGCTTTAGTCCACGGTGAACCCTTTGGGAGTGACTCACATATAAGACTTTCTTATGCCCTATCCATGGCTAATATTAAGCAGGGGCTTGACAGAATAGATGAAGCCCTTTCAAGACTTTATTAGTCTCTTTAAGTGCTATACTATCTGTCATAAGGCATGAAGGGAAATAGGGATTAAAACTTCCTTAGGTTGAATGCCCTGATTATCTCCCTTCTTGCTTGCCCTACAGTGAGTGGTAGTTTTTCAAAGGGCAAAAAATCTTCATTCTTTAATCTATAAATGAGTTCAGCTATATAAGGGAGTCGAAGGTTAAGATCGTTCATCTCCGTAGGTGAGGTAAATACTTCTTCTGGGGTACCCCCCTTGATAATTGAACCTTTACTTAAGATATAGACTTTATCAAGAAAAAGGGGAACAAGATCTATGTTGTGAGTTGCCATAACTATAGTTACGTAGCTCTTTTTGTTGAGTTTCATCAGAAGTTCCATCATCTTATATTCTCCTGTGGGATCTAATCCAGCTGTTGGTTCATCAAGAAGAAGTATTTCATGTCCCATTGATAAAAGTCCTGCTATACAGATTCTCTTTTTTTGACCGTAGCTCAAATTCTGTATAGGCGTATTACCATACTCTTCCATTTCGACTGCTACAAGAGCTTCTCTGACTCTTTTTTTTACTTCCTCGGCATTAAATTTCATATTGATTGGACCAAAAGATACATCTTCTATAACTGTGGGAGCAAAAAGCTGTTCATCGGGATTCTGAAAGACAAGACCCATTTTCCTATAAATCTCTTTGGGTGTTAGCTTCCGTATATCTATCCCATCCAGCAAAACCGTTCCAATAAAGTTCTTATATAGTCCATCCATAACTTTAAGTAGAGTAGTTTTCCCTGAGCCGTTTGAACCTATAATACCTATGAATTCTCCTCTCGTAATGTTAAAGGATATCCCTCTTAAGGCTACTGTTCCATCGGGATAGGTGAATGATTGGATATCCACTGAAAGCCTTATTAAATCTTCCATGCTATAAACAGTATGACGATGAATAGTGAAGAAACAATAATTTCTCTATATTTAAACTTGGATGGTCTTAAGAATGGCATATTGCCATCATAACCCCTCTGTAGCATTGCAATTGTATTCTTTTGGCTATGTTCGAATGCCTTGATTATAAGAGCTCCTATAAGAGTTGAGAATGACATCATCCCTCTTTTAATACCTGAATATCCAAGGCGATTTTTTTGTGCATTATAAATAACGGAGGCTTCTTCTAATAGGATGAATATGTATCTGTAAGCAAACATCATTGGCTCTATCAAGGTTTTGGGAACCTTAAACCATGAAAGAGCCGATATTATTTCAGTAAAAGTAGTTGAAAGCTCAAGAACAATTATGATTGAAACTGCAGATATGATTCTTAAAGCGATGAAGAGTCCTTCTAAAAGACCGTCTCTATAGGCATTTAGACTAAAGGGATCAAGAGTTAGAGAAAATAGGAGCTCCTTTCCTGAAAAGAAGAATTTGATTAGCAAGAGGATCATTGCTATAAATAGAGGTTCTGAGTAGCGTATCAATATTGTCCTCAAAGGCACCCTGGTCTTTACAAAAAAAGCGGAACATAATAAGAGGATTAAAAGTGGGAAAACTACCCCCCTATAGCTAATTGTTAAAAGGAGAGCTAAAAAAGATACAAGAAGTTTTATTCTTGCATCCCAGGAAAAAAGAAAATGCTCCCTTTTTGCTTTAAGTAACACTAAATCCATAATGCTTAGGGAACTGTCTTTTGTTGGATTTTTTTATCCTTTTGCACAACTTGCTCAACCAGTACACGCCAAAAGTAACCAGCTATGAAGCCTCCAACTGCACCAGCTAATAAGAAGAGAAAGAGAAGTAGATCCCCTTGATCTGTATTAATTAAAGGTTCTTTTGGTTCTATTCCAAAACTCTTTGCAAACCTTTCTATCACTGATTCATCAACTCCTTGCCATTTTTCAGATCCATAAGTTAAAGGACTTAATATAAAACAAAAGAGAGCAATAAGAGAGTAAAAGAGTGCCTTTCTTTTAAAACTATTGTTTATCATATCTTAACCTCCGATTCTTTTAAAACCATAAGTTTAACAAGCAGATCAGGTCTTTTTTTGTATAACATCATGACAACACCAGAAGTAATTATGCCCTCTAAGATACCCAAAGGTATTTGAGTGGGAGCAAAAGCGATCATGATTTGAGTCATTAAAGGTAAAAAGGGCGAATCTCCTCTTATACCTGCTGAGAGTTCTATGGAGGTCATAATGTAAGTAGCCCAATCAGCTAAAAGCCCTGCAAAAAAGCTTGTTATAATTAGTGGTATACGAAGAGCTTGAAGGGATCTAAAAGTAACATAGCCAGCTACAGAACCAACAACTCCCATAGATACAATATTAGCTCCCAAGGTGGTTATTCCACCATGTGCAAGTAATAGGGCTTGAATAAAAAGAGCAATAGTGGCTACAACACTACTTATGGCTGGACCTAATATTATCGCTGAAATACCTGTACCTGCTGGATGAGAGCATGTACCTGCGGTGGGAACAGGTACAGGCATGCAGGAAATAATGAAGACAATAGCAGCTAAGAGACCTACAAGGGGTTTATAGGATAAATCAATCTTTGAGAGGCTCTTCAATCTCCAGAGACCGTAACTAACGAAAGGGATTGCAAGGGCATACCAGACTAAAGCCCATTCAATGGGCAAAATCCCCTCTGCGATATGCATAGCATATGCATTAGGGGCAATGAACATTGAGATTAGGAACCCTGCTACTGTCCAAAAGACAATGTAACACTTCTTAAAACATTTGTGAAGATTTTCTAAGTTTTTTACTTTAACCTCCAATCCATTACCTGCCATCTTCCTCCTCCTATTCTATTTATCTTTCATTTAGAGACATTTTCAAAAGGGCATTTACAATAGCTACTGCCACTGGTGTGCCCCCCTTTCTGCCACGGTTAGTTATATAAGGGAAATTTTGAACAGAAAGAAGCATCTTAGCTTCCACAGCTTTTATGAAACCTACAGGAACTCCAATTACTAAAGGTTTTGCAGTATTTTCAAT
Organism: uncultured Thermodesulfovibrio sp.; assembly: GCA_964411065.1. Lineage (GTDB taxonomy): Bacteria > Nitrospirota > Thermodesulfovibrionia > Thermodesulfovibrionales > Dissulfurispiraceae > DYHD01. Next base: position 22,684 of record CAYPJO010000006.1, read on the forward strand.
TGGTAGGTTTCTAACAATATCTATTACCTTTAATAAAGCGGTGGGAGCATTGCCTATGGCTATGATACCTATGTTGTTATTGTTTCCTATTGCTTCTTCTATTGCTCTTTCTGCTCGGGTTTCATGCTTAAATTTATTATTTTCAATATTCTGGATATTACAAATTACCTTTCCTCCCCATTCTTTGAGTAAACTTTTATTTATACCAGCCTTTACCATCTCTACATCGGCGAGAATATCTTGCCCAACTTGTATAGCTTTTATCCCCCTTTTTACTGCCTCAGGATGAAAAATTAAGGTATTTTTGTATTCAAAATCTGCAGTAGCATGAATAACCCTTTTAAGGATTGGTTGATGTTCTGACGGTATCGAGCTTAGATCCTCTTCCTCACTTATAATCTCAAAACTCTTCTTCTCAATTCGATAACCTTTATAATCAATAATGGAACTAATTCGATCAATTACTATATCTACAAGTTTCTCGTGTATACCTATTGGTTCGGAGTATAGGAATTCTACACTTGGAAACCTCTCCTTTGCTTTCTCTATAAGTTCTGGTATATCCCTTGTCACGTGTAGTCCTGAACTAAGAAAAAAGGGATAGATTATTAATCTCTTTATATTTGTATTAGTAGTTTTCTCAATAGCTGTCATTAGATCAGGCTCTCCAAATTGAAGATAGGCTACTTTAACACACTCTTTATTACAGAAGGGGTGGATTTTCCAGTGAAGAAGTTTACCTATAACTTCTATATTATTAGCATCTGATTTTGGACTGCCATGACCAATAAGTAAAATTCTATCGGTCTCTTCAAACATTTTTTATAATCTCCTCTTTAGTATGTTTATAAATTTTTTCGCTATCCCTTGATTGCTCCCAAAGTGGAGATGGATATAGCTTGCAATAGTCCTTTTATAAGAAAACCCTTCGTCTTCAAGGGTATTTCCATTGCTATCTTTTACTGCATAGATTCTTTCGATCTTTGAATTTTTGTCGAAATCTTCTATCTCTGAATAGTGAAACTCATGCCCCCTTAGGATATTACCCTTTGAACCTATTAAAGTATCACCCTTGAGAGTAACTTCTCTGTAACCTAAAAAGGGAGATCTATTAAATCTCATTATGGTCTGAAAGGGCAAAAGGCCGACCATCTCATAAAACATCCCATTGTGATCATAAATACCCTTTGAAAGATACATAAGACCGCCACATTCAGCATATAGAGGCATCCCGGAATGACCCCATTCTTTTATTTCTTTTAGCATTTTTTTATTCTCTAAAAGTTCCTTAGCATAGATCTCGGGGTAACCACCACCAAGGTATATACCATCGATACCTTCAGGCAAAGATGAGTCTGCAATAGGGCTAAAAGGGATAAGGTCTGCAGAAGCTCTTCGTAGCATATCAAGATTATCTTCATAGTAAAAGCAGAAAGCTTTATCGTAGGCAAAAGCGATTCTTTTTGATTTTTTAGGCTGTTGCATCTCCTCGGAAAAAAAATTATCAGTTGAATATTGTTGATGATAACTATCTAAAACTTTCATCTCGCTGAGGGATAAAAGGGCATCTATATCAAGATTTCTATTTACTGCTTCTATAAGTTTATTGAGATTATAAGATTTAAGAGGAGTTTCTTCGGCTACCAAGAGTCCCAGGTGTCTATGGGGGATTGAAAAATCTAAATCTCTGGGAAGATAGCCTAAAACCTTTATTTTACTTTTAATACTATTTTTCAGTCTTAGAAAATGCCTTTCTGAACCAACGCGATTAAAGATTACGCCCTTTAAGTCAATAAGACTCTCATCAGCCCAATCTTTATATCCTTTTATAAGTGCTCCTGCACTCTCGGCTAAGCCATAGGCATCCACAACTAAAATAATGGGTAAATTTAAAAGCTGTGCTAAAGCTGAAGTGCTATATTTACCATCATAGAGCCCCATAACTCCCTCAACTATTGCGATGTCAGCTTTCTTAGAGTGATAAAAGAAACAATTCTTCACATAATCTTCGCCACACATCCAAAGATCGAGGTTTCTTGATGCTTTTCCTGTTACAGCTTTATGGTGACCGGAATCGATAAAATCTGGTCCACATTTGAAGGGTTGAACCTCGAGTCCCTTCGCTTTCAAGGCAGACATAATCCCTATCGCAATTGTGGTCTTTCCACAACCACTATGAGTTCCTGTAACTACTAATGCTTTCATACTTTCGAGAGTTCCTCGAGAAGCCTTTTTATCTCTCGAGGAGACTTTACAGCAACTCTTATGTAAGTATCATCGAGCCCCCTAAAGTTTGAACAATCCCTTACCATTATATAAGCTTTTTGAAGGGCTGAAATAATTTTTTGTGCATTTGGTATCTTTAAAAGATAAAAATTAGCTACAGAGGGAACGAACTCTATGGAAAGTTTCCTAAGACCATCCTCCATTAAAGATTTGCCATGCTTTATAACTTTAAAAGTTTTCTCTTTATAAGTTGTATCATTCAAGACTACTTCACCAGCCCTTTGAGCTATAGTGTTGACAGTCCAGGGTTCTTTATTGAGTAAAAGGGCTTTTATTAAAGAAGGATGAAAAACTCCATATCCGAGTCTCAGACTTGCAAAGGCATAAAACTTCGTCATGGATCTGAGAACAATAAGGTAGGGATTTCTTTCAACTTCTTTAATTATTGAATGCTCTGGCAAAAAATCTATAAAGGCTTCATCAACTACTAAATAACACTTGAGTTTTCTTGCTCTTTTTGCTATCTCGAGAATACCTTCTCTTTCTATCAATCTACCTGTTGGATTATTAGGATTACAGATGAAGGCTATATCTGTGCCTTCCAATCTTTTCATAAACTCTTCAGGTTTGAGATCGAAGTTATTCTCCTGTTTAAGGCGAAAATACTTTATTTTTGCTCCAGAAAGAAGGCAAGCTCTCTCATACTCAGAGAAAGTCGGTGCTGGAATTAAAACAGTGTTCGGTTTCAAGGTCCTTACACATAGATAGATCAATTCTGTACTTCCATTCCCACAAATGATCAATTCTTGAGGGAGATTGAGGTGACTCGATAGAGTCTCTCTCAATTTTTTTGTCTCAGGGTCGGGGTAGTAGCATATGGAACTCTTAATATTTTTTATCTCTCTTAAAACGATAGGAGAGAGTCCAAGAGGATTAATTGATGCACTGAAATCAATTACATTATCCTCGGGTATAGTATACTTCCGAGCAAAACTATGAATATTACCGCCATGAGCTGTCATAACTGGAATGAAGCTCCTAATTGTCAATCTGTGCACTTCAGAGAACTATAAAAAGTCTCTTCATAAAGATTAGTAATAAAAGAGATATAGAGCTACAGATGAAATTGCTACTGCAAAGACAGAAGAACACCATACTATACTAAGAGCAACCTTAGAAGCAGCTAAATAGTTTTGATGTATTGCTTTACCAATATAGGGTTTTCTAATACTAATACCGCTATAAATTGCAGGTCCACCGAGTCTTATCCCTAATCCTCCAGCCATTGCTGCTTCAGGAACTCCACTATTAGGGCTTGGATGATTTCCTCCATCATTTAACATTGTCTGCAGGGAATGACGGGCAATATGAAGAGAACGAAAGACCACTAAGAAGGAGATAACAATGAGAATTCCCGTTACCCTTGCAGGTAAATAGTTAACACAATCATCTAAACGGGCAGAAGCCCAACCAAAATGGAGGTATTTTTCATTTTTATAACCAACCATGGAATCAAGGGTATTGATTGCTTTATATGCTATTGCAAAAGGTAAGCCACCTATTACAAGGTAAAACAGTGGAGCTACTACAGCATCTGATAGATTTTCCGCTAGTGTTTCTATAGTGGCTTTAATAACTTCATTTTCAGATAAATATTGGGTATCTCTCCCAACAATCATACTTAATTTTGCTCGAGCATCTTCTAAGTTTCCTACTTCAACCGCACTAATAACCTTTTTTGCAGAACTCATCAACTCACGTATGGCGATAGTAGAAGAGGTGAGAAGGACTAAAAAAATTGAGCTCAGGAGTATGATAATATTAGTTGTAAATGTTTGAATTAACTGAATTAAAAAAATAGTTATCGCAAAAGATAATCCAACAATAGTAATTACTAAAATAATACCTGCAAATTTTTCAGCTTTTGGAGTCTTAAAGATTTTTCTTAAAAATCTTTCAACCCTGATAATAACACCTCCAATTAATCTGACAGGATGAGGTAACCAAGGAGGATCTCCTATTGCAAGGTCGACGATAAAAGCCAGTATAAGAACGGCTGGGGCTAAACAAAAGGGTGATGTAGGAATTAATTCCTTCATAATTTAAGTATTTTATCAATAAAATCCATATCTAAATTCTCTGTTACTATTGTAGAGAGATTATTTAAAGCTCTTTCCTTAATATCGTTATAGTTAAAAGTGTAATTTAGGGGTTTCAAACCTTTAATTTGCCTTAAATAATCGATAACGCCTCTTCTAAAGGAGTTGTTATTGAAGATTCCATGAATATAGGTCCCCCAACAATTGCCATTTTGAGAACCATCAAGATGATATCTTGTTTTAAGTTTGGAAGGTTTATCAGAAAGCCTTATAATTTTAAAGAGCCCTATATCTCCTTTGCTGACTCCCATGTGAATCTCGTAACCCTTTAACTCTTGGGATATTCTGTTCTGGTTCAAAATAGGTAAAAAAGGGAAGATATAATTAGAGCCATTCTTCTTATTAAAGTATGCTCTAACCTGTGAGGTTATTTTAGTGTTTTGGAAAGTAGTCTCAATATCTAAAAGACCAATCCCTTCTATCTCTTTATAATTGCTCTCTATTGAATGGGGATCATAGATTCTTCTACCTAACATCTGATAACCACCACACATACCCATTATTAGCACACCTTTACTAAAAGCTCTCTTTATACTCTCTTCAAGCCCTGTTTCTCTCAAAAATAGTAAATCTTTAATGGTATTCTTAGTACCTGGGATAATAACCATATCTGCATTCTCAATATCCGTAGTATTTTGAGAATAAATAATATCTACATCAGGTTCATAGAAGAAAGGATCAAAATCGGTAAAATTTGAGATAAACTGGAGTTTGATTACAACTATTTTAATCTTCGAATGGGTGCTTTCCTTATCTTTAAATACAATAGGCTTAATTGAAAAAGTATTCCTGGAAAGAGATAATCCATCCTCTTCAGGAAGCCCAATATCACTAATATAAGGGATGACCCCAATAACAGGTATACCGGTTCTATCTTCAATTAACTTTAAACCTCTGGAGAGAATCTCAGGATCTCCTCTAAATTTATTAATTATAAAGGCATTAATATATCTTTTATCCTTGCCAAGCAATTTAATAGTTCCATAAAAGGAAGCAAATACTCCCCCTTTATCTATATCTCCCACTAATAAAACAGAGGCCTTAGCATACCTGGCTACCGCCATGTTAACTATATCTAACTCTTTGAGATTTATCTCTGCAGGACTTCCTGCACCTTCAATTATTATCAGATCATACTTTTTTGAAAGTCTTCGGTAAGAAGTCTTGACTGCCTTCCAGACTTCCTCTTTATGAGAGTAATATTGTAAAGGTTTCATATGGCCGATCGCCTTGCCATGAATTATCACTTGTGAACCCATCTCGCCGGATGCTTTTAATAAAATCGGGTTCATATCTATACTCGGTTCTATTCTTGCAGCTTCTGCCTGAAGTGCCTGAGCCCTACCTATTTCGCCCCCTTCGATAGTAATGAAAGAATTCAAAGCCATATTTTGAGCTTTAAAAGGAGCCACATTGTATCCTCTGTCGTTAAAATATCTGCATAAAGCAGCAACTATTAATGTTTTACCAACGCCAGATGCGGTTCCTTGCACCATCAAAGACCTCTTCATTTCTCTCTCCTATAAAATTATCCCGTTGATTAGCTTTACAACAGGGTATCTCTCCCATAATTCTATAATACTAACGCTTCCATGATCTTGGTCGATTCTGAATATATTTTCCAAGGGCATCCCCAAAAAATGGCAGAGTAAAATCCTATTAACTCCTCCATGAGCGACTATTATAATATTTTCGTTATTATTTTTATGATTCTCTGAAATTTTTTCAATTGTTTTTAAAACTCTATTGCTAACCTCTAAAGTGCTTTCTCCCATCGGTGGTGAATAGGTAATAGGATCTTTGGCCCACCTTTCAAACTCGAGAGGGTATTTTTCTCTTATCTCAAGATAGGTCATCCCCTCCCATAAACCAAAATTCCTTTCAGTTAGCTCGGGCAACTCTATTGGCTTTAAATCGAAAGGTCTTGCAAGAATCTCAGCACTTTTAACCGCCCTTTGAAGAGGAGAAGTATAGACGGCACTTATAAGAGGTCTTTTGTTATCTCCTTCTTCTGTTAATTTAATATTTTTCTCAAGCAAGAAGTTCATTTGTTTCTCCAATCTTACTTTTTGTGCATAGCTAATTATAAAGTTCAAAGTTTTATTTATCTGCTCAGCACCTTTTTTTGAGAGAGGAAGATCTATACTGCCTTTGTACCTCTTTTCATCATCTCCCTCAGTTGCGCCATGTCTTATTAAATAAAAAGTCGTGACCATATTATCACCATAATTAAAAATAGCAATTCACTAATCTCGCTTAAAGCACCAAGATTATCGCCTGTCAAACCACCAAATTTCTTAGTACAAAAAACTATCCAACTCCGTACAAAAAGATACATAATGCCTATTAAAGCCATATTAAATACATATTGTTTTTCTGGTGCAAAAGAAATAAATAGAAAATTTAAACCTATTAAAAAAGCTATGAAGACAATCGTTGTAATTATAAATTCTTTGGCTTTTACACCCTCTAAAAAGATTTTACCAAGTCCGTCTATTCTTGCTGGGTTGCCATGAAACATGGCTACTACTGTAGTCCATTTAGAGACTACGGGCATTAAAAATAGGGTTGTATAGTAAATAAAATAAGACATATTTGAGATGCTCTTCAAGGAGAGATACTTGAGCCACAAAATGAAGATTATTGCGGTTATGCCTATAGGTCCAGCTGTTGAGTCTTTCATTATCGCAAGCCTTTTATCTTTGTCTCTTTCTCTATCACCTGTAGATCTTATTGAGAGTGCGTCGAAGGTGTCTGAGAGACCATCGAGATGGAACCCTCCATTTAGGAGTACAAGAAAAAGTAATAACAAAGCTAATACTAATTCTTCGTGAAATATAAGATTTAGAGTAAAACTTAGTAGAACGAGTAAGAGACCTTGTAAAGATCCTACAAAGATAAAAGCTGAAGAGCTTTTTGCTATGTCTTTTTCAGAATAGGTGGAATTTATTTTAATAGGTATAATTGTTAAAAACTGCAAAGCAATCATAAAACTTTTTATCATATGAACATTTAATTAGTAGAATTATAATTTAAAGCTTAAAATGCATCTCTACTGTTTTAATTCTGGATTTCCTTTGAGACTCCAGCCTCACTAAAAGTTGCCATTTCTTTATAAATTTTGATACCTGCCTCAATCATAAGCATAGCCAATGCAGCTCCTGTTCCTTCCCCTAAACGAAGATTAAGATCCAAAATAGGCTTTAATCCCATTTTTTCAAGCATCACTCTGTGACCAATCTCTACAGAGTTGTGTCCTGCAAAGAGGTAGTCCTTTACTTTGGGTTCAATTTCGTAAGCAATAAGAGCACCAGCTGTTGAGATAAAACCATCTATTACAACAGGTATTCTATGGGATGCAGCTCCAAGAATAACCCCAGCAATACCACCTATCTCTGTACCACCAACTTTCGCAAGAACATCTATGGGATCTTTTGGATCGGGCTTATTAATATCAATAGCTCTTTCAATAACTCTGATCTTTCTCTGGTAAGAATTCTCGGATATTCCTGTTCCTCTCCCTGTTACTTCAGAAACCGGTCTACCTGTTAAGACTGCTGCTATAGCGCTGGAAGGTGTAGTATTACCTATTCCCATATCGCCTGTTCCAAAGATTTTAAATCCCTTTCGGTAATATTCAGAAGCAAGTTCAATGCCAACCTTTATACAACTTTCGGCTTCATTCCTTGACATCGCAAAGGTTTTTGCTATGTTATTTGTTCCAAACATGACCTTTTTTGAAATAAGTCCTTCAAGGTTACTAAAATTGTAATCTACACCTATGTCTACCACCACTACTACTGCTCCTGCATGTCTTGCAAGTACATTAATTCCGGCGCCTCCTCTTAAAAAGTTGTAGACCATCTGTCTTGTAACTTCTTTTGGATAGGCAGAGACACCTTCTTCTGTGACTCCGTGATCGCCTGCAAAGGTAAATATAACTTTTTTATCGATTTCGATGTCTACACCTTCTTTAATTCCATATATCCTTCTTGCAAACTCTTCCAATCTGCCAAGACTACCTAAGGGTTTAGTAAGATTGTCAAGGTGTTTTTGGGCAATATCATAGTATTTAGTGTCCACAGGCTGTATTTTGCAAAGGGTATTTTTGATCAGATCCATTGGTTATCCTCCACGCTCTTAAAAAGCCTAACTTTTGAATTATAAAGTGTTGACTTTAGATCACAAAAATTTAGTTAGAGTTAAAAAAATAACTCAAAAAAGTACAAAATAATTATCTATTTGAGTTCTTTTATCGATTCGATTTGCTATAGAGTGACCGATTTTGCTCCTATACTCAACCCTTTATTTTTATCTCTAAACCAGAAATTGTGAAATAGACCTCGGTTGCTAAATTTGCAATTTTTTGATTGAATAAACCAGCCCAGTCTCTAAATCTTCGCGAAAGCTCGTTATCAGGCACAATCCCCATTCCAACCTCATTAGAAATTATAATAAGAAGCATATTATAGGTTTCCTGAAAGGAACATAGAACATCTATAAACTTTTCGCGCTCCTCTTTAATTAGATTGTTATCTTTCTGTCTTGTTAAGAGGTTTGATAACCAAAGGGTCAGACAGTCTATAACTATACACTGATATTTCCCCATAACCTTTTTTAATGTTTCACTTAAGCTGATAGGCTCTTCATAGAGATCCCAATCTTTTCCTCTCTGCTTTTTATGATTTTGAATCCTCTCCTCCATCTCGTAATCGAGAGGCTCAGCGGTAGCAATATAAGCCTTTTCATTAAAGGGGGAAGCGAGTTTTAGAGCAAGGGAGCTTTTACCGCTCCTTGCTCCACCAACTATGAAAATTATCTTACTTTTATTAGATTGCATTTATTTTTTATCATGAGAGGCTAATTCTTTATCAAAAAGACCTTTAAGAATTAAATTGGCACAAAATTTCCCGCACATCGTGCAGGTAGAATTATCTCCATTGTCTCTTTTAGACTTAATCTCTTTAGCTTTTTCTGGGTCTATAGCATATGCAAACTGTTCTTGCCATCTCATGTCTCTCCTTGCTTTTGAGATTAATTTGTCAGTCTCTGTATCATTTCTTTTAATCATATCACCAATATGGGCTCCTATCCGAGCTGATATCACCCCTTCACGAACATCCTCAGGGAAAGGTAACCCGAGATGCTCTGCTGGTGTCACATAACAAATGAAATCAGCTCCATATGCAGAAGAGAGTGCAGCCCCTATTGCAGAGGTAATGTGGTCATAGCCAGGGGCTATATCAGTTGTGATGGGTCCTAACATATAGAAGGGGGACTCTCCGCTCATCTTCTTCTGGAGGATTATTGTGGCTTCAATTTCGTTAATTGGAATGTGTCCAGGTCCTTCTACCATAGTCTGACAACCGGCTTCCCTGCCAATCTCAGCGAGTTCACAATTGATAATTAACTCCTGCATCTGGACTCTATCGTTAGCATCATGTATAGCTCCTGCTCTAAAACCGTTGCCAAGGCTTAAGACTACATCATATTTCTTTAAGATCTCAACAACTCTATCAAAATGTTCAAATAAAGGATTTTCTTGGTTGTTATGTTCCATCCACGCAACCATGTAAGAGCCACCTTTTGATACTAATCCACCGTAGCGATAATGTTGTCGCCTAAGCATCTCTACAGTTCTTCTATTGATTCCACAATGAATAGCCATGAATGAAACACCCTCACTACACTGTCTCTCTGTAATCTCAAATAGAAGCTCCTTAGGCATCTTCACTGCTGCACCATATTTCTCAATGCTGATTGCAAAGGCTTCATAAAGAGGAACTGTACCAATAGGGAGATTTGTTGCTGACATCACAGCTTTCCTTATACCCCTAATATCGCCCCCTACACTTAGATCCATCAAAGTGTCTGCACCATATTTTTCAGCTATTTTTGCTTTTTGCACTTCCATCTCAAGGTCTATAATATCGGTAGAGGTACCAATAGAAGCATTTACTTTGGTCCTTAAACCTTTACCTATGCCTATTACCTTTGCTTTTCTGCTTGGATTTGCGGGAATCACTATCTTGCCTTCTGCAACCCTTCTTCGAATTATTTCTGGTTGCACTCCCTCATCCATAGCAATAATTAGCATCTCTGGGGTTATTTCCCCACTTTTTGCTCTTTGTAGTTGTGTCATCTTGTCTCCTAAATAATCTCCTAAATAAAAAATCCTCAGAATCGCAGGTTCTGAGGATTGCACCCTTTTTTCTTCACCCTCTAAGGTCCTTAACAATACTTTTTAGGACCCCCTCTCTATCCGCGAGAGAGTTTAATTAAGTCTGCAGGCAGGTCTTCTGGCTTCCGGACCTTGTGGGTATCTATTCTATCATAGATACTCTGCCTACTCACCGCCTTCCCATTTGCATAAGCAAACAGTGGCATATTGGCTTTCGATTTCCGGTTACAGCGGCGGGACCGCCTCCGAATCGGTTTTTAGCCTCACGGAGTTCCCTTTTAAGCTTTTCAGCACCTGCGTCTCTATTATAAACTAAGGGCAAATGGGAATGTCAATTTAATCTATTCTTCCCTTCCTTCTACTCTGATAAATAAAGTTTTATCAGAAACTACAGGCAACTCATCTATCTCTTTTAATGCCTTTAGGACATTTCTCTCGGTAGCAAGGTGGGTCAATATAACAACAGGGACTGATCCACCTTTTCTTCTACCTTTCTGAATTACTGAAGCAATGCTTATATTATAATTGCCTAAGATGCCAGATATTTTTGATAAGACCCCTGGTTTATCAAGGGCTGAAAATCTGAAATAGTATTTACTCTCTACTTCTTCCATCTCTTTGATTTTAAACTTGGAGTTTTCATAATTTAATTTCCAAGGTCTTATTTTTAGAGAATCCCCTCCAGTTATTATCTTACCGATTTCAACAATGTCTGCTACAACAGCACTACCCGTTGGCATATCTCCTGCTCCCTTACCATAGTAAAGAGTTGAACCTACTGAGTCACCTTCAACATAAATTGCATTGTAAACACCATCAACTTTAGAGATTAAATAGTCGTTTGGGACCATTGTAGGATGTACCCTCATCTCAATTTCACCATTAGTTGCCTTTGCTATTGCAAGAAGTTTTATCTTATAACCGAGCTCTAAGGCGAATTCTATATCCATTGATGTCATTTTAGTTATGCCTTCTTTATAAACCTTGTCATATAAAAAGGGAATCCCAAATGAAAGGGCAGAGAGAATAGTAAGCTTATGGGCCGAATCTATTCCTTCTACATCAAGAGTTGGATCGGCCTCAGCATAACCCAGTCTTTGAGCCTCCTTCAATGCTTGAGTAAAGTCTACCTTTTCATTAGTCATCTTTGTAAGTATGTAATTAGAAGTGCCATTAATTATTCCATATATTGCTAAGATATGATTTGCAACCAAACCTTCTTTTAGTGTTTTTATTATTGGAATACCACCAGCAACTGAAGCCTCAAAACCGAAGAAAACTTTGTTCTTTTCAGCTTCTAAGAATATTTCATTCCCATGAGTTGCAATTAGAGCTTTGTTGGCAGTTATAACATGTTTTTTGTTCCTAAATGATTGAATAATAAAATCTTTTGCAGGGGATATTCCTCCGATAAGTTCGATCACTATATCAATTTCAGTGTCATTAATAATCTCATAAGCATCAGTAGTGAGCATATCTCTGGGTATCTTTATATTCCTATCTTTCTCAAGATCAAGGTCTGCTATTTTTTTAAGTTTAAAATCTATACCAGTTCTTTTTTTAATTAATTCTGCGTTCTGTAAAAGGATCTTAACTGTTCCGGAACCAACAGTCCCAAAACCTATTATACCTATATTTATTGTTTTAGCCATCAATTACTCCATGCTACTTATTCAAAGCTTTTTTAATACCTTTAACAGCTTGTTTAATTCTATGTTCGTTTTCTACAAGGGCAAATCTCACATATTCATCTCCTCCTTCGCCGAAGCCAACACCAGGAGATACTGCCACTTTAGCTTCCGTTAATAAATACTTAGAAAACTCCAGAGAACCCATTTTCTTAAATTTTTCGGGTATTTTAGCCCAGACAAACATCGTTGCCTTTGGCGGCTCTACAATCCAACCTGCTTTGTTAAGACCTCTAACCAGGACATTTCTACGAGATTCATAGGTCTCTCTGAATTTTTGAACACAATCCTGAGGTCCTCTTAAAGCCACTATTGCAGCTATTTGGATAGGTTGGAACATGCCATAATCGAGGTAACTTTTTATCTTAACAAGAGCTCCCACAATCTCTCTGTTGCCAACGCAGAAACCCACACGCCAACCAGCCATTGAATAGCTCTTTGTTAATGAGAAGAATTCAACACCTACATCTTTAGCACCCTGGACCTGTAAAAAGCTCGGTGCCTTATAATCATCGTAAACAAGATCTGCATAAGCAAAATCATGTACAACAATTATATTGTTTTCCTTTGCGAAATCCACAACCTTCCTGAAAAAGTCTAAACCCTCAACAACCAATGTAGTTGGATTATGAGGGAAATTTATAATTAACATCTTTGGTCTTGGCCAAGTTTTTTTAAAGGCTTTCTCCATCTCGGCAAAAAAATCAACACCTTTACCTATAGGGATGCTACTGACTTCGCCACCAGCTATTATCACACTGTAAGGATGTATAGGATAAGCTGGTGTTGGAGTCATTACTACATCACCAGGTTGAACTGTTGCTAAAATAAGATGAGATAAGCCTTCTTTTGATCCAATGGTAGCGACAGCTTCCGTTTCAGGATCTAAATCCACATTAAATCTTCTTTGATACCATTCACATATCGCCATTCTGAGATGAGTTATTCCCTTTGAGGCAGAATATCTATGATTTTTTGGATTTTTTGCTGCTTCACACAATTTATCTATGACATGTTTTGGAGCTGGCATATCAGGATTCCCCATCCCTAAATCTATTATATCTTCACCTTTTCTTCTGTATTCCGTTTTCAAAGTGTTTACTATTGCAAATACATAAGGTGGGAGTCGTTTGATTCTATTGAACTCATAGGTCATTAAGAGCCTCCTTTTTCGAATTGTTTGGAAATTATAACATTTTTTTATTTATCCAATAAATCTAAATCCTGTTCTTACTCCTAAAAATGCTCAATTTAAAGACATTATCACTCTAAATCCTTAGGGATTTCTCTAAGTTTTCTATTGTGTCTTTTTTTAATCCCTATAGCTTATCTCGATCGCTTTAGTTTATGTAACGAACTGCTAAAAGGAGGGCCGACCCCTCAGGTATTAAATTTAAATTATCTTTTTTGTTGGGCATTTTCTATTTTCTCTCTTAATAATATCTGATAGATATCGCCTCTGTAAGTTTAGTCTTTGTTGAGATTTGATCTTATAACTCTATGATATGTTTCTCTTTTTTTATCTTATCAAGGCATCAGGAGGAAAGATTATATATTTCAAAAGCATTCATCGAGCTTCTTACGAGAGGACCTGATACTACGTGATCAAACCCTAAGGAAATGGCTAAACTTTTTAATTCTTGAAATTCTTCTAAGGTTAGATACTTTTTAACAGGGATATTTCTTTTTGATGGTCTTAAGTATTGGCCAATGGTGAGTATTTCACAGCCTGAATCTTTTAATTTAAGCATCGTATCATAAATTTCATCAAGACTTTCACCTAACCCAACCATCAGCCCTGATTTTATCTTGATGAGAGGTTTGAACTTTGAAGCCTCAGCTATTACTTTAAGAGATCGTGAAAAATCAGCTTGCGGCTTTAAAGAGGGGTAAAGCCTTTCGACGGTCTCAATGTTATGATTAAAAACATCTGGAAATTCAGCTAGAACCAATCTCAAGGCATGCAGATCACCTTGAAAATCAGGCGTGAGAACCTCAACTTTTATATTGGGGAGGTTTTCCTTAAGTACTCTAATAGTGCTGGCAAAGTGAGAGGCTCCACCATCGTTGAGGTCATCTCTTGTTACTGAAGTTAAAACAACATATTTTAGACCCATCTCTTTGACTGCCAAAAGGATCCGAAAGGGCTCAGAGGAATCAACCTTGCAAGGAGTGCCGTTTTTCACCGAGCAGTAAGAACAATTTCTGGTACATACATCCCCTAGTATCAAAAATGTTGCTGTAGGTATTGAAAAGCAAAGACTTTTATTAGGACATCGAGCTTCTTCACATACTGAATGGAGGGAGTGTTTTCTCAAAATCTTCTTTGTAGCACCAATACCTGATAAGTTTATCTTGAACCATTTTGGCAAAGGCATATTTTATAAAATACAGAAGTTTAAAAAAAACTTGCAAGATAACGCAATAAAAGTTTTTACTTTAACATTCAACAAAATTATGATAGGATACTTAAAAAAGTAAAATGGCTGATTCTAAAAAAATAAGTATTAAAAGAGTTCCAAAAAAGATTTTAATAATTAAGCCGAGCTCTCTTGGAGATGTTATACATAGCCTACCTTTTTTGAATGCTATCAAAAATTCTTTTGAAACAACGGAGCTCCATTGGATGATCTCTAAAGGATTGGAAGGTATTTTTGAAAATCATCCAATGGTTAGTAAACTTTGGATAATAAATAAAGATAAATGGAAGAAGATTGACAACTTAAGTAAAACATTTCTTGAGTTTAAAAACCTCTTCAGGGAGTTAAAAGAAGAATTTTATGATATCACTGTTGATCTTCAAGGCCTATTTAGAAGTGGCCTTATAACTTTTGCAACTCATGCACCTATAAGGATAGGCTTTAAGGAAGCCAGAGAATTTAGTACAATTTTTTACACATTTAGGGTAGAAGGAGGAAAGGATATCCACGCGGTCGACAGATATCTTAAGATTGCAGAAGCAATGGGATGTAATATTAATGAGGTAATTTTTCCTTTACCATTAGCCTTAGAATCAGATTATATTAAAAAGGTGATAGAAGACCTAAAAGAATATGCCGTTTTTGTTCCTACCGCTCGATGGAAAACGAAACAATGGCCATCCGAAAGATTTGCCAAAATTGCAACTCTTTTGGACATAAAAAGTGTGATAATAGGAAGTAAAGCTGATAAAGAAATCTCAGATTTTATCGAAGCAAACTCTCAAGGGAATGCTATATCTTTGGCAGGCAAGACAACCCTTGTAGACCTTATAGCATTATTTAGAGGCGCTAAATTTGTTATAGCAAATGACTCGGGTCCTATGCATTTAGCTGTCGCTTGCGGAGCCCCTGTCATAGCTATTTTTGGTCCTACAAATCCGATAAGAACAGGACCATACTTTGGTAAGCGTATAGTACTGAAAAGTTATCTTTCCTGCTCCCCTTGTTATAAACGAAGCTGTAAGACTATTAGGTGTCTTGAATCTATATCTGTTGATGATGTTTACAAAGCCATTGAAAAGGTTGTTCTTTGAAAGTAGGGAATATACGATTTGCCATACATAAATTTTCGAAACCTCTTCTGAGAGAAGGCATTATTTCCAAATAATTTTTGATATTACTTTAAAGAGAAAATCTTGGAGGAGCTATGAAATTGAATAAAAATGCTCTTCAACTTATTGGGAATACACCTCTTGTAAAGATTAACAAATTGGTCTCTGAAGAAGATGCTGAAGTATATGCAAAACTTGAAGGCTGTAACCCAGGAGGTTCTGTAAAGGATAGGATTGCACTTGCGATGATTGAGGAAGCAGAAAGGGAGGGCAAATTAAAAGAGGGCGGAACAATAATAGAACCTACAAGTGGAAACACTGGAATAGGACTCGCTTTGGTCTGTGCTGTAAAGGGTTATAACCTAATACTTACCATGCCTGAAACTATGTCAATAGAACGGAGACAACTATTACGGGCATATAATGCTAAATTAATCTTAACCCCAGGAGAAAAAGGAATGCTTGGGGCTGTAGAAACAGCCACAAAAATCTTGTTAGAGAATCCCGATTATTATATGCCCCATCAATTTGATAATCCTGCTAATCCCGAGATTCATCGCAGAACAACGGCCATTGAAATAATAGAAGCTCTTGGTGACATCCCTGACGCTTTTGTGGCAGGAGTTGGAACAGGGGGGACGATAACTGGTGTAGGAGAGGTCTTAAGACAAAAAAAATCTAATATATTGATTGTAGCTGTAGAACCTGCAGGATCGCCAGTCCTTTCAGGTGGTATGCCTGGCAAACACAGAATCGCAGGAATCGGCGCAGGTTTCTATCCAGGAGTATTGAATACTAAAATTTATGATGAGGTGATAAAGGTTACAGATAGAGATGCCGAAAAAGTTGCACAACAATTAGCAAAAAAGGAGGGTTTACTGGTGGGAATATCTTCAGGAGCAGCTATGTGGGCAGGACAAATAGTTGCAAGAAGACTTGGCAGAGGCAAAAAGATTGTTGTCATCTTCCCTGACAGGGGTGATAGATATTTAAGCACTAGTTTGTTTGGCTGTGGATAAAAAAATTTTTTTATTTTCAGTGCGTTTCCATCTCCTATGAATCCATAACCATTCGGAAGGATGAGTTTTTATATACTTTTCTATATACCCTGAGAAATTTTTTGTATCCTCCAATATAGCTTTTTCGAAATCAACTTCTCTTGATAAGGTAATCTCAGGATATATGTTAATTACATGTTTATCTCCTTCACGATTTATAAAAATAGGTAGAACAGGAGCTCCAGTTTTTCTGGCTATTAACGCTGGCATTTTTGTGGTCCAGGCAGGTTTTCCTAAAAAATCGATAATAAATCCCTCATTGCTTAAGACAGCTTGATCCATTAGAATCCCGACAGGATTATTGAGTTTAAGCTCAGTTAATATGCCTTTGAGAGCTCCTTTTTTGTAAAGTATTCTATTACCATATTTAGACCTTAATTTCTCAACTAAACTATTTAGAAGGGGATTATTTTGTTCTCTGACAACAATGGCAGTATTTTCAATCTTTAATCCAAAAGTTAAAGCCATTAGTTCCCAATTTCCACAATGTCCTGTTATGAATATTATTCCCCTTTTTTTCTTTTTGGCTTTTTTGTAATACTCAATTCCTCTGATCTCTGTATCATCTATAATCTTAGCTCCAAAGCCACAATAGATCTTTATTATCTCGACTAAAGACTTACCAAGATTTTTAAAGCTTTCTTTGCAAATATTTACAGCGTCTTTAGGAAAAAACTTGAGACTTGAAATATTTTCAATTGCAATCTTACGCCGACTACTCCAAGTATAGAATAAAAGCAATCCAAAAATATCGCCAGCCTTAATTGCTATTTTTTTAGGAAGCAACGCAATTATAAAAGAGACCAAAATTATTAAGAAAACTTGAAGAAGATATTTAATTAACATCAATTATCATTATCTTTCTTTTTTTCTTTTTCTTCCCCTTCTTTATCTTTCTTTTTTTCAAGGGCTTCTGCAATCTCTGTTAGACGCTTCAAGACGAGATAATTTATAGTTCCTTCTGGATAAGTGCCATCTTCATTCATTTCGCCTACAGGCATACCAGTCAATATTTCAAGCCCTTCCTCCATTTTATCAATTGCATAGATGAAAAACTTACTCTCTTTAACAGCATTAATCACATCCTCTTTAAGCATTAAATTTTTAATGTTCCTTCTTGGTATTATTACCCCTTGCCCCTTTAACCCTCTCAGTTTGCATAATTCAAAAAAGCCCTCGATTTTCTCATTAACTCCGCCAATGGGCTGGACTTCACCATATTGATCCATAGAACCCGTAACAGCAATGTCTTGCCTTAAGGGCACACCTGATAAACTACTTAATAAAGCATAGAGTTCTGCGCAAGTTGCACTGTCACCTTCAACCATCTCATAAAGCTGTTCAAAAGTAATAGATGCAGAGAGACTTATCGGTTTTTTTATTGCATATTTACTGCCAAGGTAACTTGATATTATCATTATAGCCTTTTCGTGAATTCTGCCGCTCATCTTAGTTTCGCGCTCAATATTTACTACTCCTGCCTTACCAGTATAGGTTCGTGCAGTTATCCTTGAGGGCTTTCCAAAGCTGTAATCACCAAGATCTAAAACAGCTAAACCATTTACCTGTCCAACTTTTTTGCCTTCCGTGTTTACAATAAGGGTATCCTCTATAATCATTTCTCTAATTCTTTCTTCAATTTTATTAGAACGATATATCTTCTCATTTAGAGCTGTAAGTATATGTTTTTCGTTAATCTTTACACTTCCACTCTTTAAAGCCCAGTAATTTGCCTCTTTTAAAAGATCAGATATTTCACTGAATTTAGTTGATAGTTTATCTTGATGTTCGCAGAGTCTTGAGCTATATTCTATTACTTTTGCCACGGCACCCTTATCAATTGGTAGCAGGCCTTCTTCTTTTTGACAAGTTGCAATGAAGGAAGCATATTTTAAAATGTTTTCATCACTTCTTTCCATCTTGTTATCAAAATCAGCTTTCACTTTAAAAAGTTCTCTAAATTCTTCATCAAGATTATATAAAATATAGTACATATAAGGGCTTCCGACTAAAATCACTTTAATATCAAGGGGAATTGGTTCAGGTTTCATAGTAACTGTACTTAATAAACGATACTGTTCCCAAACATCCTCTATTTTTATTTCTTTATTTTTCAAAGCTCTCTTTAGAGCATCATAGGAGAAAAGATTTTTGAAAAGGTCAATCCCTTGAATTACAATATAGCCTCCGTTAGCTTTATGTAACGATCCAGCTTTTATCATTGAAAAATCTGTAACTGCAATCCCAAACTGAACTTTATACTCTACTTTACCAAAGAGATTCAAGTAGGTAGGATTGCTTTCTATGATTATGGGGGCTCCTTTAGTGTTAGAATTATCGACAATGAGATTGACGGAGTATTTACTGAAAGATGTTTCCGGTTTAGGCACCTTCATAAATGGTAAAGGTGATGGAGGCTCTTCTTGAGTTTTAAAATCTTCAAGATGTGATAGAATATCTTCCTGTAGAGCTATTAAATATGTTGCAACCTTGTCGATTTTTTCATACTTTTTTATGAGATCATCAATACGAGTACCTATTGCTTCTAAAGCAATCTGTTTTTCGAGCCTATTTAGCATCTCTTTAAATAGTCTTTCTGCTTCTTTTAATGCTCTTGCTACATCGTTGACCTTTTCCTGGAGTGATTTGCCAATGTCTTCTATTCTTTTTTTAGTAGCCTCATCAAAAGATGCGTATTCTTCCTCTGTTAGTGGCTCACCAGTCTTTTTTATGGGTATTATAAAGAGCCCTGAAACAGTCTTTCTTATAGCGAAACCTTTTGACTGGGCTTCTTCCTCAATGCTTGTAAAGAAAGCTTTTTGCTTTTGTTGAAATTCTTCAATAATTTTATTTCTCTGTTTTTCGTATTCCTTTGATTCAAAAACTTTGACAAGTTCTTCTTTGATATTTTTTATTAAAACCTCTATATCTCTCTGAAACTCCTTACCTCTACCAGGAGGAAGAGAAACGGCTATTGGGTTGTCAGGATCTTTAAAATTGTAGACATAACACCAATCATTAGGAACGGGCTCTTTTTTGGCTAGCTCCTCTAAAAGCATTCTGATACTTCTCATTCTGCCAGTGCCATTCTCACCTAGAACAAAGATATTAAAACCTGATGAATCTAACCTTAATCCAAAATCAAGAGCCTTTAATGCTCTTTCCTGACCTATACTATCTTTAAGTACATCTATATCTTCAGTTGTATCAAAATTTAAGAGCTCTGGTTCACACCTTCTGTAAAGTTCTTCTGGTTTTAGGGTAAACTTCATTTTTCCTCCTATAAAGGACTTTTGTGTAATTTATAATTACAGATTGTAATTTGTATAATAGATCCGCACTCTTAACTTTTTATAAATATTAAAGAACTTTATCTCAGAAATGAGATTACTATTAGTCGATTGCTGAAGTACAGTGCCTATTACTGAACTTCTAACTTTAAGCTCTGGCCTCCCAATTTATCTTTTTTTAATGTTAATCTCATTGTTAGATTGCTAATGTCTTAAAGTTATCCTATTTTGCTCTTGGATGATATTGGTAATAGACCTTTTTTATCCTTTCTGCTGTTACTTTTGTATAAATCTGAGTGGTAGATATATCGGCATGTCCTAACATCTTCTGGACAGACCTGAGATCTGCACCTCTTTCAAGAAGGTGAGTGGCAAAGGAGTGTCGTATAGCATGAGGAGATATGGTCACGCCATTCTGTTTACCTAATATCTTTAGAAATTGCCAAAATCTTTGTCGGGTCATAGGTGCACCTCTATTTGTTAAAAAAAGATATGGAGATTGCTTTTTTTTGAGTAGCCTTGGCCTAAGAGTCTCCATATACATTCTGACCTTTGTTTTAGCCCTTTCATTCAACGGTACAATTCTCTCTTTTCCTCCCTTTCCTGTTACCCTTAAAAATCCGCCATCAAAGTTTATGTCATTAATCTTTAGAGATATTAGCTCACTTACCCTTAGGCCTGATGAATATAAAAGTTCTAACATTGCCATGTCCCTTAGATGGAAAGGGTTTTTCAATTCGGACTGGAGGAGTCGTTCTATTTCTTCAAAGCTGGAGGCTTTAGGGATTCTTTGCCATCTTGAAGGCATTTTTATTCTTTCTGTAGGATCCTCGGAGATTATCTTTTCGAGTATAAGGAATCTTGTGAAGCTTTTTAGCGTTGATAGAAATCGACAAATTGTTGAAGCTGACGTGCCTTTATCTTTGAGAAAGTTTATATAATTTAAGATGTCTTCTTTTTTAAAATTATTTATTGAATGACCACTGTTGTCCAAAAAACTTAAGAAACCTCTGAGATCAATACGATAGGACTCTATCGTATTACGGGATAATCCCCTTTCTGTTGCTAAATAGGATAGAAATCTTAAAATGAGTTCATTATGCATCTTTTTGAGTCAGATACTTGTCAATTCCTGAATTTTCTCTTAGTTTAATATATAGAAGTTCTCCAAGTCTAAAAAGATTTACTGTATCATACCTATTGTAAGTGAGCAAAAGCTCTTTAGCCTCAAGACTACCCTTTTGAAAATTTTTCCATAGCTTTACAGCATCATAACCATTTAAGCCTTTTATTGAAGATTCTCTGGAGAGACCAAAAATCTTTTCAATCTTTTTCATGCCTCCTTTTATACCTACTCTTTTTGCTGCTAAGCATAAGTCAAAATGGGGGATCTTGATCTCTATCTCTGGAAAAGAATTTATCAAAAAAGGTATATCAAAGGCAATCCCATTAAAAGTTATAAGATATTTATAGCCGTGAAGTAGTTTTTGTAAATTTTCAGAGGTTAGGTTTTCTTCTCTCAATAGATATCTCCATTCATAGCCATCATATAGTCCAATAAGGGTTATATGCCCACCATAATTAAAGGGTAAACCGTTTGTCTCTATATCGAGACAGATTGTATCACTCTTAAATTCTTCAAAGAGCTTCCAATGTTCATGCTTTTTTAATAGGGAGGTAAAAAAAACCGAATTGCCCTCTTTAAGCTCTTTTATCATCTCAGTTAATTGCCTATCATAAAATCTTTTTCTCTCTGGTTCTATTCCGGAGATTCTGTCATAGTTACAGAAATCTTCCCATACAAGGATACCCCTTCTCCATAGAGAGCGTTCAAACTTTTCAGTTATACCTTCAAGAAAAGAAAAGCTGTTTCGTATCACAGTTATATTATACTTAGAAAGAGCTTTTTAGTGGATATCATTATCAAACAACTTTTTGGATGTAAAACTTTAATGCTAAAATTAAAAAGCATATGCAAAAATAGCTGAATCTTATTAACTCAAAACAATTAATATGAACCCTGATAACATTATAGTTGCGCCTATAAGTCTTTCACCAATGTTAGATTCTTTAAAGAGGTAATAACCATAGACAACTCCAATTAATAGGCTTAATCTCTTGACAGATATCATATATGCAACCTTTGTGAGACTTATAGCGATAAAATGGGAAATAATCATTAAAGAGAAGAATAGCCCAGGTAAAAAAGCAGAGCGTAAAACTTCACTACTCAGTTTTGGAGAGGGTTCTCTCCTTTTAAAAAATGCTATGGGTGTAAAGGCGATTAAGATTATAAAAAAATAAATACTGCCAAAAAAAATTGGCGAAGAGCTTTCTACTCCTAACTTGCCGAGAGAGGCTGTGATGCTATAAATAAAGGCAACTAATATCATATAGACTGACCCCTTTTCCTTCGCAATAGCCATAAGAGGTTCAAAAAAACCCTTCTTAAATTGACTAATATTTAGCACATAACTACCTATCGCTATCAATATAATCCCTATAGCCCCACTAACAGAGACCTTTTCTCCAATTAAAAGGTATGCGATGAGTATTAAAAACATCGGAGTTAATGAGAGAAAGGGCAGAGTTAAGCTTAATGGAGAGACTTTGAGGGCTTTGACGTAAAGAATCAATGCTAAAATCTCAAGGGGTAAAGAAATGAAAATTATAAGAAAAAAATTGCTCTTAACTTCTGGTAGGGGAGTTAATATGAAAGCAATAAGAAGAAAAGGTGCAGAGAAAGCCAGTCTCAACCATGCTATTAGATATTCATCATGATCTTTTAAAGCCTTTTTTGTCAAAGCATCACTTGTGGCTAAGGAAAAAGCGCAAATGATTGCAAAAAGTATCCAAGAATATTCCATTAAGAGATTTTAAAGTTACTCAATTAAAATTCTCAAATACCTGAGTTTATCAATTAAAATTCATAATTTATTGAAAAATACCGGATTTCACTTTCCAAAAGGTAAATTTTAGCACAACAACTCAGCTGAATGTTCGATAGGCAGGTGCTTCTTTATATCTTGGAGTCTTTCTTGACTGTGATGTTGGCTGGTTCTTTTACTTTCAAAACTCTAAATATCTCTTTTCCTACCTTTTCAATCTTGTTTTTAAGATAGTATTCCTTGTCATCTAAGTTGAACAGGATTAAACGAAAAATTGTGTAAAAGGGTTACGGTAAAATTTAAAAAGCTAAAGAA